>JBAMLU010000001.1:0-6358 GCA_039793385.1 bacterium
CATAAGCATAAGCGAGTTTATCCGCAATCTGTTTCTTGAATTCTGCCACACCCTGAGCCGATTTTCTAATCCCTTCACGATAAGCAACCCCGGGACATCCAACATTAACCTCAATTCCGAATTCCTCCCTTATTCTTCTGACAATGACATCGAGGTGAAGTTCGCCCATACCATATATAAGCGTTTGTCCTGTTTCATCATCAACCTTAGCCCTGAATGTCGGGTCTTCATCCATAATCCTTTTTAAAGTTAATTTTAGTATATCCAGGTCTGCCTGGGTTTTTGGTTCAATTGCCTCATATATAACAGGTTCCATCACCCCAACACCCTCATATGCAATAGGGTGCTCAGGGTCGCAAATTGTATCACCTGTTGATGATTCCTTTAATCCGGCAACACCGACTATCTCCCCTGCCGGAGCGTATTGAAGTTCTTCCCGTTTATTAGCGTGCATACGGAATATTTTCATAATTCTTTCTTTTCGGTTTAATCTTGTGTTCAAAACCTGTTTGCCAACTTTAAGCTCACCCGAATAAATCCTTATGTATGATAGCCTCTCAACATAAGGGTCAGTTGCAACCTTGAATACGAGTGCAGAAAAAGGGGAAGAGCTTTTTTGTTCGCGAAATTTGTTCGCACCGGTTTTAGGGTCAAAGCCTCGTCGTGGTTGATGGTCTTCGTGTGATGGAAGGTAGTTAACAACAGCATCAAGAATCTTCTGAACACCAATATATTTTAATGCTGAACCTGCAAGCACTGGCACAAGTTTACCTTCGAGCGTGGCGCGTCGAAGAGCATTATGTATCTTCCCCTCAGGAACAAACTTATTATCCAGAAACATTGCCAATATCTCCTCATCATATTCCGAAAGAAGTTCGAGCAAATTGTTGCGATAATATTCGTATCGCTCGAGTTCGCTATCTGGAATATTGAAGGTATCGAATTTTTCGCCGAGTGTATCCTTGTCGTATATATATAGTTTTCCCTCAATAACATCGATAATGCCAGAAAAAGTTTCCTCACTACCGTAA
Organism: bacterium; assembly: GCA_039793385.1. GTDB lineage: Bacteria > UBP14 > UBA6098 > JBAMLU01 > JBAMLU01 > JBAMLU01. Next base: position 1,032 of record JBAMLU010000001.1, read on the forward strand.
GGTATTGTAATAGGGCAGGGTATAGTTTTTAGTTTTTCTCGCATAGAGTCGAGCACGAAATCGAAATTGGAGCCGATACGGTCGAGTTTATTGACAAATGCTATTCGAGGGATACCGTATTTAACAGCCTGATGCCAAACGGTTTCAGATTGTGGTTCTACGCCGCCAACGCCGCAGAAAATAACAACAGCACCATCAAGCACGCGAAGAGACCGTTCAACCTCAATAGTGAAATCCACATGCCCGGGTGTGTCGATTATGTTTATTTGATGTTCTTTCCAGAAGCAGGTTGTCACAGCGGATGTAATCGTGATGCCTCTTTCTTTTTCCTGTTTCATCCAATCCATTGTAGCAGAGCCCTCATCAACCTCGCCCATAAAATGAATCTTACCAGTATAGTAAAGAATTCGTTCGGTGGCTGTGGTTTTCCCGGCGTCAATATGGGCAATAATACCGATATTCCTGAGAGTTTTTGAACTCGTTTGAGAATGCATATCGTATTTTATTACCACTTATAATGGGCAAATGCCCTATTAGCCTCGGCCATCTTGTGGACATCCTCGCGCTTCTTTACTGCTCCACCCTGATTATTAGCCGCATCAATAAGCTCAGCCGCGAGTTTTTCCACCATAGAATGTCCGCTTCTTGCCCTCGCATAAGTTAAAAGCCACCTTATTGCAAGCGATATTTTTCTATGAGGATTTACCTCTATAGGCACCTGATAAGTTGCACCTCCAACCCGCCTCGGTCGAACCTCAAGCACCGGACTGACATTATCTATTGCCTTCTGAAAAACCTCTATTCCCGGATGTTTGGTTTTTTTCTCAACCAGCCGCATTGCCTCATAGAATATCCGTTCAGCTTTTGACTTTTTCCCTTTTCTTGTGATACAGTTAATGAAACGAGTAACAAGAAGACTGCCATAAACCCTATCGGGTTTTAATTCTCTTTTTGGAGCCCGTCTTCTTCTCATTAAGCCTCGCTTTTATTTAGTTATGGTTTTCTTTGGTCTTTTTGTTCCGTATTTTGAGCGAGCTTTTTTTCTATTTTCGACCCCTGCGGTATCAAGGGTGCCACGAATGATATGATACCTAACCCCTGGAAGGTCCTTAACCCTTCCGCCTCGAACCAGAACTATCGAGTGCTCCTGGAGATTATGACCCTCACCCGGAATATAGGCAAGCACCTCAATCCCATTCGTAAGCCTTACCTTGGCTATTTTCCTCAGTGCTGAGTTAGGTTTCTTAGGTGTCATAGTGTAAACTCTTATGCAAACGCCTCTTTTCTGCGGATTCCCTCCGAGTGCAGGAGCCTTACTTTTCTTCCTTACTTTCTTTCGTGGGTTCCTAATCAACTGGTTTATTGTCGGCAATTTGCATACCTCCTTCTATTTTTGCCTCAAACTCCTCTCCTTTTGCACCTTTAACCGCAAACTCTTCCTCAGCTTCTTTAACAACTGGAGCTAAATTTCTATATTTGGGGAATCCCGTTCCAGCAGGGATAAGCTTACCGATTATGACATTTTCTTTTATACCGGCGAGGCGGTCTATCCTGCTTGCTGCGCTTGCTTCTGTGAGGACCCTTGTGGTCTCTCTGAATGATGCTGCTGAGATAAAGGATTCTGTTGCAAGGCTTGCACGGGTTATCCCGAGAAGAACCGGCTCGAATGTTGCTGGTTCTCCACCTATGCTTAAAACCCTCTCATTTTCCTCTTCAATTACATCCCTATCTACTTGGTCATTTTCAAGGAATCTTGTTTCGCCGGCACGGGTTATTCGCACCTTCCGCAGCATCTGTCGCACAATGACCTCAATATGCTTATCATTTATCACGACGCCCTGTAGTCTGTAAACCTCCTGGATTTCTTTCAGAAGGTATTCTTGAACGGCGTAAACTCCTTTTATTCTGAGTATATCGTGAGGTACAGTCGGACCATCACAGAGCCTTTGTCCTGCAACAACCCTTTCGCCATCCTGGACAAGGAGGTGTCTACCACGAGGAATGAGGTATTCGCAGTTAACACCCTGGTCACCGTAGACTATAACTTTCTGCCCGAGCCTTGATGTGCCGCCTTTCTCACGCACGAACTTCACAACGCCGTCAACCTCGGAAACAACAGCCGGGTCCTTTGGTTTTCTTGCCTCAAACAACTCAGCAACCCGTGGAAGACCACCTGTTATGTCCATTGCCTTCGATAAAGCCTTGATCATTTTGGCAATAATAGTACCGGGCTTGATTTCGTCGCCATCTTTAACGAGTATAAGAGCACCGAACGGCATAGGATATGATGCTACCTCTTTACCATCCCTCTCAATAACGATTCGCGGGCTAACGGGTTTCGAGCGATAATCCACAACCACGACCTGCTTCTTCATCGTTGACGGGTCAACCTCCTCCCGCACCGAAACACCCTCAACAATGTCAACAAACTTAACCTTCCCGCTCTCCTCACAGATTATAGGATTAACATATGGTTCCCATATATAAAGAACCGTATCCTTTTCAACAATATCCTTATCCTTGACGAGCAGTAAAGCGCCGTAAGGAACCTTATATGAGTGAGGCGTTTTGTCCTTTTCTATAACAATTATCTCGCCGTTTCGTGAAAGAACTATTGCGAGTGATGGGTTATCAGGAGCTGGTACCGACCGTATTCCACGGAACCTCAGGGTTCCAGCATATTTCGTCTTTACCTCTGATGACTCTGTTACTCGAGTAGCGGCACCGCCAACATGGAATGTTCTTAATGTTAATTGTGTTCCCGGTTCTCCGATTGATTGTCCTGCGATAATTCCCACAGCCTCGCCTTTTTTCACAAGCTCACGGGTTGCAAGGTCCATTCCATAACACTTAGCACAAAGACCATGCCGTGCCTTGCAGGTCAATACCGAGCGAATCTTAACGGTTTCAATACCCCGTTCCTCAATGAGCTTTGAAGCTTCCTCGCTTATCAACTCATCTTTTTCAACAATGACCTCGCCTGTAACAGGGTCAATTATCCTCTCAAATGCTACCCTTCCAACTATCCTTTCCGAAATAGGTATAATAACCTCTTCACCATCCTTTAGTGCACCTCTTTCAACACCTTGAATTGTTCCGCAATCATCCTCAGTTATGATGACATCCTGTGCGACATCCACAAGCCTTCTCGTGAGATATCCTGCATCAGCGGTTTTCAGTGCTGTATCAGCAAGCCCTTTTCTTCCGCCATGTGAGGATATGAAATATTCGAGAACAGTAAGCCCATCCTTAAAATTGGAGAGTATAGGTGTTTCAATTATCTCCTGCCCAGTGAGTCTCTTCTGCGGCTTAGACATAAGTCCACGCAAACCGGCAAGCTGCCTCACCTGGTCTCTTGAACCCCTCGCCTTAGAATCGACCATCATCGCAAGGGGATTGAACCCTTGATTATATTTCAAAAGCCTATCGAAAAGGATTTCGGTGATTTCGTTTTGTGATTGTGTCCATATATCGATGGTTTTATTATACCTTTCGCCATCAGTAATGAGCCCCCTTCTATACTGCGCGAATACCTTTTCTACTTCTTTTCTTGCATTAGAGACGATCTTTTCCTTTTCAGGTGGAACAATTAGGTCATCTATTCCTATGGAAATGGCGGCGATAGTTGCATAGTAAAAGCCGAGTTCCTTAAGGTCATCGAGGAATACGATTGTCCTTTCAAGACCGGCTTTATCGTATGAACGGGCAACAAGGTCTTCAAGCACGCTTTTTACGACAAGTCCGTTGTAGAAACCAACCTCATGCGGGACTTTCTCGTTGAATATTACCCGTCCGCAAGTGGTTTCTATGAGTTTGCCGTTAATTCTCACCTTTATTTTGCTATGTAATTCGATTATACCCTGGTCATAGGCTATAATAGCCTCTTTTGGGCTCGAGAAAACTTTACCCTCGCCTTTACCACCGCTTTTTTCCTTTGTGAGATAATAACATCCAAGCACCATATCCTGACTTGGTACTGTTAGTGGTTTCCCATGAGCAGGCGAAAGGATATTAAGGGCGGATAGCATTATATGTCTTGCCTCAAGCTGGCTCTCATAAGTAAGTGGAACATGAACTGCCATCTGGTCGCCGTCGAAGTCTGCGTTAAATGGAGCGCAAACGAGAGGGTGTATTTGAATTGCTTTACCATCTATAAGAACCGGGTAAAAAGCCTGAATTGAAAGTCTGTGCAATGTTGGTGCGCGGTTTAGTAGCACAGGATGGTCCCTTGTTATTTCCTCAAGTATATCCCATACCTCAGGCTTTTCTCGTTCGACATATTTTTTCGCAGTCTTAATAGTCTGTGTGATACCGAGTTCGCTCAGTTTCCTCAATACGAAAGGCTTAAAGAGTTCGAGTGCCATAGATTTTGGAAGACCGCATTGATAAAGTTTCAGCTCGGGACCAACGACTATAACAGCCCTTCCTGAGTAGTCTACCCTTTTACCAAGCAGGTTCTGGCGGAATCTTCCCTTTTTACCCTTTAGTGATTCCGAGAGTGAACTAAGCGGTCTTTGAGTTCCGGCACGGACTGCTATGGCTCTTTTGGTATTATCAATAAGAGCATCAACAGCTTCTTGAAGCATTCTCTTTTCGTTTCTGAGAATAACCTCAGGCGCACCTATTTCTATAAGTTTTTTTAGTCGGTTGTTTCTGTTTATCAACCTGCGATAAAGGTCATTGAGATCGCTTGTTGCAACCCTTCCACCCTCAAGAGGTACGAGTGGTCTTAAATCTGGAGGTAAAACCGGTATCACTTCAAGCACCATCCACTCAGGTTTATTATCCGACTGCCTGAATGCCTCAACGACACTGAGCCTTTTCTGTATTTTTCTCCTTTCCTGCAATGAGGTTTCAACTCGGAAATTTGTTCTAAGTTCGCGAGCAAGTTCTTCGATATCTATTTCCTGCAGGAGTTTCTTTATTGCTGCAGCACCCATTTCAGCAACGAACTCATAGCCCGATTCTTTAAGTTCAATGTATTCTTGAAAGCTTAGTATCTGTTTTTTCTTTATACCTGGTGCATTGCCTGGGTCGAGGACTATGTATGATTCGTAGTAAATTACCTGTTCAAGTTGTGGGATGGTGAGGTCAAGGAGGGCACCAATACGGCTTGGGGCATTTCTAACAAACCATATGTGAGTAACAGGCACAGCGAGTTCAATTCTGCCCATTCTTTCTCTTCTGACACGGGAATATGTGACCTCAACTCCGCATCGGTCACATACCACACCTTTGTATCTGTAGCCTTTATATTTTCCGCAGCTGCACTCGAAATCCCTGACAGGACCGAATATTCTTTCACAGAATAGTCCGTCGCGTTCGGG
>JBAMLU010000001.1:6368-13391 GCA_039793385.1 bacterium
GTTTAAGTGTGCGGTAGTTTATGGTCTCCGGGCGTGTAACCTCACCCGTTGTCCATGATCGAATTGTCTCGGGTGAGGCAAGCGAGACCTTCACCGCATTGAAATCTTTCGGTATCTCTTCTTTAGGGGATACCCTTTGGGGAACCCAGTAAGGCATAGTTTTACCCCCTATTTTAGGTTTATATAAACTTACTCCTCTTCAACCAAAAGTTGAACATCAAGGCAAAGTCCCTTAAGCTCCTTAACCAAAACCTCAAATGATGCCGGTATACCAGGGCGAGGCGGATTCTCACCTTTTATGATAGACTCGAATATCTTCGTTCTTCCTTCTATATCATCGGATTTAACGGTGAGCATTTCTTGAAGAGTGTGAGCGGCACCATATGCCTCAAGAGCCCAAACCTCCATCTCGCCAAATCTCTGTCCACCGAATCTCGACTTACCACCTAAAGGCTGCTGCGTTATAAGCGAGTAAGGTCCTGTCGAACGGGCATGAATCTTGTCGTCAGCCATATGTACAAGCTTCATTATATACATATATCCCACAACCGCTGGATTTTCAAATGGTTCGCCGGTCTTTCCGTTGTAAAGGATAGTTTTACCATCATGAGGGAGTCCGGCTTCTATGAGCATCCTTTTAACATCCTCAACCGTAGCCCCGTTAAATACGGGCGAAATAATTCTCAAGCCCAGTTTTTTAGCAGCCCAGCCGATGTGTGTTTCGAGTATCTGTCCTATATTCATTCGAGATGGAACCCCAAGAGGATTAAGGACAATATCGACTGGTGTTCCATCAGGTAAAAATGGCATATCCTCAATTGGGACTATCTTTGCTATAACCCCCTTATTACCGTGTCTGCCCGAAAGTTTATCGCCAACGGTTATCTTTCGTTTCATTGCCACATAAACCTTAACGAGCTGCCGCACACCAACAGGAAGGATATCACCAGCATGTTTTGTCTTTTCGTTTATCTCCTCTTCCTTTTCTTCAATAAGTAGTTTTGCGCGCTCGAGGATGAGCTTAACCTTTCTGTCGACCTCGGACTCATCAACCCATACCGTATCAGGTGAAATAGCATCAAAATCCAGCTTCTCAAGAATATCTTTCGTAAGAACCTCACCACCCTCAATTACCTCTTTATCATCATCAGCGTATACCATCTTTCTAACCCTACAGCCAGAAAGTAGATCAATTAACTTCTCGTTCCTGCTTCTTATTACCTCTTTTTTGAAATTTTTAAGTTCTTTTTGAAGTGCCTTAAGCCTTTCAGATTCCTTTTTTTGAGCCTCTTCAGTTTGTTCCCTTCTCGAGAGAACTACCGAACCTATAACGATACCTTGAATGCCTGGCGGTACTCTAAGTGATGCATCCTTAACTTCCTCAGCCTTTTCGCCGAAGATAGCACGAAGAAGTCTTTCTTCGGGGGTAAGTTCTGATTCTCCCCTAGGTGTTACCTTACCTACAAGGATATCCCCGCTTTCGACCTCAGCACCTGTATATACAATACCGTTTTCGTTGAGGTTTTTGAGAAGTTCCTCGCCGAGGTGAGGAATATCACGCGTGAGTTCCTCAGGACCGAGCTTCGTATCTCTCACCTCAAGTTCGAATTCTTTTATGTGAACTGAAGTAAAGACATCATCTCGCACAAGCCTTTCACTTATAACAATAGCATCCTCAAAATTATACCCATACCAAGGCAGGAATGCGACGAGCACATTCCTACCCAAAGCGAGCTCGCCGTTTGATGTTGCCTGACCATCGGCGATTATGTCGCCCGCTTTTACTCTATCCCCTACCTTAACAAGCGGTCTCTGGTTAATTGTGGTATCTTGGTTTGACCGCTCAAATTTCCTTAACACATATATATCCGTTTGAGGAAGAATAGCGAGTTCATCCTGAACATCAGGCACGATTTCTATATGTGCTCCGTCAACCGCTTTTACAATACCATCCCTTTCTGCAACAACCACGGCGCCTGAATCCTTTGCTACACGCTTTTCGAGCCCGGTAGCAACAAGAGGTGGTTCTGTAAAAAGAAGTGGCACAGCCTGGCGCTGCATATTGGAGCCCATAAGCGCACGGTTGGCGTCATCATGTTCGAGGAATGGAATAAGAGCAGCAGAAACACTTGTTAATTGCTGCGGTGATAGGTCAACGAAATCGACCTCATTGGGCTGCACAAGAAGAATATCATCACGCCTTCTTGCAAGAACTCTATCACCTAATATTTTGCCATCAGAATCGACTGGCACATCAGCCGGTGCAATTGTGTATTTATCCTCATCCTCAGCCGAAAGGTAAACTACCTCGTCTGTAACCTTCCCATCCTTCACTTTTCTATATGGTGTTTCAATGAAGCCGAGCTCATTGAGGCGTGCGTGGACGGTAAGGGATGTTATAAGTCCTATGTTTTGTCCTTCTGGAGTTTCTATAGGGCACATCCTACCGTAATGAGTATAATGAACATCTCTCACCTCAAACCCTGCTCCCTCACGAGTAAGACCACCTGGACCGAGGGCAGAAAGTCGTCGCTCGTGTGTCAAAAGTGAAAGAGGATTAACCTGGTCAGCGAACTGAGAAAGCTGACTTGCGCCGAAGAAACTGTTGAGGACAGCGGTTATAGCCCTCGTTTTAATCAAATCTGCAGGAGTAGGGGGAGTTTCCGTTTTTATCTTCATCTGTTCCCTTATCATCCGTGCTGCCCTTGTAAGTCCTATTCTTAGCTGATTCTCGACGAGTTCTCCCACACATCTAACCCTTCTAACGCTCAGATGGTCAACATCATCAACAAATCCTTTCCCTTCCATGAGCCCAAGAATATACTTTGTTGTTCCAACAATATCCTCGAGGGTCAAGAGAGTATAATCATCTGGCACATTTATTCCAAGTCTGGTATTCATCCTGTGCCTTCCAACCATACCGATGTCATAGCGCTTGTCATCCTGGAAGAACAATTTTATAACATCAACAAAAGCTTCCTTTCTTGCGACAATGTCAACCGGGAAAGCCCCCTTAAGCTCCTCAAGTGCTTCCTCTTTAGAACGGGTAGGATCTTGCCTTAACGAGTGGAATATTATCCCGCCGTCTGTAATATCCTCTTTTAAAACTGCCTTTACTTTCTTAATTCCTAACTTTTTAAGGGTTTTGATTGCCTCTTTTGATATTGCTGAGTCAGTATCTATAAGGATTGCGCCCGTTTCTGGGTTTATGATAGGTTCTACAATATGCCCACCTTCAAGCCGAGAAGCATCCCTTTCAACATTGATTTCCTTTATTGGGTAGAATGTTTCTATTATCTCCTCATCAGAGGATAGTCCGAAAGCCCTTATCAATGTTGTAACAGGGAATTTTCTTCGGGCATCGATATAAATATAAAGGGTATTAGTTATGTCCAGCTTAAATTCGAGCCAGCTTCCTCTAATAGGGACAATTCTTGCTGAGAATAGTTTTTTGCCGCTTGGGTGGTCGGTTTCGCTAAATACAACGCCTGGTGAGCGGTGAAGCTGATTAACGACAACCCTTTCGGCACCGTTTATGATAAATGTTCCGATCTCTGTCATAAGGGGTATATCACCAAGATATACAACACCTTCTGATGCCTGTTTAAGTTTTCGTTCGTCACCGTCGCCACTCCACTCGATAAGCCTCAACCTTACCTTAAGTGGTGCACCATATGTCATGCTTCTTTCCTTGCATTCCTTTGGTGTAGCTCTTGGCTTGCCAAGCGTGTAGTCAATATATTCAAGAGTATATCTCCCTTGAGGATCCTCTATTGGAAATATCTCCTGAAAAACTGATTCAAGCCCTTTTCTTTTCCTCTTTTCCGGCGGAACATCCATCTGGAGGAATTCTTTATAGGATTCCTTCTGGACAGCAATAAGATGAGGTGGTTCGACAAGCTCTTTTTGTTTTGAGAAGTTTATGAGCCCTATTTTCTCCTTTTGTTTCAATTTACCTCACCCCTTTTTAAAAATATAAATACTGTATAAAAACATTTTGATTTTTAACACTTTACTTTTTCTTTGCATCTATGTTATTTTATTTAATTTCAACAGTAGCGCCAACAGCCTCCAGTTTTGCTTTGTAATCCTCGGCTTCCTTTTTAGAAACCTTATCTTTTATGAGTGCTGGTAAGGTTCCCTCGACGAGTTCCTTGGCTTCTTTAAGCCCGAGGTTAGTGATTGCTCTAACTTCTTTAACGACCTGTAGTTTATTAGATCCGACCGCCGTGAGATAAACCGCGAATTCGGTTTTCTCCTGTGCCGGTTGAGCCTCAGTCTGTGCCTGCTGAAGTGGAGCAGCAACAAAAGCGCCCATAGGTATATCCGATGCTTTTACTCCGAACCGTTCCTCAAGCGCTTTAACAAGTTCTGTTAACTCGAGCACCGTTAATTTCTCCACGCTCTCCACTATTGCCTGCACCTTATCGCTTGGCATTTTTCCTCCTTCTATACTCAACTTTGCTTATTCTTTACTGCTTCGACTGTCATTACAAAGTTCCATGGTATTGCATGAAGAGTATTCACAAGCTTCAATAGGGGTTTCTGTAGTAGCCCCACAAAAATAGCCCTTTCTTCACTTAGTGGGCGAAGTTGTGCTAAGTACTGGAAATCATCTTTCTTACATACCCTGTCAAATACGAATAAGCCCTTTACTTTCGGTTTTTCTCTATCCTTTATGAACTCATATAATGATTTTATCGTCTTCACAGGGTCATCACCGACAAATAGTAATCCACTTGGACCCTTAAAGAACTCCTCGCTCCCAACACCTTTTTTTGTCTCGTTTATGGCGATTTTCACAAGCCTGTTCTTGTAAATTTTAAGCTTTGCGTTTGTTCCTTCCAGTTTACGGCGCAATGATGTCATCTCTTTTACATCTATCCCTGAGCAATCGAGCACGAGGAAGCCACCATATTTTTGAAGGTCTTGCTTTAAGTTTTCGAGGGTTTCTATGTTTCGTTTGTTAGGCATTTTAACCCCTTATCTCACTATTGTCTGGATTTCATTCAAATCAAGTTTATACGATAATCCCATAGTAGTTGTAATTACGGCATTTTTTATGTATTGTCCTTTGAGTCCCACGGGCTTGGCTCTCAACACAGCATCAATAACGGCAAGACAATTTTCATAAAGGTCATCAACAGAGAAGGAGGCTTTTCCAACAGGAATATGAAGGTTTCCGCCCTTATCCACCTTAAATTGGACCTTACCGGCTTTAGCCTCCTTAACTGCTCTTTCTACCTCGAAAGTCACAGTACCGACCTTCGGGTTAGGCATAAGACCTTTTGGACCGAGAATCTTCGCAACCTTACCTAATATTCCCATCATATCGGGTGTAGCAATGATAACATCAACATCATCCCATCCCTGCTGAATTTTCTCGATATAATCCTCAGCACCAACCATATCGGCGCCAGCTTGTATAGATTCTTTTTCTTTCTCCCCCTTGGCTATAACAAGTACTCTTATGGGCTTGCCGAGTCCTTTTGGAAGAACCACCGTACCTCGGACCATCTGCTCAGCGTGTCGAGGGTCAACACCAAGTCTAAGGACAAGCTCAACAGTCTCGTCAAATGCAGCGTATCTGTTCTTCTTCGCAAGATTAAGTGCTTCCCGAAGACTGTATCTTTTAGTTCTATCGACATTTTCTAATATGCTTCTGTATTTTTTACCTCGTTCCATATCGCCCCTTTACACAATCTCAATGCCCATAGATTTAGCTGTGCCAATGATTATTTTAACAGCTCTATCCAAATCCTTCGCATTTAGGTCTTTCATCTTCATTTCAGCTATTTTTTTTACTTCAGAAAGGGGGAGGTGAGCGACCTTTTCGCGGTTGGGTTTTCCGCTCCCTTTCTCTATTTTAGCTGCTTTTTTAAGCAGTTCTGATGTTGGAGGGGTTTTCAGTTCGAATGTGAAGCTTTTGTCCTTGTAAATTGTGACAACAACAGGAATAATGTAATCACCCATATTAGCGGTTTGAGCGTTGAATTGCTTTATGAATTCACCTATATTAACCCCAGCCTGACCAAGCGTTGAGCCGACAGGCGGGGCTGGTGTTGCTTTCCCTGCAGGAACCATTAGCTTAAAAACCTTCAAAACCTCCTTATTCATATCTTTACTCCTTATCTTCCTTTAGCTGAAGGAAATCGACTTCAACAGGCGTGAGACGTCCAAACATAGAAAGCATAACCTTAACCTTGCCCCTTTCTTTGTTGATATCTGAGACAACGCCGACAAAATCCTTAAAAGGACCATCAATAAGCTTAACAGGGTCCCCAATTTTGAACGGGATTTCGACTTTCTTCTGTGCTTTTGTTCCCTCAACTTTCATAAGTATTTTCTCCACCTCTTCCTCAGACATTGGTACAGGAGGCTCAACTGGAGGAATAAATCCGGTAACCCCAGGTATCTCTCGGATGATCTGTCGAGTTTCTTTATCAAGTATAAATTCAACAAAAACATATCCCGGGAATAATTTCCGCTGTACGCCTCTTTTCCTGCCCTGCTTCATTTCAATGAGGCTTTCTGTAGGCACGAGTACTCTACCGAATTTACCCTCGAGAGCTCTCTCTTTTATTATCTGGTCAAGATACTTTTTGACCTTAAGCTCCTGTCCTGTGAGCGTATGTATTGTATACCATTTAAATTCTGCCACGGTATAACTTTACGATAAAATTAGTTTTATTAGAAAACCGAGAAACCTATCGACAAGACCAACATAAACACCAAAAAGGACAGTAGTAATTATAATAGCAATTGCCAAGCCAACAAGTTCCTCTTTTCCTGGCCAGGAAACATTTTTAAATTCCTGCCAGACCTCTTTAAGATATTCTTTAACCTTCTTCATCGTTTTTTCTTTTATACACAGGCCCGGAGGGACTTGAACCCCCAGCCACCGGTTTTGGAGACCGATGCTCTGCCAATTGAGCTACGGGCCTATTTTATTTTGCCTCTTTATGGTTTGTATGTTTACCACAGCCCGGACAAAACTTTTTTATTTGAAGTCTTTGAGGATGT
>JBAMLU010000001.1:13401-14958 GCA_039793385.1 bacterium
TTGGCGATTCTTCGTTGTTGTATAATTTCTGTGCCCACAAACCTCACAAGCAAGAACTATAACCTCTCTTTTGCCCTTCTTCGCCATCTTCACCCTCTTATTCAATAATATCCGTTATCACCCCGGCACCTACCGTCTTACCCCCCTCACGAATAGCAAACCTCAATCCTTTCTCGATTGCAACAGGGTAAATGAGTTCTATATCCAGGTTAACATTATCGCCAGGCATAACCATCTCTCTTCCCTCAGGAAGTTTTATAGTTCCAGTGACATCCATCGTCCTTATATAGAACTGTGGTCTATAGCCGCTGAAGAATGGGCTATGTCTTCCACCTTCTTCCTTTGTCAGAACATAAACCTCAGCCTTAAATTTCCTATGTGGTGTAATTGTTCCCGGCGCCGCTACAACCATTCCTCTTTCTACCTCATCCTTCTCTATCCCGCGCAAAAGTATCCCGATATTATCGCCCGGTTCCGCGTAGTCGAGAATCTTTCGGAACATCTCGAGCGATGTTGCCACCGTTTTTCTCGTTTCCCTTATCCCGACTATCTCTACCTCAGTATTCGGGACAATCCTGCCTCGCTCAACCCTCCCTGTAACAACCGTTCCTCTACCGGTTATCGAGAAAGTATCCTCAATCGGCATAAGGAATGGCTTATCTACATCACGCTGTGGCAATGGGAAATAATTATCAATAGCGTCAAGAAGTTCTTGTAATGGCTTGAATACAGGGTCATCGGCTGGAGTTGACGGGTCAAGTCCCTTTGTCATTGCTTTAAAACCATCGCCTCTTATTATAGGAATATCATCACCAGGGAATCCATATTTATTGAGGAGCTCTCTCACCTCTATCTCAACGAGGTCAAGTATCTCAGGGTCATCGACCATATCCACCTTGCTCATAAAAACAACGATCTTTGGCACGCCAACCTGTCGTGCAAGAAGTATATGTTCTCTTGTCTGAGGCATAACACCATCAAAACCTGAAACAACAAGTATCGCACCATCCATCTGGGCAGCGCCTGTTATCATGTTCTTTATATAGTCAGCATGACCAGGACAATCTATATGAGCATAGTGCCGTTTTTCTGTTTCATATTCTATATGGGCTGTGTTTATTGTAATCCCCCTTGCCCTTTCCTCTGGAGCATTGTCAATGGATTCGAATGTTCTCACTTGAGCGAGCCCTTTTTTGTTCAAATACATCGTTATTGCTGCTGTAAGTGTTGTTTTGCCGTGGTCTATATGCCCGATTGTACCAACATTAAGGTGAGGCTTTTTCCTTTCAAACTTTTCCTTCGCCATATATCTCCTCCTTATAAGTTTATCAACCTTCTTCTCTCTTCACAAGCCCACGATCGGGCTTGAACCGATGACCTCTTCCTTACCAAGGAAGTGCTCTACCGCCTGAGCTACGTGGGCATAAATTAACAATATACACCCTTTAAGTTTTAAACTAAAAGTTCTTTTACATCTTTTTTTAATAATATTAAACGGACACTTTATTTTGTCAAGAAGATTTTTTATTATCTTATGGGCAGGATACTGGGGTTGAT
>JBAMLU010000002.1:0-2106 GCA_039793385.1 bacterium
ATATCTTAAGAATGAGGTCATCAGAGAAACCAAAGATAGGCGACCTCAAGATTGCGATAAGCGAAAGGTCATCAGCGGGGTTTTTCAAAAACGATATTACCGCAAGTGCATCCCGTATCTCTTCGGTTTCAAGAAATCCACTGCCTTTGAAAACGATAAAAGGAACATTATTTCTTTTCAGAAAGTATGTTATCCATGGCAAGAATTTCCTGTCCCTCACAAGCACAGCAACATCACCAGGCTTAGCCCGAGCAGAATTTCCATTTTTTTCAACATTGAACCTTTTGTAAGGATCGGTTCCGAAAAGACCATAATATATTCTATTAGAAATAGCCTTTCCGATAATTTTTCTGTGATATTCAGCATTCCAACTAAAATCAGATTCAATAACTATAAGTTCGACTTTTCCATTTAAAGAAGAGTTGCGAGCAAGAGAAAGAGGCTCATATTCTCGACCGCCGAGGTTCTTGTAAGCGAAAATCCTGTTTACAAATTTCAATGGATTAGCAAGAGAACGCCAATTTTCCCTCTTATCATGCACAACACAACCCAGCTCCTTTTCAGCCTTGTCGAAAACCGTGTAATCTGCGCCCCTGAAACCATAAATCGATTGCTTCTCGTCACCCACAATCATAAGACCACACCCGGTATGCTCCACTACCTTCTTAATTATTCCCCACTGGATGCTGTCAGTATCCTGAAACTCATCAACGAAAATAAAAGATGTTCTTTTGAGCCTGGGGCTATCTGAATTCAATATTTTTCGGCATTCATTCAATATGTCGCTGAAACCAACGAGCGGTGGATTTTCGTTTTCCTTAACCGCAAAATAAAGCCTTGCAATTGCTCTTTTTATTCCATCCGTTGAATCCAGAAAATTTTCAAGCAAAGGTTCAACTATAGCGGAATTCAATCGCAGGTTGCAGATTATATCGCAAAGATTCTGCCAGCCAAAAGCGAGAAGAAGATTTTCGAGTTCGCTATCGGTTGGGAGAAGGTTCAAAAGTGTTGAGTTGAAAAATTTTTTAAAAGCGTTAATGAAAGCAGATTCATCGAAAAGATCAAATTGCTGGGGTAGTCTTGCAATGATAGCGTTTGCACGAAGGATTGAAGAAGCGAACGAATCAATTGTGCTAATGCTTGCTAATGGTAGTTCAAAGATAAGTTTTCGCAATCTCCTTTTCTTCAGCTCCGATTGAGAATTTTGAATCTCTTCGATCAACGCTTTTCTTATTTTCTCCTTGAGTTCGTTTGCAGCATTTCTGGTAAAAGTTATAGCAACAAGCGATAAAATGGATTCAGGGTCATCAATTAATTCGCTTAGCTTTAACAGGTAGTTACGGACGATCTCTTTTGTTTTTCCGCTTCCTGCCCCAGCCCTTATGCTTGTAAATTCATTCTGCACCGGACTTATATCTGCTTAAAATTTTTCTAATCTCTTCCTTTTTTAACTCATTCTGCGAATTTTTAAGGAAAAACTCGCCAGATTCTATTAAACTATCCTTTTCGGCGTCGGTTTTTTCAAGAATCCCATCGAGCACAAACGTATAAAAATAATTCGCATCAAGGTCCTGAGGATAATATGTTTTATAGGTTCTTGCGTAAGGATAAGCCTCCTCAAAATATTTCTCTTTATTAACCGTATCGTATTCTGTTGTAATTATAATAATGTTGTTTAGATAAAGGTCATAGGCTTCTTTATATTTGGGGTCCTTATCGAGAGCGACGAGGAGTTCGCCGTTCATCTTGTTATAATAGCCCAATAGGACTGCTTTTGATGCATTTCTCGATTTTAAATCCTCGATCTTCGCCTGATATTCATACGCTTTATTAAGATAATGCTTGCTGCTCATACATCCCGCGAAAAGCAAGATAATCCAGAATAACCTTTTCATTTCGCCCCCTTCATTTGATATACAAAACATTTTTGCTCGTCGTTAATCCATCTCTTTCAGCCTTAATAATATATAATCCTTGCGGAAGATTATCAGCTGGTTGCCACCTGTATTCACCTGAACCAACGCCCCCTCTTGCTACCTCATCCCCGTATATATTGAAAATTCTAAAGTTGTAGCCGCAGGGTAAGCGAATTTCACAACTTCTTTT
>JBAMLU010000002.1:2148-2617 GCA_039793385.1 bacterium
GAGCCAGTAGTCGGCGAAAATCGTTCGTCCATGATGCGATGAAACATCATAATCATCAGACTTAGAGTGCCCTACAACAACAATTTCCCCATTAGATTCGTATAAAACATCCCATGCGTAATCATCATTACTTCCCCCGCAGCTAAATTGCCACGCCATCTGCCCGATGCTATCAAGACCCAAAATCCAGAAATCACTTCCGCCATAGTTATTTGTTAGATCAAAATCTCTCGATCCTGATCCACCAACAATAACAAAGCCACCGTTATCAGCCAAAGCGATTCCATTCCCATATTCATCAAGGGAGCCGCCATATGAGCGTTGCCACAATACATCACCATCATTCGAGAGCTTGAAAACAAAAATATCCTCATACCCATGTGTGAACGATGTTGTGTTTCCGACAACGATATATCCTCCATCCTGGGTTTTTTCCACACAATTTGCCTCATCAAATCTACTTCCGCCA
>JBAMLU010000002.1:2627-8658 GCA_039793385.1 bacterium
GTTCTTTGACATAGGAAATTACCAGCGCTATCGAGTTTGATTATCCAGCAATCCTGCCAGCCGTTATTGCCTGATACATCACCGTCATTAGAATAAGTCGAACCTGCAACCACACATCCTCCATCATCTGCCCGGCATACCGAATGAGCCTGCTCATCAGAACTTCCACCATAACATCGTGTCCATTCAATATTTCCGTTTCTATCGAGTTTAGCAACAAAGAAATCGCTTGCGCCATGATTTCCGGGGACATCGTTTCCGTCGGCATAAGTTGCGCCTACGACAACATACCCGCCATCATCAACCTGCGTAATATCATACCCCTCATCACGACCCACTCCACCAATAGAGCGCTCCCAGATGATTTCACCGAGGGAATCAAGTTTCACAACCCACATATCAGGTCGGGAGGTTCCGCCGTGATGTCCACTTATGTCGCCATCATTTGAATATGAATATCCAACAACAACATAACCACCGTCATCGCTCTTACAAACGGAATAAGCATAATCAACATCAGAGCCGCCCGCTACCCTCTGCCATAAAATAGCTCCATCTGTGGATAGTTTTACAATCCAGTAGTCAGGAAATATTCCCCTTCCACCAGAAACATCGCCATCAGTAGAGTAAGTCCAACCAGCAATCACATATCCACCATCGCTTCCGCTAACAATCGAATGAGCCTCATCGGTGTAGCTTCCACCATATGAATGTTCGAATTCTATTCTCACCTGAGCTAAAAGAGAGGAAAAAAGTATTAGCAAAAGGGGAATATACATATTTCACACCCAGAATTTTCTATCAAGTCCTCTGTATTGAATGGCTTCAGCTATGTGGTATGGTTCGATGATATCGACATTGTCGAGGTCAGCAATTGTTCGAGCGACCTTCAATATTTTCGTATAAGCTCGAGCGGAGAATCCGAGTTTGGCTATAGCCTCGCGGATAAGCGTTTCGGTTTCAGTTGTAAGTTTACAATAATTTTCGACCATCTTTGGGGTCATCTGGGCATTGCAGAATATCTTCATCCCGGCAAACCTTTTTTGCTGAATTCGACGGGCTTTTTCAACCCTTTCGCGAATGGTAATAGATGATTCGCCTGTTGGTCTTGATGTTAATTCGGTTATGCTCACACGAGGAACCTCAATATGGATATCGATCCTGTCAAGAAGGGGACCGGAGATTTTCGATAGATATCGTTTAATCTGAGAGTGTGTGCAGGTACAGGAATGCATAGGGTCGCCGAAATATCCACATGGGCAGGGGTTCATTGCGGCAACGAGGATAAATCTTGATGGGAAAGTGAGAGATAGAGCTGCACGGGAAATAGTAACTACCTCATCTTCCATAGGTTGTCTCAAAGCCTCGAGGCTTGCGCGGTTGAATTCCGGAAGTTCGTCAAGAAAAAGTATACCATTGTGAGCAAGGCTTACTTCACCAGGCTTCGGAGGATTACCACCACCGACAAGCCCGGCTTCGCTTATTGTATGGTGAGGTGCTCGAAATGGGCGGGTTGCTACAAGTGGTGTTTCGTGCTGAAGGATACCGGCGACGGAGTGTATCTTTGTTGTTTCAAGGGCTTCTTCGAGTGTTAGTGATGGAAGAATTGTGGCTAATCTTCTCGCAAGCATAGTTTTACCGCTACCAGGCGGACCTAGCATAAGAATATTATGCCCACCCGCTGCGGCTACCTCAAGAGCTCTTTTAACATGTTCCTGCCCCTTAACATCGGAAAAATCTATATCATATTTCGATGATAGTTCGAACATATCTTGAGGTTTAAGTTTAAACGGTTCCCAGCTTCCATTTTCAATAATCTCAACCGTCTCTCTAAGGCTGCTAACCGGATAAACATCAATACCATCAACAACAGCAGCCTCCTTAGCGTTGAGCTTTGGAACAATTATAGTTCGCTTCCCCTTGAGTTTCGACTCCATCGTTACGGATATAATGCCTGGCACAGCACGAACCAAACCGTCAAGTGATAGTTCGCCAACAAATACGAAATCCGCAAGTTCAGATGCGCCTATCTGATTCGATGCCATAAGAATACCTATTGCAATAGGAAGGTCAAATCCGCTGCCTTCCTTTTTTATGTCTGCAGGGGCAAGATTCAATGTTATCTTACCTTCAGGGAATGCGAATCCTGAGTTTCGAATTGCTGAGATCACTCTTTCCCTGCTTTCACGCACTGCGGCGTCAGGAAGACCAACAACAGAAAATGCGGGTAACCCATGTGAAATGTGCGTTTCAACTGTAACCATATACCCGTCAACACCAAGTACAGCCCCTGAATAAACCTTTGAAAACATAGCAATCAAGAAGTTCTTTTTTCTAAAACCTTAATTCTCTTTATCTTTTTTATCATCTGAATATATATGCTAAAAGAGCCTTTTGCATATGCAATCTGTTTTCAGCCTGTTCAAACACAACTGAGTTAGGTCCATCAATTACCTCATCGGTAACCTCTTTGCCCCTTTCAGCGGGAAGGCAATGCATAAAGATGAAATCGGGTTTGGCATGTTTCACAAGTTCTGCGTTAACCTGATATGGTGAAAGTGCCTTTTCTTTTTCAGTGGCGAGATGTTTCTGCCCCATACTCGCCCAAACATCAGTATAGACAACATCAGCCCCCCTAACAGCCTCAACAGGGTCAGATGTCAAACTTATCCTGCTTATTCCGTGTTTTCGAGCATTTTCTACTATCCCTTCAACAGGCTGATACATAGGTGGTGTTGCAATTCTCAGGTCTAAGGGTATTCTGCAGGCAAGGTTCAGCAAGGAATGGGCTATATTGTTGCCATCACCAACATATGCTATCGATATACCCTCAAGCCGTCCTTTAATCTCCATTATTGTGAAAGCGTCGCTCAAAACCTGGCAGGGGTGAAGTAAATCTGTTAGTGCATTTATCACAGGCACCGAGGCATAACGGGCAAGGTCCTCAACCTCCTTCTGGGCATATGTCCTTATTATTATAATATCACAATACCTCGAAAAAACCCTTGCAACATCAGCCACACTTTCCCTCTTGCCAATCTGGATTTCCTCATCGTGGAATGTATACGAGGTTCCGCCAAGCTCATTTATGCCTATTTCGAAACTCGCCCTTGTGCGTAGCGACGGTTTACGAAATATGAGTATAGCCTTCTTCCCTTTCATAACCTGAGGACTTTCTCCCCAATATCTGAGATTTTTCATCACTTTTGCGCGCGAGATTAAATCCTTTATCTCTGAGGTTGTGAGGTCGAGTATCGAAAGGAAATCCTTCTTCATCTTTCCTCGCTTTCTTTCATTCTAATTTGAGTAGATATGGTGCAATATAAAGTGGTTCGCAGGTTCTGAATGGTATAAGGTTTTTTATCGAATTTCCATAAAACAAGTTGAATTTCTGTGAGAAAAGAGATAGTAAAAGGCTTTCGATTATATTTCGTTTCCTGGGGAAATACTCGAGAGAGAAATCACGGCTTATATTCTTCTTTTCGGCAACAAAGTTTACTGCGTCGTAAATTCCACCGATAGAATCGACGAGCCCCAATTTCTTAGCACTCGCTCCTGTATATATTCGCCCTTCAGCTATAGACAAAACGGAATCATATGGTAAATTTCTACCGTTTGCCACGAGCTCAACAAATCTTTTGTAAAAATACTCAGCATCATCCTTGAATTTGTTCAAAAGGTCTGGGCTTAAAGTATCGTACATCGAGAACATTGCTGCGGATTTTCCTCGTTGAAGGGTGTCTATGGTTATGCCAATCTTATCATAAAGCCCTTTCAAAGCAAACTTACCCGTTATAACACCAATAGAACCGGTTATTGTTGAGTAATCAGCAAAAATCTTGCCACTGACGGATGAAATCATATATCCACCGGATGCTGCATAAGTGCCCATCGATACTACGACGGGCTTTTTCTTTGATAGTTTCCTGAGCGAATTCAATATAATATCCGATGCCAGAGCGCTTCCACCAGGCGAATCCACCCTTAACACAACCCCTTTTATATCCTTCCTTTTCTCAAGTTTATCAATGATTTTCACGTATTCCCTGCCTACAACATTTTCAGAGCCGAATAAAGGAATTCCTCCTCGTTCATCGACAATAGCGCCTTTCGCATAAAGAATAGCGATTTTTTCGTGAGGTCCCCAATTTTCGTTATAAAACCGCTTTTTAGCGAATCGGTTGAGCTCCACAAAATTTTCTCCCGCAATCTTTTTGGCGTCATCAAGGTAAAGAACCGTATCCACAAGCCCGGCTAATTTCGCGGATTGCGCATCATATATCCCCTCATCAACGAGCTTTCTAACGCTATCCGCATCTAATTTCCGTCCACAAGCGATAGATGAGATGATGTGCTCGTAGAGTTCATCAAGCAAGGCAGAATTCTCCTCTCGGGCATATTCAGACATCTCGGTTCGAGTAAATGTTTCTGATGCTGATTTGTATTTACCAATCGATACGAATTCAGCCTTAACCCCAAGCTTATCAAAAAGTCCTTTAAGAAAGATAATCTCCATCCTAAGCCCGTAGATATAGAGTGAGCCTGATGGTGGAACAATAATCATATCCGCAGATGATGCAAGATAATATCCAACATTACCAAGCGAATTCGCATAAACTATCACCTTTTTCCCGTTTTTTCTTGCATCAAGAATACCATTTCGAATCTCCTCTGCACAGGCTAAATTCCCACTAAAATCAGATATGTCAATAAATATTTTTTCAATATCTTTTGACTTTGATGCCTTGTGTAGAGCTGACACAAGTTCATAATGGCTGATAGATGAACTAATGAGGGAGCCCGGGTTTTCCTCAATTGATGATGAAAGCGTTATGTTTAATGCCTTTGCTTTAAAAGATACAAACGATGGAAACTCAACTGAACTCACCTGAAATAACGAATTATATTTATCGTCACTTGCCCCACCCCAAACCCGCAAATTCGAGAACTGAAACGCAAACCCGAAACTCGCTTTCTTATTCTTATCAATAGCACCAAAAATCTTTAAACCTCTCATAGGTTCAACCTGCGCACCAACTTTATATAATCCTTTATTAATCTTAAATCTTTCGTCCGTGAAAATATCGCCAAATAATGTTAACATTTTAGTCTTTGGGCGAAAAGCAACACCAAAACCATAATAATCATCCTTAGGAGAAACTGTCAATCCTAATGAAATTATGTTTCGCATAGGATAAAAAACCGCTCCTCCCGTATAAGAATAAAATTTCCACTTATCATCATAATAATACCTCAGCCCCCAATAAAATCTCTCGGATAATCCCCCACCAAGTCCAAATCCCCATAATTTCCTTATTTCATCCCGCCTTAATTCTAATCCACCTAATTTCAGGGAGAATATATCAGGTTTTTCCCGATAGGAAAAAAGAAATTCTATGTTCTTTTGCAAACCAATATACGATGGATTTTTTGCAACGGTTGTCTGCAAAAAAGATATGTCAGAAAGAATATCATCCCCCCATAAGAGATAAAGATCAAAAAGAAGGAGAAAAAGACAAGAACAAACCTTTCTCATTGTATTATAAAATAGAAAAAGAAGATAAAATCGCAAGAAAAATTTTAAAAAGTTGTTGACAAAACAGGGATGAGTTTCTATAATTTTAAAAGGGGAGGACGGGTATAGCGGAGCCCCGATGAGAAAAGAAATATACTACCTGCTTTTAGCAATAAGTTTAGTATTTTTAATAGGAATTTTAATTACAAGCAGGCCGATTATTGATAACCAGCCCAAGCCCGTCGTTTCAATAACGGACAAACAGAAAGGGAAGGAATACGATCATAATATTCCATTATGGGTAAGACGCTCGGTAGAGCGATATGTTGGTCTCGAGAGAAGTGTTGAGGAATTATTTATAAGGGCAACAGAATCTGGAAGATTATTTAGAGGATTGTTGAGCGATAGAGGCTCAGATGGAAGCGAGGAGAGGCTGCATCCGTATTCGTTTTTATATGATGTTCGTGTAAATAGTGAAACTGAGTATGGTCAAGTTCAGCCGACGATATGCACCGG
>JBAMLU010000002.1:8668-14867 GCA_039793385.1 bacterium
GACTCATCAACGCCGGGCGGATATCCACCTGGAATATATTTTTCAAAATCTACTGACGGTGGTTCAACTTTCGCCCCAAGAACACTCGTTGATCCATATGGACCAAATATAAGACCATCGATTGGTGTTTATGGCACGGGTTCTTCTGCTAATGTTTACATTGTTTATTCTTATATTGCAAATGCTGAAAACCTCGATTATGACATATACTATGCGGTCTCAAGAAACGGTGGAAATAGTTGGGCAATAAGAGGATTAGCAACATCGGTTAGGTTTGAGGGGTATCCGGATATTGCTGTTGATGATCAAAATTATGTCTATATAGCATATACATATGGGTATAACAGGCGTGAGGGATGCTGGGATTTTGAGCCTGAGGTTGATGTTGTTTTAAGAGTATCACCTGATGGCGGAACAACATTTAGGGGAGCAATTTGGATTGCTGATGCTGAGGGACACATAGAGATGCAGCCGAGCATAGCAGTGCAGGGCTCTGGTGGAACATCTATTGTGCATGTTGCCTATGATTTTGATGTTTTTGGTGATGAAAGGGATTATGATGTCAGGTACAGGAAAATATTTAATGCTGGAAGCACAAGCCCGGGGCGAGGACCGGAAATCACTGTCGGGCAAACATCATACAGGGACCTTATTACTTCAAAATCCATCGCCATTGGAAGCGACGGTAACCCGCATGTTGTTTATACAACAAACACAGGTGGCGGAGGGAACTGGGATGTTTATTACTGCCGCTCAACAAATGGTGGAAATAGCTTTGCAACACGAATCCCTATCGCAACACAGCCATATGTGGAAACAGACCCTGCTATTGCACTTGACTCATATAATAATCCGTTTGTTGCCTGGGTCGACAGAAGGAACGGTAATTCAGATATATACATGACATTTTCAAATGATTTTGGGAGCAGTTTTTCATCTCATCTTCGGGTCAATCGTGATGAAACATCTTACGACCAGTACTGGGTTGAACTTAGTATGTGGAAAGGCGGGGAAAGAAGGCGGGTAGATATTGTGTGGTGGGATACGAGATACACAACCGGTGACATATATTACAATGGCAATCTTCAGTATCACCTTGGTTTGACCATAACAGCAATCCCTGATACAGTTGGAATGGGCACAATTCCATTTGACTATTATAGTTTTGATGC
This sequence comes from bacterium, assembly GCA_039793385.1. GTDB lineage: Bacteria > UBP14 > UBA6098 > JBAMLU01 > JBAMLU01 > JBAMLU01. The sequence goes on from JBAMLU010000002.1 coordinate 9,841, forward strand.
GCCAGCTCACATTGACCTTACCCCAGCTATTTACCATATCTGGTATGACCCCGGCTATCCATCTTCACCTCTCCTTGGGGCAATATCAACATCATCAAATACAACCGAAAGGTGGTTTGGTCGTCCAAACCCATCAACAGATTGGGTCTTCCTTGACCCAAACTGGTGGGACCCGCCCGAGAGTGGAAACTATAATGTCAGTTACTATCACCAATATTGGGTTAGATTCTTGCCGCAGCGGTGGGCTGGTTGCGTTCATCCTATGCCAAATATTAGTTTAACATATCGGCAATTCGGCACAAATATTAATAGAACTGTAAATGATGCGGCACCATTTTCTACATGGGTTGATGCTCGTTCAACATGGTCAATGATGAACCCGATTCCGCTCACCCCCACGGAGAGATGGATTTCACCCGACACTGTCTCTGGCGTAATAAATTCATCAAGAACCTATTCACCCACTTACTATCACCAATGGAGACCCCTTATATTCCTCACCGGACCAAGCGATACGAACTATGTCTGGACAGAGGAACATTATACAATGGGTGAGCCTCATCTTGAAACTGGACTTTACAATTCTTTCCAGGATTGGGCAGATTGCGGAAGTTACCTTGATTTTTCAGATACTACGAGCCTTGGATGGTTTGCAGTAGATTCCACAAGGTTTTTAGTCAATACATTTTTCACATCTACAATCCACTATGCCAATGTCGTTCGAGTAACGGTGCAGAATAGTTTTGAGGGTGGTGAGGTCATAGTTGATGGTGTTCGGTATGCATCACCGTTTACTGGTGAGTTTGGTCCGGGTTCAAGTCACACTCTCGCAGCCATATCACCACAAACCTTCGGCGACACATTGAGATACATCTTCTCATCCTGGTCTGATGGTGGCGACAGTGCACACACAATAGTAGTTCCTCTTTACTCATTCACATACACAGCAAATTTCAGGCGTCAATTCAGGCTTAGGATGAGCTACGAGGGACCTACGGGAGGATTCGTTCCGACACTTACTGGTGAAGGCTGGTATGATGAGGGTGCGCCGGCAACAATCACCGCAACCGCTGGATTCGATTCTATTGAGGGGGTTAGATATGGTTTCAGCAGGTGGAGAAGCGTTCCTGACAGTGCTGTATTTGCAGATCCATTTTCGAACGAGACGAGGGTGTTTATGACAAGGTCTTTCCTCGTGATAGCACGATATGCCGTTCAATACAGGCTTATTGTTAACAACCCTGACGGATACGACAATCCTTATCCTCCTGCAGGGACAAACTGGCGTGATGCCGGTTCGAGCGTCACCTGCTATGCAACATTTGACACAGTTTACCATATGTATCCTACCGGCTATACTGGAACTGGTTCTGTTCCATCGGGAAGCGGGAGTTCAGTAACATTCGTTATAAGTGAGCCATCAAGCATAACCTGGCATTTTGCTCCTATGGTTCCGCTTAGTATATATTCTGATTATGGCTCACCATCACCCTCAGTTGGAACACATTGGTATCCACCTGGAACATATATCTTTGCATCAGTTGATTATCCTGTGAATATCTTGCCCGGAACAAGGGCGGTCGTCCTTGGATATAGCGGGAGCGGCTCAGTACCATCAGGAAGTGGGAATAGCGTTGGCTTTATCATTGAAGAACCGTCAACAATAACCTGGAGATGGGGATTCGAATACAGGTTCATAGTTATGAATCCGGATGGATATGACGCCCCATATCCACCGGTTGGTGAGCATTGGTATTTGAGCGGGACAAGGGTCAATGGGTATGTGACTTCTCCTGTTGGGGATATGTACTGCATAGGCTACACAGGCACAGGAAGCCTTCCATCAGGACCTTCAAGCTCCTTCTCCTTCATAATTACCTCCCCAAGTTCAGTAAGATGGAACTGGGCACCATTTAGTGATATTGTGAGCCTCACGGTCAACTCACCATACGGAGACCCTCGCCCCAGCGGAACTGTTTACTATTTGAGAGGAGCACTTGCACAAGCGGTCGTTACAAGCCCATATTATCCACCTGATGAGGATGGCGTAAGATACATCTGCACAGGATTTACCGGAACTGGAAGCGCACCACCTTCAGGAACAGACACAATTATAACTTTTACTATAAACAGTAATTCGACTATTACTTGGAATTGGCGAAGAGAATATAGATTCATTGTGAATAATCCTGGTGGATGGGATTCGCCACAGCCACCTGCAGGAACATATTGGTATAGCCCCGGGACAATCGTTAGCGGATACGCAGATAGAACTGTTGGCGACACTGTGATATGCGCGGGATTCATCGGCACAGGTTCCCTTACATCAGATACAACAAATAATTTCAGTTTCATCATAAATTCACCATCATCAATCACCTGGCAATGGATGACAAGAGCATTTACACTACAAGTGGAGTCCGAATACGGAAACCCAACTCCACCTGTTGGTAGCCATAGGTTCACTGATGGAACATTGATTAATGCCTCAGTTGAAAATGTTGTTGCGCTTGGTGATGGTATTAGAGCAATATGCACTGGATGGATAGGCACCGGAAGTGTTCCGGCAAGAGGAGAGTCAACTCATCTGAATTTCGTGTTAAGAAGTGATAGTGAGATTATCTGGCAGTGGAGAAGGCAGTATAGATTTATAGTAGAGAATCCTGGGAGTTTCGATAACCCTGTTCCACCTGAGGGTGAACACTGGTATGATGATGGAAGCGAGGTACAGGGTCAGGTTGATACTTCTGACGGAATTTGGTATTGTGTCGGTTATATTGGGAGTGGCTCGCTCGAAAGCCGCGATGGATACAATTATTTCAGGTTCACAATTACAGAACCATCATATGTTAGATGGTTATGGGAGGATATAAGGAATATTTCGAGGCTATATGTATACTCGGACTACGGGAATCCTTTCCCTTCTCCCGGGCTCCATTTCTATAGAACCGGAACTACAATAACCGCTTATGCTAACCATTACTATTATTATGCCGACGGGATAAGATATGCATTAAGAGGATACACTGGAACAGGTTCTGTGCCGGCAAGCGGAACAGATACGACAGTCACATTCAGAATACTTAATGATTCATCAATAAGATGGAACTGGCGAGAAGAGATAAGGCTTATAATCCAGAATCCCGGGGGATATGATGCTCCTCAGCCACCAGAGGGAATGTACTGGCTTCCAAGGGGAACTGAGGTATATGCTTATGTTACAAGCCCTGATGATTCGATGTTTTGCGTTGGGTATGATGCTTCAGGGTCGCTCTCATCGGGTGAAGGCACATCAGTTACATTTACACTTACCGTTCCAACACTAATAAGATGGATATGGATGGGTATAGGCTCGATAGTTCCGCTTGAGGTAATAAGTCCGTATGGAAGACCATATCCTATAGTTGGCACGACGCACTATCCTTTCGGGACAACAATTAGAGCCTATAATGATTCAATATACACGGTTTCACCTGGTGAGAGGTGGGTTTGTGTTGGATTTAGAGGCAGCGGGAGCGTACCAGACACTGGGATTGGAACATCAGTAGAATTCACCATAACAAGACCATCACAGCTCGAATGGCTCTGGAGACATCAATACAGGATAACCCTTGAATATTACGGCACAGGCTCATTTACACCGACACAAAACGGTGCGGGCTGGTATACCGATGGAAGCATTGCGAATATCTCAACAGAACCATTCGTAGGAGACACATCAATAAGATATGGATTTGTCAGGTGGGCAAGCAATCCAGATGGTGCAAGATTCACCGACCCAACTTCATCATCAACAAGCATAATAGTCGATAATTCCTATGCACTTCAAGCATATTATTCGCAAGCATATCTCTGCGTGGTCCAGAAATCACCGCCCGAGGATACAATAGGTGTTATTGTTGTTGACGGCGTTGAGTATACAAATACATCGTCTGTGAGTTTCTACTGGGCAATAGGCTCAGCACATACAATCACGGTTTCCAGAATTGATTCTTTCTATGATATGCAATATAGATTTGTCAATTGGACAACGGGTTCAAGGGATACAACAATAAGGGTTGTCATAACAGGTGCGACAAATTTTACCGCAACATACGATATTTATTACAGGGTGAGAGTTAACATATACCCAACTGATGTGCGAACGACGATAAGTATTGGGCGTGAATACACTGTATTCAATGCTAACTATGGTGAGACATGGGCAAATGCTCGTGATGGTGTTGTGTTTGTTCAGGTTGGACTTATGGAGCATGGAAGCAATCCGAATCACAGGTATATTTTTGATCATTGGTCTGATGGCGGTGGTCTTGGACACTATGCCACACTTACAGGTCCGCTTATGCTCGGCGCATATTATGGAAATCAATATCGATGGATAATACGAAAAGAGCCAATCCAATATATAGGGTATATCGTTTACAGGGATACAATATTCGAGCGAACAGCGCAAATAGAGAGATGGCTCAATGAAAACGAGAGCTTCACTCTATCGGTCTCATCACCGGATATAGGACCGGATTCGGTTTACACATTCTCGAGATGGAGTGATGGTGGTGCACGAACACACACGGTTGGTCCGATAAGGGCGCCGGGAGAGCTTATCGCGTACTATACAGTTGAACCAGTTCGCACAGATTTCAGCGTTACGCCAACAAGCTGGAATGTTGGAAGCGTATTGCTTGGGGAAACACGAGCAATGAGATTTGGCGATGAAATAAGGCTCGTTAATGAGGGTAATGTGCCTATTACATTCCTTCTTTCTATAGATACAACAGGAGTTATGCACTGGAGGGAAGGTTGCCCATCATCAGGTGTTGAGACCTTTATGATAAGAGCCCAATTCAATAGTTCCAGACCAACAAGGTATTCAGCAGCGTTTGACTGTGTCAAAAGAACGCTTACAGCAGCAACATCAACTATATTCGGTCCTGAAGGTTATAATATACCTGTTGGCGGGGTCCAAAAGCTGTGGCTTTGCTTTGATGCACCTACATCTTCATCATTCTACGGAACAGAAACTATAA
>JBAMLU010000003.1:0-14771 GCA_039793385.1 bacterium
ACCGATAGTGTTGCAACTAATCTATCGATCGTTTTTAAAATTCTTTCCTTTGTCATATTCTTTGTGGACTCTGTAAGATAAGAGGCAAGCAAGCTCGAAAGCCCTTCATGTTGTTCCGGGTCAAATCTTACTCCCCCACCAACATAAATCGCTATATCAAAAAAAGGAACATCACCGTTGCAGGCATATATAATTTTAACCCCGTTTTCAAGCCTTATTTTATGAAGGGTATCGCAAGATGCTGCTTTAATCCATCCTTTATCCAAAGATTTTGCAGAAATATCCTCGTCACCTTTGAGAACAACAAAAATATAAGGCTTATCTTTTAATATCTCCTTGCATGCCTCACGAACATCATAAGCATTAACCCCGTACGCCTTCTCAATTATCTCTCTATATGGGAAATGGGACCGGTATTGTTTCCAATTATTAGCTGCTATTGATGCCAAACGCTCCGCACCCTCAAAACTTGTGAAAAGTCCTCTATACCAGCTTTCCTTAACCGTAATGAGTTCATCCTCAGTTGGACCGAATTCCGCAAGCTTCTCTATTTCATCGAGAATGAGCCTCAAAAGCGTATCCTTTTTAGAAAATTCGAATTCACCGCCAATAACAAATGTATTAGCACCATATGAATTGCTTGAATTATAAGACCAGACAGAAGAGACAATCCCAAGCTCATATTTCAATTTCTTCTTCAATCTTCCGGTTTCGTTGCCTGTAAGGATATATGAGACAAATTCGAGAGGATATTCCATAGGTGAACCTGACTGCACCCCACGGAACCCGAGCACGAAAAATGATATTTTCCCATGATAATTCTTTTCAACCACACGAGATACCTCAAACCGGGGTTCCTCAGGGAGCACCGGCTGATAATAACTTCCCCGAGCCCATTTCCCCCATACTCTTAAACACTCGCTGTAAACAGAATCAGGCTCAAGGGGTCCAGATATTGAAAGAATTGTATTCTGCGGTTGATACCTTTCCCTGTAATATTTGACAAGGTCGTCTCTTTTAAGGCTTTTGAACCGCTCAAGATATCCTATTACCGGGAACCGAGCGGGATGATTCAAAAAGATATTCTCAGAGAAGATATGCCATATTATCCTTGATGGTTCTTCAGCTTGCATCATTATTTCCTCTTGTATAACACCCTTTTCCCGTTCTACCTCAAACGGCTCGAACTTACATTCTGAAACCCACTCGAAAAGTATAGAATCTGCGATGTAAAAATATGGAGTCAATGTCGTTATATGGTAACAGGTCTCATCATTGGTTGTATACGCATTATTTCGTCCGCCAATGGAAAAAAGAATCTTCTTGTATTCTTCCTCACTTCTCCTTCTAGTTGTGCCCGATGATACAACATGTTCGCAGTAATGCGATATCCCTGAGCCTAACCATTTATCCTCATACATAGAACCTGTGAGCACATATACCCTAATTGAAATAACCTCACCTTCCCTTATCCTCCAAAACAAAACATTAAGACCATTGTCAAGTTCCCAGTGGTATATCTCGGGTTTAATTGGTAGTTCTGGATAATTAGTTTCAGTGCTTGCTAATATTGGGGTAAGAACAAAAAAAAATAATAATATTACATATACATATGCAAAATCACGCATTTTTTGTCTAAGGGACTGTCAATATTCCATTGGGGATAATGAGTATTCTTGCATTTTTGCCTTTTATTGAGAGTGCGAGTTCAATAGCCTTATTCAAGTTATCGAAAGGTTTAAAGAAAAGTTTTTCTGCCTCATCCTTGTTCATATTTGTGACAATCCAGAGATTGCCGTTTGCACCCCACCGAGCTAGCCTCAAAATCCTCTGATAGCCGAGTTTGTATTTTTCAAAGGAGAATTCTGGCGATTTAAGGACATCATCTGGGCTCTTGAACCTGCTCACATTCTCGAGGAAATCCTTATTTCCAACACCATCATGACAGCTTGCCACAAGCATCAATATCCCATTATCATCAAGCCCAACCGCACCGTTGTCGAGCGCCTTAAACGACTGATACAATCGAGAGTCCTGTGGTGATGATGCAACTGTTATAACGATATGAGCCTTCTTCTCAATCGGCACGCCATAAAGTTTTCTTGCATCATTAACAGCATTTCGAAATGTATATTCAAGGCTACCAGCATAAGCTGAGTAAATGTTCCCTTCTGAATCCAGAACAACCTGAACAGAATAAATTTGCTTGAGACGCTCCATATATTGTGCGAGCTCCATCATATTCTCGTGAACCGGATTACCCTCAAGCGCGAATGTCATAGAGCCGGGGTGAAGCGAGTATTTGTGGTTCTCTCTTATTGTCTCGTATGAAGATATACCTGGCAAGAAAGATTTCCGCCCACCTGTGAAACCCGCAAAATAATGTGGCTCAATAGAATTTATCATCACTATAGAATCGAATTTCTCAATTATAGCGTTAAGCTCGAAATCAAAGCCCCATCGTGATGATAAAACCTTTACTGTTTTATCCTCCTTCGCCCTATGAATGTGAACTCTATCGATTATCTTCTCGTATAATTGACCGAAAATTGCCTTTAATTCGTTCACATTTGGAGGTTCGTGAGCACCACAGGCAACGATAAAATAAGGTTCCCTTTCCAATATGGGGCGAAGGTAGGGCAAAATAAATGATGTTGGTGTGGGGCGCTGGCGGTCGTTAACAATAACGAGGATTGATGATGCCTCACGCGAAAATTCCTCAATATCGATATCCCCCTTCAAAATCGCTTCATTAAGAATATCTCCCGGAGTTCTTACATAACCATTATCCGTTTTCTTTATCTCAGCTATTTCAAAATCAAGACCATCAAGGTTTAATTCAATATCATCTGGGCAGAAATGCAACCTCAACCTTTCCATTTATGATATATTAATTGAAAATCCTTTTCTGTCAAGACAAAATAGGATTTTCTTTTGCCACTTGACTTAAACGAAATCGAATGTAAAATATTAAACATTATGAATAATACGAGGGAGAGTTGGGGTACAAGATTTGGGGTTGTGCTTGCTGTAGCGGGTTCTGCGGTAGGGCTTGGAAATTTTTTAAGGTTCCCTGTGCAAGCGGCACAAAATGGTGGTGGCGCATTTATGATACCTTATTTAATTGCCCTTGTCCTTCTTGGTATACCGCTTGCATGGGTAGAGTGGACAATCGGAAGGATTGCTGGGGAACATGGACATGGGACTGCACCTGGGGCATTTGATGTTATTGTCAGGCGAAGGTGGGCTAAATATGTGGGAATCATCGGGATTATGGGTCCAATCATCATAATGATCTACTATACTTATATCGAAAGTTGGACACTCGCTTACGCATTTTTCTCCCTATTCAAAAGATACGGAACCGCAACCGACCAGCACTTGATGAAAGAATTCCTCCTCGCTTATCAAGGAATTACGAAAAATCAATACTTTTCGAGTATTTTGCCCGCTTTTTTCTTTTTCACGCTTACACTATTATTGAATATTCTTATAGTTTATAAAGGTATTTCGAAGGGGATAGAGAAGGTATGCAAGATTGGTATGCCGGTTCTTCTTGCTCTTGGAATATTCCTGGTGATAAGGGTATTAACATTGAAATCGCCAGTGGCTGAGCTTTCTGAGCAGAATGCCATCTCAGGGCTTGGATTCATGTGGAACCCGAATTTTGCAAGGCTCAAGGATGCTCGTGTTTGGCTTGCTGCATCTGGGCAGATATTCTTTACATTATCAGTTGGAATTGGTGTTATACTAACATATGCGAGTTATCTCAAGAAAACTGATGATATTCCAGCCTCAGCCTTAGCATCAGCAAGCATGAACGAATTTGCTGAGGTTATCCTCGGTGGAACTATAGTTATACCGGCTGCATTCGTTTTCTTTGGACCAACCCAAATCGAAAACATTGCAAGAAGTGGGGCATTCAATCTTGGTTTTGTTTCTATACCGCTTGTCTTCCTCAAGATGAGTTATGGAAATATCCTTGGTTTTATGTGGTTCTTCCTGCTTTTCATTGCTGGAATAACATCAAGCATCTCCCTTCTTCAACCAGCAATCTCCTTTTTTGAGGACGAATTGGGCTGGCACAGGAAAAAGGCTATCGTTGTGATAGGGTTATTCCTCCTTTTGACAACCTCGCTCGTTATTTTCTTTTTGCCTTATGGGTTCCTTGATGAATTCGATTTTTGGGGCGGGACATTCGCTCTCGTGCTATTTGGAACATTAGAAGCTATACTATTCGGCTGGGTGCTTGGCGTTGAAAAAGGATTTGATGAACTCCATAAGGGGGCTATTATAAGAGTGCCCGTATTTTTCAAATTCGTTATAAAATATATAACCCCACTCTACCTTATAGGAATCCTTGTTTTCTGGTTCTACAAGGAAGCAATTCCATTTATTCTTTTAAAAGGTGTTAAGAAAGAGAATATACCTTATATTATAGCGGCACGAGCTTTAATCCTTCTTATAGCAATTCTCATTGTTTTTATGGTAAGAGAGGCGTGGAAAAGGAGAAAAACGGTTGATGTGCAGGCTAAGTAGGATTATCATTTGTTTAATACTTTTTTATATACAAGGATATTGTGAGGAGCTCGACACTGCGAAAGATGCGATAAAAGCCTCGGATTTAGTATTTATAGGCGAAATAGCTGATAGCCTATCTACAACCGGAGAAACGCTTTATGTGAGGGTAGTTGAAATTGTGAAGGGCAAAAGAGGGCTTGAGGGTAAGATAGTGAATGTTTTAGCGCCTGAACCAATTCCAAATGTGGTAATAACATCACTCCGTCAGGGTGTCTTTTTCCTCACGAAACAATCCGACAACCTCTACCGAATAACATCAGGAACAATCGGGCTTTTCAAACAAAAGGAACTCATTATAAATGCTTTATCCTCAATGTACAAAATCAACTGGAAAGGAATCCTTTTCCTTGCTTTTTCGTGGGCATTTATCTTGTTTCTCATAATTTATTCTTTTTCTAAGGTAATTTAGTCGTAGAAAACTTTGACGAGCATAAGCCCATTTGGAGGAGCAAATTTGTAGTTGTAAATCTTTTCGCCTTTTTCAAGCATTTCTAAAAATTGTTCTTTTTGTAGTTTCCCTTTTGCAACGCTTATCATAGCGCCAACAATTGCCCTAACCATCCCTCGCAAAAAATAATCACCCTTTATAATGAACAAAAAACCATCCTTACTTCTTTTCCATTGAGCATCAAATATTGTGCATTCAGTTTTCTCCTTTTCTTGCTCGCACTTAGAAAATGCTCTGAAATTGTGTTTTCCGGTAACCAGGCATGCGAGTTCGTTCAAAATTGTGATGGTCTCGCTTATTTTTTTCTCCCTAAGGTTAACCTGCCACGATACTCGTCGCAGTAAAGGCGATTTCCTTGTTATAATTCGGTACTCATATAGTTTCATCCTAGCGCTCTTCCGAGCATCGAATTCATCGACAACATATCTTAAACTCCTTATATTAATTGCTTCTGGAAGGAAACTATTTAATTTTCTCTTTAACTCGGTGAGATTTATTTTTTTATCTAAGCGGAAATTGAATACTTGAGCCTTAGCCGAAACCCCTCTGTCTGTTCTTGATGCTCCTATAAGCTTTATCTTGCGGCGCAGAATAAGTGAAAGAGCATTCTCAAGCTCACCCTGAACCGTTCTAACATCCTTTTGCTTTTGCCACCCATAATAATTGCTACCATCATATTCAACTATACCCATTATATTTACCATCATCCAATTAACCTTGTGTAAATGCTCATAAAAAGTATAAAAAAAGAAAAAACTGCAAAAACGATGTCGTTTAATCTGAAACTCATTTCATACATAGAACTTCTTCTTGCCCCTGGATTGTATCCTCTTATCTGCAAAGCCTTGGCAACACGCTCGGCTTTCCTCATTGTCGAGATAAATGTTGGCACAAATATAGGGATAACCCCTTTTATTTTAGAAATAAGACCTTTCCTTTTCCAATTAATTCCCCGTGCAAGCTGAGCCTCACGAATCTCCTCGATCTCTTGCCCTATCCAGAATATGAACCTCAAAGATAGTATTATAATGATATTCAAATCTGTAAAAAAAGATGATATACGAGCAAGAAAGCCGGACACCTTCTCAATAGTTGCCCTTAATTCCTCAAACGATGTTGTCTCTAATAAGATGAAAGGGAAAGCGAAAAGAAGAAACAATCTTAAGGTGAAGAATATCCCGTTTTTACAGCCATAGAGCACCCGAGCCCGCATCATTTCACCACCAGGCGGGAATATAATATGCACCAGAAATGTGATAAGAGCAAAGAACCAGAATCTCTTGATAAGTTTATTGAAATCATTACCACCCAAATTGCTCATGAAAAAGAGTACAAAAAATAGACCAATAAATGCGAGTAAATAAGTGAAATCCTTAACTACAAGCGAACCAACAGTAAAACATCCGAATGAGAATAATTTCGAAAGCCCGTTCAATTGATGTATCGGAGAATTACCCTTAAACCTACTACCCCAAAGATACTCCATAGCAACCTTGCAAGAATAAATTTATCTTGTTTTGGCGGGGAACAAAAAACACTCCTCCACTCATTTTTTTCTACCCTCCCATAATCCTGTAAATACAGGACAAATAAGAATTTTTGAGTTTCTCTTTTTCAAGAACTGCCAAATCTTTTATGATAATTGAATCCCCATAAACCCTGCCGCAGATGGTGTACGGGATCTCATTTTGTTCAGCAAGAAATGAAAAGTCGTCAAAAGATGATTCTGGCAGGGTAAGAAGATATCTTGGTTGGCTTTCGGAGAACAAGAAGACATACCAGGGGAATTGAGCAGGAAGATCAAGCACAACACCTATAGGATTGTCACCAAAGCGGAATGAAAAATCGAGCAGTGCTTTCATAATCCCGCCATATGATATATCAGCAATGTATGATGGCAACCGCCAGGCGATGAGTTCACTTATGAATTTACCCATTTTCTTTTCAATCTCAAGCTCAACCATTGGGGGAACACCGGTTAATTCGTCGTAAATAATGAGTTCATACAATGTTCCATTGAGCTCGCTCTTTGTTTCTCCGACTACCACAATGATATCATTTTCATTTACAATTGGAAGAACAGGAAGATAATCCATTACACCAACGGTAGCAACAACAGGCGTTGGTATAATTGAAGATTCTTGGGACTCGTTGTAGAAACTCACATTGCCGCTAATAACTGGTATTCCAAGTGATTGCGAAGCTTCTTTAATCCCGTCAACAACCCGAACAAAGAAGAAAAATTTCTCCGGCTCCTCTGGTGATGGGAAATTTAAACAATCAGTTATACCTACGGGATTTGCTCCGCGAACGATCATCTTTCTATATCCCATGGCTACAGAAGCCATCCCACCCATAAACGGGTCGCACACCGAGTAAAATGCTGAGCTATCAACGGAAAGCGCTATGTATAGGTTCTTATTCTTTACCCTCAAAAGTGCAGAACCATCTCCTGCAGGGATTATGGTATTGGTGCCAATAGTCTGGTCATACTGTTCATAAATCCATCGCTTTGAACAAACATTCGGGTTGAGAGCGAAACGGAGCAAAAAATCCTCAGGATTCTGGAGCGGCTCAGAAAATGAGTTAGGATGAACATTGGAACTCGGCGGTCTAAATTCCCTTACTAAGCTCGGCGCCCCTTTGCCCTTAATCAAAGAGTTAATTGGAATCCTGCAATAAGTTCTCCCTTTTATTGTGAAAAGCCCGTCACCCGTAAGCACACCTATAACTTCAGCGTCAATTCCGTATTTTCTCGCCAATTGGCGAACATCATCAACATAACCGGGCATCACCGCAAATGCCATCCTCTCTTGTGACTCCGAAAGAAGAATTTCTCCTGGAGTAAGAGATTTTTCTCTAACTGGAACCTTATCTAATTCTATAGAGACACCTTTTGATGCCCTTGAGGCTAACTCGGCAAGCGCCGATGCTATGCCACCTGCACCGAGGTCCTGCGCAGAAAGAATAATCCCTTTTTCGTTTAATTCAAGGGTGAACTCCATAAGGAGTTTCTCGAAAAAAGGGTCGCCAATCTGGATTGATAGTCTGTTTTTCATATCATCATTTAGTTCAGAAGATGCGAAGCTTGCGCCACATAAACCGTCACGACCGGTCTTCGCTCCCGCAAGAACCACAAGCGTACCACTCTCAAGCTCTTTTCGCTTTATAATTTTATCGGGTTCACAGATGCCAATAGCCATAATATTTATGATTGGATTATTGAGATATGAGTTGTGAAAGAGGGTTTCACCGCCAACTGTTGGGATACCGACACAATTTGCGTATCGACTTATACCTCTTACAACACCGTCAAGATGAATTCGGGCTTTAAGCTCATTAAGCGGTCCGAAATGGAGAGCGTCAAGGAGTGCCATAGGTCGAGCACCCATAGCAAATATATCACGAAGAATACCACCTACACCTGTTGCAGCACCGTTAAAAGGTTCTATCGCTGATGGGTGATTATGGCTTTCCATCTTGAATAGCAAAGCAACATCCCGCTCTACAAGGACTCCACCTGCATTTTCCTCGCCCGGCTCCACAACATTTTTTGACGGATCAAAAAGCTTCTTTATATGAACAAACGAGCTCTTATAGCTGCAATGTTCAGACCACATAACATCATAAATCGCTTTCTCCACCTCTGTAGGTTCTCGCCCAAGAATGGCTTTAATCCTCACCAATTCAGATTCTATCATAAATAGAAAACTAATTTATTTTGGGTAAGGAATTGCAGAAGTTTTTCAGCCACCTTGAGATTTATCTTTGTCCTTTTCGAAATCTCCTCAGGTGTGCTTTTAGCAATTTCCTCAATCGAGCGGAAAGATGATAAGAGCCTTTTCTGGTAGACATCACCAATTCCGGGAACCTGTTTTAATATGCTTGCTTCAATTGATCTTTCGCGGAGTTTCTTGTGATAGCTAAGTGCAAATCGGTGAGCTTCGTCCCTTATTTTCTGCAGAAGTTTTAGAGCGAGCGAATATCGTGGAATGGTTATTGGTGATGATGAACCTGGGAGATAAATCTCCTCAAGCCTTTTTGCAAGGGAAGCAACTGGAACTTCATTCTCGAGCCCGAGCATATTCAATGCCTCAATAGCGCTAATAAGTTGCCCTTGCCCACCATCAATGAGAATCAAATCTGGAAGCTTCTTTTCCTCCTCCAGAACCCGTCTGTATCTTCTGTAAACCACCTCCTTAATCATGCTATAATCGTCAGCGGCTTGAAGATTAACGATCCTGAACCGCCTGTATTCGCTTTTTTTCGGCTTGCCATCAACAAAAACAACGAGCGAACCGGAAGCCCATTTCCCCTGTATATTCGAAATATCAAACGCTTCTATTCGTGCTGGTGGTTCTTTAAGGTTAAGTTCTTTTTGTAGAATGAGGAGTTCGTGAGGGGTTTTGAGCCCGGCTTTTTGAGCGATCCTCTCGTTAAGAATAAGCTCAGCGTTACGCAGGGCAAATTGCATAAATTTGAGCTTAGCACCAGACCTCGCTCGCACAATACGGCACTTCTTATTATGCATCGTCAAAAACCACTTCTCTATTATTTCTTCATCCTCAATCTGGATTGGCACAACAATTTCCTGAGGGATATTGGGGTTTTTTCTGTAGTATTGTAAAATCACGCCCTTATAAATCTTCTGTGGTTCTTCTTCGCTACCGGGTGTGAAGATTTGGACATTTCGCCCGGCAATAGAACCCTCACGCGCCTGAAATATAACCGCCACGCCCTCGTTTTTCCTGAAAGCTATTGAAACGAAATCCCTATCGATAAAATCGGGCATCTCTATAGGTTTTTGTCCGAAGAAACGCTCGAGCGTAATAATCTTGTCGCGAATAACAGCCGCTTCCTCAAATTTCTCTTCCTTTGCCCTTTTCCGCATCTCCCGGCGCAACTGTGCAAGAAGAGCTCTTTTTTTTCCGCTAAGGAATCTCTTCATATTCTCCACAGCCCTTTTATATTCCTCTTTTGTTGTCTTGTTGACACAGGGTCCGAGGCACCTTTTTATTTGCAAATTGAGGCAGGGCTTGGCATTTTTCGAGGGAAGTTTAAGCTTACAATCCCTTATACCAAAAAGTGCCCTCGCAACCTTCAATGTCCGCCTCATACTTCCAACATCAGTAAACGGTCCAAAATATACACCGCCATCCTCTTTCCTCTCACGAACGACAACTACCCGAGGATATTCCTCCTGTGTTATCTTTATATATGGATAATGCTTATCATCCTTGAGTTCGACATTATATTTCGGTTCAAAACCTGCCACAAGGTCAGCCTCAAGCTCAAGCGCTTCATACTCGTTTTCCGTAACATAAATCTCTATCTTCTTTATTCTTCTTTTAAGCTGTTCAATCCTTGGTGAATCCACCTTTTTCTGAAAATAATAAGATAACCTATTAGCAAGGTCTTTTGCCTTGCCAACATAAAGGACTGTGCCTTTCTCGTCCTTAAGAATATAAACCCCAGGCAGATTCGGTATCTCGTGGAATTTTATCTCCTTTGCTTCCCTATCTGAAATCATAGCCAAACTCCAATCTACCAATGCTACCGGTATCCAGCTTCCCCGGATACCACTCGAATTTGCGGTTCTAAAGGTTCATCCCGCTAAAACCAAATTTAAATCCATTCCATTTGTAAGAAAACGAAAAGGAAAGAAGAGGATAAGGTTTAATGTATTTTCCATTGTATGTTTCTTGCCTCCCGACAATAAAAAATCCCAATTTTGAGTTAATTCGCTTGTATGCAAGCTCGATTGTTTCACCAATGGTAAACATTGGTACAAGAGGAATCTGATACCCATTTTTAGCCCTGTTTCTTGTGTAATTTAGTTTAAGGTTATTGTTGAAGTAGGAAGCCTTATTCGAGAGCTCGAGCATCAGGGCGAATCTCTCAGTTTTATCATAATTCGATAGAAATGGTGTCCCATCAGCAGTGAAATAAATCCCATGTTGATTCTCAATAGATCGGTACTCAACGCTCGACTTCACCTCAAAAAACTTAAATGGATAAATCACCGAGGATATATTTACAACATCTTTTGAGTGCTCTTCTTTCATAGATATATTCGGAATTACATAAGGTTCTTCCTTGCCTAAAACATATACAGGAAGCTCTATTTTGCTTGAATATTCTAGCGCGAGCTCGAACCTATCTCTCCTTGTAAATGCCTTAAAATAAGGGGATAGATTTGTTAGATTGTAGCTTGTATTCAAAAGGGCGCCGAGTTCAAAGTAATGGGTTGAAAAATCTCTGCCAAGCCCAAGCATAGCATTGAAAGTTGAGTACTCAGAAAGATAATCGTTCATAATATCCCTTATTCGTGCGAGGGAGTATTTAAGCGAAAACTTAGCCCTTAATTCATCCGAGATATAATATCGAAACAAAACATAACCTGACCCAGAAAAAAATGGATACCAGTTCAAGTCGTTTTTGTGGGAGCCGTTAAACGCCTCTGCCTGAAGCTCGAGCGAAAAATCCCTTCTTAATATGAGCGTTCCAGCGGCACCACTAAAATACCACCCTTTAATATGCCTCCCTTGATATATATTCCAACCGTCAAGTTCCCTCCCGTCAAACGAACCATCAACACTAACCCCGATAATCTCGTTCTTCAACCTTAAATTAAATCTGCCGCTTCCCCTTGCACGGATAATAGGCGAAAAATCCCTGTATCTTTCAGCCATACAATTTGTTTCAAACCTAAACAGACGCCCCTTTCTTCCGAAATTACCATATACAAACCCTTTAAAATCCATTCCCAGTCCCAATCCCAGAGTTCCTGTGGTTCCCGCAGAAAATGGCTCCTTTCCTTTTATCAAGTTCATAAAATCATCAGGCTGAATAAACTCCTCTCTGACCTCATAAATAAATCTTTCAGAACTAACCCCAGGCGAAACCCCTTCAACAGAAAAAAGCTGCGCAACGAAAAGCAAGATCAATATATTTAGCAAGATCAGGTTCATAAGTAAATTATATGGAAATATTCCTTAAAGTCAAGCCGTGTCAAAAATAAATAACTTGACTTTTTGCCTGAAAATTTCAATTTTATTAATAGAGAAAAAGGGGGTTATATGAGAAAAAAAGAAAGAGGTTTTGCGATATTCTATATTCTTGTGGTTGGATTACTTATAGGGATAGTTGGGGCGGCAGCGCTATTTACATCGAGCCAGGAGCTTGGTATTGCTGGGACAATGAGGGCTCGAGCGCAAGCATATTACATAGCTGAGGCTGGAGCGATAAAAGCGTTGGACTACATAAATAGAACAAGGTCTTACAGGGACACCCTTTACTGGAATCTACCTTTCGGTGGTGGGCGATATTCTGTTCTCTGCGAGGATTCGACTAAAAACCCAACACTAACAGGCAATCAAATCCTCATTTATAGCACAGGGCAGATAGGACCAGCAATAAGACGGCTTCAGGTAAGACTAAGCAAAAAAACATTCAACCCGGGTGATATTCCCGGCCCACTTTATATTGAAGCGCGGAACCCACAGTTTTCTGGCAATGTTTTCACAATTCAAGGAGCTGACCATCAATACGGGCATAAAGATGTTAATGACTATATAATAGGTGGTGACCACAGACCAGCTATAACAACCATACATAGTGAACAATCTCTTCTTCAAGCGCTCGGTCAAAGAAAGGACCAGGTTACATCTGCCGACTCAAATGGCATATTCTACCCAAGCTATAAAGCAAGCGCTGACACAATGGATTTAAGGACAATTGCAAGTATGTTTGCCGGCGAAAATGGAGAGCTCGCAGATACAATTGTAACTGGCGGTGGAGCATGGAAGACCCCTATAGGAAGTTATCCCGACAACTATAAGGTTGTTTATCACCCGAGTAGTTTAACCATTGCGGGTGGTTTCCAGTCTAAAGGGGCGGGCGTATTTGTAATAAAAGGTGATTTGCACATATCGGGACAGTTCGAATGGGCAGGAATTGTTATCGTGCTTGGTGAGGTCACAGTTGAGTCTTCGACAGATGTTACAGGAGGTGGGCAAGGGGTTCATGTATGGGGTTCGCTTCTTTCAAAAACTATACAATTTAAAATCGCCGGTCAAGCCGACATTATATGGTGTTCTGATGCAGTTCGAAGGGTGCAGGGACTTTACCAGAGAAGAGCAGAGTATGCTATGGCACAGGTTATCGAGTACTAATAAACAAGGCTTTACACTTTTAGAACTAGTCGTTGTAATTGTTATTATGGGCATAACAGCAAGTCTTTCTTTAATGGGGCTTGACAAACTCGTTGCTAATTATAGGCTTACAGGAGTGACAAGGGAAATAGCAAGGGAAATACAACTTGCCCGGTCAAAGGCTATAATGGAGAAGAATAGTTTCGGGCTATATGTGGATTTTCAAAGGGATAGTTATATATTTTTTCGCGACAACAACCGCAACAACGCTTTTGATTCAAACGACCTCGTGATATTCTCTCGCAACCTTTCTTCGCTCGTCGACCTCTATTCGGGATGTTTTGATATATGCGCTGGTGAAAAATACAACCCAAAACAGCTCACAATAATGGTATATGAGGATGGAAGCACAAACGGGAGCGGGGAAAATTTCTTGATTATAAAAGGGAAGAAGGGCACAAAAACGACAAGAATTTATGTTCGTGCAGCAACGGGAAGGATTCGTATTGAAGGATTATAAAGATGAGCATTCATAAAGCAAAAACAAAGGGTCTTTCAATGCTCGAGGTGCTCGTATCAATATTTATTGCAACCCTTGTTCTATCCGGGCTGGTCCTTTATATGACAACATCAGTAAGGGCAAATTATTTTGCAAGAAAGTTAAGGCTCGCTACATTATATGCCGAAAAGAAACTGGAGGAGTTAAAGAACACGAATTTTGACGCCATCGCTAACGGAAGCGATAGAGTTGAGGGATTCACGAGAAACTGGCGTGTCAAACTTGACGGTACAAGTAGCAGGCTTAAACAGGTTTCAATAACTGTTTCCTGGGCTGATGTTCTTGGGAAAACTCACTCTATAACAATATATGATTACATTTACAAACAATAATAAAAAGGAAAAAGGGTTAAGCTTATTGGAGCTCATTATTGCGGTTGTCATTTCCTCGATTATAGTTCTTTTAACAGTGACACTATTTTTAAGTCAGCAAAAGGCATATATAAGGGACGAGGCTATCGCTTACATACAGGAAAATGGTCATCAAGCACTCGAGCTTCTGACAACAAGGCTAAGGCTTACAGGCTATATGCTCCCAGCATCGTTTAGAAGGCTTGAAGCATACAATGCTTCCTCAACAGCCCCGGATAGTGTTGCAGTATGGGGCAACTTCTCAAATTTTATCACAAGATTCTGGTATCCAGCATCAAGCGGTTCAAACTGGGTTATAGTTTATTATCAACCGAGTTTTAAGTTTTCTTCTATGATGTGGCTCTGGATAAGGCACAGGAACGGCTTGTATGAGGAAGTTCACCGCTGCGTGAACTATTTAATATTCACTTTTTTAAACAAAAGGTTAATCACCATCTGGTTTCCAGAAAATGATCTTCTACAGAGAGACTATCCAGCAGATAGCACCTACATATTAGTTTCTACATTCACACGGGAGATGTATAAGATAACGACACAAGACCCTGCTCATCCAACCCTCTCTGTGTTCAGGAATTACCTCTCTAGTGGTGATGAAATAGTTCGAGATATCGAAAACCTTCAGCTAACCTACAAGCTCAGGAGCGGGACAATAAAGAATG
>JBAMLU010000004.1:0-14070 GCA_039793385.1 bacterium
TTGCTATTCGGGCTGACGGCAGCATTCGTGATGGGCTTTCGCTTTTGGACCAAGTTCTCGCTTTCTCTTCTGATAATAAAATTACCGCCTCAATTGTTTTTGATGCTATTGGGATAGTGCCTTTCAATGAATTCCTTGCTATTGCTGAAGATATTCTCAAAAAGAATCCTGCCGATGCTATTAAAAGATTCAATAATCTTTTTGAAAAAGGAAAGGATATATATTCGATTTTGGAAAGTATGATAGCGAATTTTCACAGATTACTTCTATTAAAGATTGGTATTAAGCGTGAGTTACCAGAGGATATAGAAACGAAGCTTATGCCTCTCGTTGAGATTGCTACCCGTGAGGATATTTTGAGAATCATCTCCATATTAGCTCGCCTTCAAACAGAACTTAAATATTCTATTCGTCCGGCATATATTTTTGAAGAAACGATTGTGAAGCTTTCGCTTCTTGATTCTGTTGTGTCGATAAAGGATTTAGTTGAAGGCAGGGTGAGTTTGGGAATAAGTGCGGTAAAAAGATCAATTTCGGAGATTAATTCTGGAAGGGACGAACTCGCAAGCAAAACAGTTATTGGAGGTGAGCATGCTGAGGTAAAGAAGGAAGAGAGGATTCTTTCACCTAAGGAGAGGCTTGAGGAGCTTGTGGCAAAGAAAAGGGGCGAAGGTATAAGTGCACTTCTTGAAAATGCGAATATAATTTTTGATGAGTCACGGATAATACTTGAATTTCCCCCGGAAAGCGAGACCCTTGCCGCAATTTTGCGGAGAAGCGAGAATTTTAAAGCTCTCGAGGCATCAGCCAAAGAAATACTCGATGCTGATGCAACAGTGAACATTATCGTTAGAGCAGCAAAAAAGGTAGAAACAAAAAAGGAGGAAAAGCCTAAAGAAGAGAATGATGTTTCACCCGAATTGGAAAAGGTGAGAAAAATAGCGAGCGAATTCGATGCTACGATTATTGGATAGAAAACTATTTTATATATTCTTCTCCCTTATGTTCAAATTGTTTTAGATTGTATTTCTCGATCTTCCTATAAAGCGTTGTTATATCAATGCCCATAGTTTTAGCGGCTAATTGTTTTTGCCAATTTGTATTGGTAAGCACCCAGAAAATGTAAGCCTTCTCGATTTCCTCCAGTGTTGGCAGAAACTTTAACTCCTCAGGTGAAATGGGTTTCGATTTTGCTTCTTCCTTTATTCCCTCAAGAGTAAGGTGTTTTGGGAGAAGTTCGGGACCGATTTCATCACCGGATGCAAGAAGTATTGCTCTTTCAAGGACATTTTCGAGCTCGCGAACATTGCCCTCCCACCTGGCGCGTTCAAGCATTTCTGCTGCCTCTTTAGTCAGATGTTTAATTGGAATACCGAGCTTCACACACTCCTTCCTGATGAAATTATTAGCTATTGGTAGTATGTCTTCAGTCCTCTCTCTTATTGGTGGGATATGTATTGAGAATACATTGAGCCTGTAAAATAGGTCAGCCCTGAAAACACCTTTTTTGACGAGCTCCTCAAGATTAGCGTTTGTTGCAGCAATAAGTCGAACATCAACCTCAATCGGTTCTGTTGCGCCAATTGGTATTATTGTTTTTTCCTCGAGAGCGCGAAGGAGTTTTACCTGGAGGGATGGTTGAAGTTCTGCGATTTCGTCGAGGAAGAATGTCCCACCATCAGCCACCTTGAAAAGCCCCTCCTTATTTCTAACTGCCCCTGTAAATGCGCCCTTAACATGCCCGAATAATTCCGATTCAAGCAGGTTTTCTGGAAGAGCCCCGCAATTTATCGACACAAATCTCCCATTTGATCGACCAGAAAGCTCGTGTATCGCCCTTGCTACGAGTTCCTTACCCGTACCGCTTTCACCGGTTATTAGCACGGTGGAATCTGTTGGTGCTATTCGGCGTATTAAATTTTTTATCTCGTTTATGGCTTTGCTTGTGCCTATTATCCTATCGAGGCTTGAGCTTTCGGCTTTAATAAGCTCCTTGAGTTCAATGTTCTCCTTCCTTAGTGATGAAAGTTCTAAGGCTCGTTTTATCGTGTTTCTTATCTCCTCCGGTTTAAAAGGCTTTGTTATATAGTCAAATGCGCCTGCGCGAAGGGATTGTATTGTTGTCTCTATTGATGCATATGCGGTTATCATTATTATCTTTAGTTCAGGATTAAGCATTTTTGCCTTAGTGAGAAACTCTATCCCGTTTAGGTTTGGCATTATGATGTCTGCGAAAACTATATCGAAACTCTCGCCAGATTTAATAACTTCGAGAGCCTCGAATGGGTCGGTGCTTGTTTCGACCAAAAACCCCTCTTTTTCAAAGAATATCTTAAGGAACTTACACACCCCAGGTTCGTCATCAACAACGAGAACTTTACCCCTCACTTTCTCCTCCTAAAATTCTGTGCTAAGCGTAAGGTAATGTGTTGGGTGAGGTGAAATATGTACGAGGTCTGTTGCCCAGCCAATATCCCAGCTGAACAATAGAAAAGAGATTCCCGTTCTTATTCCGCACCCCACGCCCAGTTTTATATGATTGAGCCCACCATTTTTTACTCCCCTGAACAGGGTTGGTTTATCAAATGCTCCGCCTATATCGGCAAAAATCCCGCCGCGAAGCCCTCTTATGGTAATTGGAAGGGGAAAACCCAAGCGGAGCTCATTTATAAATGGATATCTTAGTTCAATGTTAGCAAGGTAATATTTTGTGCCAACGAGTTCAAAAAGAGCATAACCTCGAAGCGGAGTTATGATTTCGGAGAAGTACATACTTCTTATGGTGTAAATTTCAGAGCTTCCGAGTTCCCAGTTGAGCCAGGATTCGGCTCCACCAAGGTAGTATAGTTTTGGATTTTTCCCTCCCGATGCCCCAGCGGTTAGTCTCAATGCTAATCCGTAACCCTTTCCAAAATGGTGGTAGTTTCTGAGGTCGAAATTTAAAGAAAAATAACTATAGGAGTTTGAACCCAAGCTCGGTAGCAGTTCAAAGCCTGTTTTCCAGCGCTGCCCGGCTATGGGACCGCTTGTTGACCATAGTGTATTATCTTTGACAAAACCAACACGAAGTTGCACAGAGTTGACATATTCGGGCAAACTGGTTGTGTCTATTTCATAGTATTTTCGCTCAACACCAAAGTATCCTGCCTCAGATTCAAAACGAAGGAACCTGTTAAACGGATACTCCATAAAACCACCAATACCATATGTTCTATCAGAGAAAAGCCTGTACTTTTCGTCCTGGTAATATGTGAAATTGTGAAAAAGCGTAATACCATAAGGCATTCTGGGCTTGAAATAGCCATAGGATACAAGGAAGTTTGAGTTATTAAAATTATTTAGGAGGTCGCTTAAAATGAGTATCTGATGGTCGCCAAAGATATCGCTCAGTAAAAGCGCTGTATAACCTTGAAGACCATAGAAGTTGTTATAAGAGATAGATGATGAGATGAAATCGGGTGAAAACTGCGGCGAGTACCTTTCCTGTTTAAGTTCTTCTTTTTGTGTAAGGGTGTCGAGAGTTTCTGAAAAAGGTGGATGTTCTTCATGCGTCGGTTTATTTTTTCTTGACCGCATAAATATAGTTGCGCTAAGCGTGCAGGGCGAAAATGTATCCATCAAGTATATGTCCCAGCCCCATTCAAATAGCGTGGCAAATACAATTTTTTCCCCGTCGGCTGAGGCGCTTGGAGATATTATTGGGGTTATTGAGTTTGTTATGGGATAATATTCGCCCGAGCAAAGGTTCATTATCGCAAGGTTTGGTATCCCGTTTTCCTCAGTTATATATAATAGATTCGTTGTATCAAGTATTACAGGGTTATAATTAGGTATATCGCTTTTTGTTATAGGTGAAATCTTCCCGCTTTTAATTTCAAGCGCAAATATATTGAATTTGCCGGGCTCAAAAAGATTTTCGGAAGGTCTATCGGATGAGAAATATATGATACTATCGTTTTTTGAGAATATCGGATGATCATCATCATATTTATCATCGGTGAGCCTCATTATCTTCTTTGATTCCATATCGAGGATAAAGATATCTTTGCCCAATCTGTCGAGTGCGGAAAAGGCTATTTTATCGCCACTATGCGAGAAACTGATCGAATAAAGCCCACCATAATTCAGCTTGTAATAGAGTAGTTCTTTTTTCTTTTTAATATCGTAAATGACGATAACATCACGGTTTTTCCTTTTTGTAACGAAAGCTATTCTTTCGCAGTCGGGGTTCCATGCAACCTGACACCACAACGGATGGAAGGATTCGTATTTTCCGCTTTGCTCGCCTTTTAATAGGAGCCTTGTTTTGCCCTCGATTATATCAATCAGGTATAAGCTCATATATCCGTTTTTGTCGGATAGATATGCGATGTAAGCACCATCAGGTGATATGACTGGCTGGAAATTATAAGCGCCGTCGTTTTTCTTGTGATCTGTGAGCCTCCTTGCGAATTCGGTCGGAAACATCCGCCCGTTAAGTTCCGGAAGATATTGTTTTTTGGCTTCATGCAGCCAATCTTCATAAAGCTCATCCTCAGAGATGCCGAGCACAGATTTCAACGCTTTGTTCATTGTCAAAAGCATTCGACCTTTAGCAATGAGCTCGCCTAATTTCTTTCTGCCGTATTTTTCAGCGATATATCGAACAACTGCCTGACCTTGCCTGTATGCCTTATAACCATCAAGCTTATCAAGTGGTTCTGTACCGCCATTTAAAATAAGGTCCCTTAAATAGTAGTCATCATCTATCTCCCATTCCTTCGACTCAAATTCACTTAACCCCTCAGAAAACCAGATCGGGAGATTGAATATCCTGCTTGGCGAAAATATTCCGCCGCGGTTTTTCCCGTAGAGGAAATCGAACACAAATGCGTGAGTTAGCTCATGCCTTATGGTATGCTCAAATTCCTTATATGACCCAGTGAATGGCACAACTACCCTGTTCTTAAGGCTTTCAGTAAACCCACCGACACCCTCACCTAAAATATCCCATATAATGTTCGTCTCATAAAACTCGTTTGGTGTAGGATAGAATACCACAGGAATTTTTATTTGTGGCGTGAAACCAAGGTCTTCCCTGAGCTTATTATACTGGTCATTGATTATATTTACCGCTAAAAAAGCAAGCGAATCATAACCCACCGGATAATATAGCTTAAACCTGCTTGTCTCAATAAACATCCACTCCCTATTAACGAACTGCACCTTGTTCTGCCCAAAATATGTATCGCCATAAAGAGCCGAGAAAATAAGAAGAGATATGATAGCAAGCCCTGTTTTACCTTTCAAAGGTGCCATTTTTCCTTCCACTTTTTTATGAGCATAAATGCATCCAAAGGGGTTATGTTTTCGAGAGATAGGCTTTTTAACTCCACAATTATCGGATGGAGTTCGGGTTCAAAAAGGCTCAGCCTGAATCCGTGTTTCTCCTCTTTTTTCGTGGGTTTTAGGTGAATTTCGGAGATGTTTTTTGTTATATCGCCTTTTTTTTCGAAAAACCTCAATAATTCTTTAGCTCTTTCTATTGTTGGTTTTGGAATTCCCGCAAGAGAAGCAACATAAATCCCGTAACTATCATCACATCCTCCGGGAACTATTTTGTGAAGGAAAAGGATTCTTCCACCATGGTGGCGAACCATAACCTGATAATTTTTCACCCTTGGAAGATATTTTGCAAGTTCTGTAAGTTCGTGGTAATGTGTGGCGAAAATTGTTTTCGAGCGATTGACATTATGAAGGTATTCGGATGAAGCCCAGGCAATTGCGAGACCATCATAGGTTGATGTTCCTCGACCAATTTCATCGAGAAGAACGAGGGAATTTTCGGTAGCATTGTTCAATATATTTGATGTTTCGAGCATCTCCAACATAAATGTTGATTCTCCTCGTGCAATATTATCCCAAGCACCAACACGCGTGAAAATCCTATCAACAAGCGATATCTCAGCCATCCTTGCCGGAACATAAGAACCCATATGCGCCAGTAACACTATAAGCCCTACCTGCCTCAAATATGTTGACTTACCAGACATATTTGGACCGGTTATAATTAACAATTGGTCATACGCATTTGAGATGTATGTATCATTCGGCACAAATGCCCGTCTGCCAAGAATCTCCTCAACAACGGGATGCCTTCCATCCTTGATATTTATAACCCCGTCTATGCATATTTTTGGGCGTGTCCAGTCATATCTTATGGAAATATAGGCTAAGTTAGCAAGAACATCAAGCTCAGCGAGGCGTCTTGCGATATTTTTTAGACGAATGCATTCGGAGGCTATTCGCTCACGAAGGCTGAAAAAGCACCGCTTCTCAATTTCTACCGCTTTTTCTTTTGATGTCAATATCTTATATTCAAGTTCTTTGAGCTCGTCGTTAATAAACCTTTCCCCGCCCGCAAGTGTCTGTTTTCGTATAAACCCTGCAGGAATCCTGTTGATATAGCTCTTCGTCACCTCAATATAATATCCAAAAACCCTGTTATATCCGATTCTCAAATTCGGTATTGAGAGTTCATTCCTGAGCCTTTCCTCGAGTGATTTTATGATTGTATTAGCGTCAGCGCTTATTTTCCTTAACTCGTCAAGTTCCTCAACAACACCATCATTTATAATTCCGCCTTCATCAAGTTGTATTGGTGCGTCAGGTTTAATCCATTTCTTTATCTCGTCCCTTATATTTTCAGCCTCATCAAGCGTCCCTTCAAGCTCCTTTAATATCGGTGATTGCATGCTCGAAAGCAGCGATTTGATTTGTGGTATATATGAAAGAGAAACTGATAATTCGTATAATTCGCGGGGATTAGCCTTTGAGCAGCCGATTTTTCCAACGAGCCTCTCAATATCACCTATTGGTGCAAGGTTTTCTCGGATTCGGTTGAGTCTCTCCTGGTGCCTTATAAACTCCTCTATTATGTCTAATCTCTTTGTTATTCCGTTTTTGTCTACAAGAGGTCGGAGAATCCATTCCTTAAGGAGTCGGCTTCCCATTGGGGTTTTGGTGTAATCCATAGTTCCATAGAGTGAGCCCTTTTTCGTTCTATCGAGGATTGTTTCGACAAGTTCGAGGTTCCTTATAGTTGCCGGGTCAAGGAACATATATTCGCTGTATTTCATGCTCGTGAGTCGTTTCATATGGGTGAGCTTACCCTTCTTGAGTTCTCGCAAATAAGAGATTATGGCGCCAGCTGCACGAACCTCGCCTGGGCTTATCTCAAGTGCCTCCCTGAGATTCGCAACATCAAGATGCTCTTTAAGGAGAGCCTCTGTATATTCGAGTTCGAATTTCCATTCGTCGTAATATGTTAGTTTTCTCCCTTTGAAAAGTGCAATGAGGTTTTCTGGAGTATTGGCTGGGATAAGGATTTCTTTAGGGTCGTATATAAGAAGTTCGGATTGGAGTTCGTTTTGTGTTATTCGTTTTGTGAAGAACTCGCCGGAGAGAAGTTCAGCGCCGCTTATTCCGAAACCATCACCATCAGGGAATACCGATAATAAATAGTTTCTTGAGCCGTTTTCTGTTTGAACGGGAATGGTTGAGGTTCCAGGTGTCATAACCTCAACAACCTCGCGTTTAACAAGCCCTTTAGCAAATTTTGGGTCCTCAACCTGTTCACATATAGCAACCTTAAATCCAGCATCAAGAAGCTTTGCTATATATCTTTCGGCTGAGTGGTGCGGCACCCCTGCAAGTGGAGTACGGGTTTCGCCCCCTTGTGAACGACTTGTTAATGTTATGCCTAAAACCTCAGATGCTATCTTAGCATCATCATCAAACATCTCGAAAAAGTCCCCCATACGGAAAAACAGAATAGTATCAGGGTATTCGGCTTTTATTCTATAGTATTGTTCAAGTAGTGGGGTGTTGTTCATTCTTATTCCTTTATGATATTGAAAAGAAGGTCGGGGACAAGCGTTGCACCCTCAAGCTCGGCATCCGTTTCGCTTTTGTACCATCCGCTTCTAACATAATATAACTCATTCTTTTTGACGACAAAGGCGTTTAATCCTCTTCGTAAAAGCCTGTCAGCAAGTTTCTTTGCTCTTTCGTAGCTATCGAGTGCACCGAATTGAAGGTAAAATCTGCCCGGGTGCGGTTCTTTTTCAATCCCATAGGGGAAAAGAGCAAGAAGCGTTTTATCCTTTATCCTCGCTTTGTAGCACATGCTTATAGAATCCATATTTAATATCCTTGCTGATAGTGCTGCAAAAAAATATGCGGTGTCATTTTCAATATATTTGAGTGTTTCGAATGCTTTCTTATAAAGTCCTTGAGCATAGGCAAGTTTACCAAGTTCCAGGCTTATCCTCGAACTTATTTCTTTGTTCGTTGCGCTTTTGAGCATCCGCTCAAGTTCAATCCTTATCGTGTCGCCGTAAAATCCTCCTATAACACGCTCAAACTCTTTTGTCTCGTTAATTTCCCTCGCTGAAACATTTGAATTTGAAGCAAAAAGTGTAAGAAGGATAAACAAGGCAAGATGTCCCATATCATCCCGAAATAAATGTATCAACCTTCATACACTTAGGACATCTCCAGAGTTCCTCTTTTGTTTTTTCGCCGCATTCCTTGCAGATAAAAATCGGCTTATGAGCATCAAGCAATTTATACAACCTCTCTATGTATTTATTCATTTCGTCAATTTTCCCTAATTCTTTGTTGTATACAAGGAGTTTCACTAATTTTTCAAGCTCATCATCGCGGGCGTTGTTCTCGATTATATTAATCGCCTTTTGGAGCTCCCCCATCTTAATATAAAGTTCTGCTAATCTGTAGGTGACCTGTTTGTTTTCTGGCTGTTTAGAAAGCAATTCTTTGTATGTTTCGATGCTCTTTTCGAATTCGCCCTTTTCGAAATATGCCTTTTCAAGATTGTCGAGCACAAGATAAGAATTGTGCGGAAACTGTTCGAGGAACTTTTTATACCAGTCAATAGCATCATCGAGCCTGTTCTCGCTAAGGTAGCTATCACCGATGAACTTGTACGCAAAAAAACATGTAGAATCAAACTTTATGGCATCCTTAAATAAGAGTCTTGCTTTATGTCCATCGCCTTCATCTATGTAATTCAATCCAGCCCCGAGCTTAAAGAACGCCTTTAGTCTTTTGTTCTCTATGTTAAAAAATCTTTCGAGCTTTTCTCCTGTTTCAAGTGCTTTTTCCCATTCACCAAGTTTCTCGTATTCCTCAAGTAAAAGCTCGAGGAAAAACGGATTGGATTCGTCTATTGAAAGTGCTTTTTCGGCTATTTCTACTGCTTTAATATCGTCTGAAAGCGCATAGTAATCAAGAGCAACGCTTTTCATAACTCTGACCGTTTCGTTAGTTGTGAGCCCTTTTCTTGCAAGCAAAAGTTGGTGAACCTTAAATCCTTTTTTCGGGTCACCTTTTTCTCGTAGAAGGTCTCCAAGAAGGACAAGGGCGTATGTGTTTTCGGGCTGAGTTTTTGCAAGTTGTTGAAGCTTTTCTATTGCACTGTTGAATCTCTCTTCGATTATATCTATAAGTGAGTTGATAAATGTTTCGGATAGCTCTTGCTTGCGCTTCCGGGTTGATGACAAATGCCATATAGCTAAAATCACCGTTATTGAAAATATAAGAAGAACTATTGAAAAAAATGTTAGCTCCATTTTACTCCTTCTTTTTAAATATGGAGTCTATTGTTTCCTGCCTTAATGAATTGAGTTCGTCCTGAAGGTCTGAAAATTCTTTTTTTAGCCTCCTCAATCTCTTTCGCAATCTGAATTCTTGCGCTATCGCGAAAAGCAGTCCATAGAATATACCGGCGAGGAATGTCCAAAAGAGGACAAGGTTAATAGGGAGATTGGATTTTTCGTATATGCCTAAATTTATAGTTGGGACGATATTTCCGGAGTTAAAGTAGAAAAAAGCTGAAAGAATAATAAGCCCAAGTATAAGAATAATAAGGTTATAAACAAGCATCTTGCCTCCCAATTCTATGTTATCCTTTTACAACTCCAAGCGGGCGCATTTTTGCTATTTTCTTTGATATTCCGGCGCCCGCAACAACATCAACAATATGTGAAACATCCTTATATGCCTCAGATACCTCTTCCCCTAATGTATCTCGTCCTCTTGCCCGAACATATATTCCTTTCTCAAGAAGTTCCTCATCAATTCTCCTTCCGCGTGTTTTCTTTATTGCCTCAGCCCTTGACATGCATCTTCCAGCACCATGGCAAGTAGAACCGAAACTTTCTCTCATAGCACCCTCAGTACCCACAAGCAAATATGATGCTCTTCCCATATCGCCGGGTATTATGACAGGTTGACCGGTTTCGCGATACTCCTCAGGAAGAACCTTATGTCCCGGTCCGAAAGCGCGCGTTGCTCCTTTACGGTGGATTAATAGGTCAATCTCCTTGCCATCGACATTGTGCCTTTCGAATTTCGCTATATTATGTGCAACATCATAAACAAGTTTCAATCCCAGTTTATCCGCTTTTTGTCCGAGCACCTGCTCAAAAGATTCCCTTACCCAGTGTGTAATAGCCTCTCTGTTAGCCCAGGCGTAGTTTGCTGCTGCAGCCATTGCTCCCAAATACTCCTTACCCTCAGGCGAATTTATTGGAGCACAGGCAAGCTGCCTATCTGGAAGGCTTATGCCGTATTTTTGAATGACCCTAACCATTGATGCCATATAATCTTCACAAACTTGATAACCAAGTCCTCGGCTTCCGGTGTGAATCATAACCGTTATCTGCCCCTTGAATATGCCAAGTTTCTTCGCTATATCCTCATCAAATATCTCCTCAACTACCTGAATTTCGAGGAAATGGTTTCCTGCGCCGAGGGTTCCAATCTGTTCGTATCCTCTTTCCTTAGCTCTTTTTGAAAGGGCATCGGGATTGGCATTCGGCATTGCGCCGTTTTCCTCTATATGGCTTATATCCTCTTCCCATCCGTAGCCTTGTTTAAAAGACCACTTAGCACCATATATAAGAACATTATCAAGCTCTTTACCGCTAATCCTGATCTTGCCAGTCGAGCCAACACCGCATGGAACATTAACATAAATCTTGTCAATGAGTTTCTGCAGGTGTGGTTTTATATCCTTTTCCCCAAGCTCGCTTCTCAAAAGCCTAACACCACAATTTATATCTGAACCGACCCCGCCAGGCGAAATAACGCCATCAGAAACCCTTACTGGTGCAACTCCACCTATTGGAAGACCATATCCCCAGTGAATATCAGGCATTGCAAGCGAATATTTGATAATCCCCGGCAAAAATGCAACATTAATGACCTGCTCAAATGCCCTATCCTCTATTGCTTTATCAAGAAGTTCTTCATCCGCAAAGATAAGCCCCGGCACACGCATACCGGGCTTAAAATCCTGCGGTATTAGCCACCTGTATTTGTCCAATCTCTTTATCCTGTTTTTTATCTCGTTTGCCATATTTTCACCTTTCCTGTTGTAAATTTTCCTTTTTATTAATATAATTTATATAGAAACTTTTTCAACAAAAAAGATAGGAGTAAAGATGAAAGAGGAAAAAGAGGTATCTCAGGTTCACACAGTTGGTCAGCAGATAAACATTGAGCTTGGCGAGAAGGAAGCCGAGGGTGTGTATGCGAATTTTGCGGTTATATCCCATTCTCCGTCGGAGTTTGTCATTGATTTTGCAAGGATTCTTCCCGGCTTGGCTAAAGCTAAAGTCTATGCGCGGGTAATTATGAGTCCTTACAATTTCAAGGTCCTTGCTCGTGCTATTGAGGACAACATTAAGAAATACGAGGAGCGGTTCGGTGAAATAAAGGTGCCGGGTGAAAAGGAGCGCTCAATAGGATTTACCGTAGGATAAAAAACTATGAAAAAAATTGCTCCCATTTTTTGTTTTTTCCTTCTTGTAGGGCAATGTTTAGGGCAGACGAGGATTTTTAATGTCTGTATTATGACCTGCCCATCAACAGGATATGAAAATTCTGACCCGTTAATCTGGTATATCGTTAATACAAGCCCTTATAAGCCGGCTGGCTGGGAATTTGTCAACCCTCTTGCTCGCCCAGGATATACTCAATCACAAAGAGAATACTGGGAGGTAAAACTCGATTCCGTTTCTATAACCGATCTACTCCTTTTTGATCTATGTTTTATCACGACGCATTTTGCTGTTAATTTCACGGATGCCGATAGAAATAAGCTTGAACATTTCGTTAGATGTGGCGGAAAACTCTGGTTCGATGATTGTGGAAATATGACTATCTCGAATTTTTTTCTCCCATTCTCATTTAATTCCTATACTGGAGAGAACTGGGGGAAGCTCCCTGTTAATCCATCACATCCATTTTTAAATGACCCCTGGGTCCTCACACCATCAGAAATAGATAATCTTGGGCATCCCTATTATGGAAGCCGTGTAGTAGGATATGACCCTTTAGTGTGGGAGATAGTGCTTTTGAACAGGAGCTCGAGGACGGTTGATGTTATGCGAACAACATATGGATTTGGCGAGATTATCGTTTCTGCTGATGACTACGGATGCGCTATATATGACTACGGAAATGCTGAGGATATAAAGTTCGCTTGCAATGTTGTTCGGTATATGTCAGAGTTCAGGGCTCCTATTGGTATAAGGGCGATAGAACCGATACTTGTTGATACCCACTATTCCGGCGCCTATACCTCATGCGATTCTACACAGAATATAACTATTTCGCTCTCGCTTTCCGATTGCTCCTTAGAATACCAATATGCGCTTGTCGTTAATGGGGTTAGATACCCTATGGGGAGTCCTTATTTAACTTACAGGGATTCAATACTTCTTTTTACTCCTCCTGGCTCATACAGGGCGGATTCTGTTAATGTTTGTCTTGAGGCATCTCAAACGATAAGGGGATATTTTTTTGCTGACACGCTTTGCTGGTTTTTCTACATAGATCAAGATTCACCTTATGTTATACCTGAATCAGTTCATCCATCGCCTTATGAGTTTTTGACCGATAGCACGACGATATTTTTCAGCGTTGGTGAGCGTGGAAGCGGTATTGATACATCATCGCTCTGTGTTTCTGTTGATGGAAGTTTGTTTTGCTGGGGGCATCCGTCATTGAGAGCAGTTTACGGTGGATTTGAATTTGACCTTTCGCTTACGGGGGTGACATTTGCTGATGACGAGCATCACAGGATTTGTTTTTATGGTGCAGACTCCCCTGAGTATTGTGTTCCGAACAGGTTCAATTATTGTTTGGATTATTTTGTTGATTATCCGCCAGAATTGCATCTTACTGTTACCTATGATACATTGAGTTGCCTTCCGTCGGGGGGGTTCGAGCCCGAAAGGATCAGGGTTAGTGCCCATATTCAAAATACAGGGCGCGGAAATGCTGACTCCGTATGGGTATTTATTAATAATGACGAGTGTTTCACATATGATGGCGGGGCAAGCATACCTTATATTTTGCCGAGCATTCCTGCCGGTGGATTTGCTGATGTTGAATGGTTTTTCCGCCCAGAAAGGCGATGCTCATCCCGAACCGGTTGTATAACTGTTCAAATAAGAAGATAATTTTAGAGCAAAAATTCCTTTTTCAAAAGTGCCCAGCTTTTTTGTTCAGGCTCATCTTGTTGAAGGTATATTAGCCATTTTCCAGATTCATCTCTTGAGAGGTAAAATATGGCTGTACCAAGTGCGGGTGATGATGAGGGCGCTGTAAATGATGGCACGGCGATAAGAACATATTTTCTATACATTACAGCCCTGTTTTGTGAGATTAAATCGTGGCGTGATGGGTCGGGTGTAAGCACAAGCAAAATCGTATCGAGGGCAAATATCCCACGTGTTGATGATATCTCCTTATCGAGTCCCCAGTTGGTAAAAATTTCCGGATAAAGTGCGGAATCTGCGCTTGATGGAACGAATCGATACGAGTCCGCAAGGCAGCTAGTGTAGTTGCTGATTATCTTGTCGTTATATGCCCAGAGCAGATTCTGTAAAGATAGTTCTGGTGTTAGCGGGAATTCCCACCTGCCAATGTGTGTGCCATCACCCAATGGTTTTCTTGTTTTGAAAGGGTTTTTGCAGGAGAATATGAAACTAAAGCACA
>JBAMLU010000005.1:0-13978 GCA_039793385.1 bacterium
GGCGGAAGCTGGACCATTAGAGGTTATCCTTTTTTCTATTTCTCGGGAGCAAAAATTTATATGATGAATCAGGAATTCCGTTTTCCCCTTATCGAGAGGTTTGTATTGAAAACGCCTTTTATTACATTGAAATTCGGCGGTGTTAAGGGTGCGGCTTATTTTGATTGCGGTGGAGCGTTCGATAAGGATTTCGCTTACCCAAAGGGAAGCATAGGGGTTGGAATGCGGATAAATCTCGCATATTATACTGCCCTTCGATTTGACCTCGCTTTCAGAACCGATTTCAAACATCTCGAAACATCACCAATTTACGACATATTCTTCGGTTGGGACTTCTGAAAATTCCCTTGTTTTTCGGAAAATTATTTATATTTTTATATAAAAGGGGCGTTTATGACTTTAATGGAAAGAGCCCGAAAAGGCGAGATACCAGATGAATTATACGAGGTAGCCAGGCGAGAGGGCAAATCACCTGAGGAAATTCGGGATGGTGTTTTGTCAGGAAGGATAGTTGTTGTTAAGAATAAAAATCGTGATATAGTTCCTCTTGCAATTGGCGATGGATTAAGGACAAAAGTTAACGCTAACATAGGAACATCTGAAGCACAAACTGACCCAGCGATTGAAATTAGAAAACTTGAGGCTGCGCTTGAGGCAAAAACAGACGCAATTATGGATTTGTCAACCGCAGGCGATATACCTGAAATAAGGAAGAAACTCATAAGAAATTCGCCAGTCGCTTTTGGTACTGTGCCAATTTATGAGGTTGCTATTGATAAGGTTCGAGCTGGTGAGCCTATGGTTATGATGACTCCTCAGGAAATACTTATGAAGATTGAGGAACACGCCCGACAAGGGGTAGATTTTGTCACCATTCACGCAGGAATAAGGAAATTTATTGTTGAAGAGTTAGAGAAGATGCCGAGGATGATGGATTTCGTTTCTCGTGGCGGCTCGTTTATTGCCGAATGGATTGCATACAACAACAAGGAGAACCCTCTATACGAGTATTTCGATGATATTCTCGATATTGCAAGAACATACGAGCTTACGCTTTCGCTTGGTGATGGATGCCGTCCTGGATCAATTGCTGATTCAACTGATTGGGCTCAGATAGCGGAACTTGTACAGATAGGCGAGCTTGTTGAAAGGTGCAGAAAGGCTGGGGTACAGGCTATGGTTGAGGGTCCCGGACACATCCCTGTGCATCAGGTCGCTATGAATGTGAAACTTGAGAAATCGATTTGTAAGGGGGCGCCTTTTTATGTTCTCGGACCTATTGTTACCGATATTGCACCCGGATACGACCATATCGTTTCAGCAATTGGAGGCGCTATTGCTGCAGCATCAGGTGCCGATTTCCTGTGCTATGTCACCCGTGCTGAACACCTTTCTCTTCCTACACCTGAGGATGTTCGTGAGGGTGTTATCGCTTGTAGAATAGCAGCTCATGCAGGGGATTTAGCTAAAGGTATCCCTGGCGCTTACGAATGGGATTATGAACTTTCTAAAGCAAGGGCTGATTTCAACTGGGAGAAGGTATTCGAACTCGCTATCGATGGTAAAACAGCAAAGGAGATCTATTCAAGGTTCCCGATCAATAACAACCATGTATGTAGCATGTGTGGCACTTTTTGTGCGCTCAAAAAGATAGGCGAAATTAGAAGATCAAGAATGTAGATTTTATCGATGAACAAGGCGATTTTTTTCGTCTCCGATTCTCATTTCGGACGGGAAAATAGAATAAAAGAACAGAGAAGAATTAAAGCATTTCTCGATTTTTTAGATATGGTTGAAAAAAATGGCTCTACTCTCTACATTTTAGGCGATATTTTCGAGTTCTATTTCGAATACAAAAGCTCTGTTTTCAAGCATTATTTTGATATCTTTTCTAAACTCAAGAACCTTGCTGATAACGGGGTTAGATTGTTTTTTATCCCTGGCAATCATGATGCCTGGCATATCGATTTCTTTGAGAAGTATCTCGGTGTGAAACTACTTAATTCGCCCGCTAAGGTAGAACTTGATGGTAAGCTGGTTTTTTTGCATCATGGTGATGGTGTTATTGCGGGTGATTTTGGCTATCGGGTGATGAAGAGCTTGATTCAATCGAGGATTTTTGTGAAGTTATTCAGGCTTGTTCACCCTGATATAGCAAGATTTATAGCAAGGATTATCTCATCGCTTTCGTCTCGAACCCGCGCATCAAAGATGAAAATGCTTGACGAATACGAACCATTTGTGCAAAAAAAGCTCAATAGCGGGTTTGATATCGTTATTATGGGGCATACTCATATACCTTGTATTAAAAAAATAGGTTCGGGGCTTTACATAAACACAGGTGATTGGATAGATAATTTGAGTTATATAAGATATAATAATCATGATTTCTCGCTTGAGCACTGGCAATATAACGATTAATTATCTTCTATCTTCGAGGAAGTGTGTAAATTATCTGCCTGAGCGCTAACACCCAATAACCTTTACCAGGTATGATTGTTTCTGCTGGGTAGTAGGTTCTTCCATTATAGCCATAAACTGGCGGAACAACGCCGGAAAGCGTTGTCAGTTCTGATGCGGGAACCGCAAATGATGGTCCACTTATGAGATTCCAGCCGGGGTAAAGGGTATCTGAGATAGAACCTATTCCTGTTGTATCGAGGATGGAATATGTTGTGTCACCCCAGTTCAATACCCAGAATCCATATCCAGAGCTTATGGTTGTTATGGGCTCGTATCGCCTGGTCAAAGTATTGTATATATATGCTGGGGGAGTTGAATATGGGAAAAGAAGTTCAAACTCGGCGGTGATATTGAAGGGAAGTGAAAGGAGATTCCATCCTGGGCGCAGGTCGTACACAACATAGCCAACAAAAGCCGATTTTATAATGTATAGGTTCCACCCACCAAATCCGAAACTTCTTGTCCAGCCCGTTATAACGAATGCACCATCAAGGGTATTATCTATCCCATACCCGAAATCGTTTCCCCCTCCACCGTAGGTTTTCTCCCATATAAGTTCCCCGTTTCGGTTCACCCTTATGAAATAGAGGTCATAATTGCTTGAAGACACATTGAATGTCCTTCCACAAGCAGCTACTCCACCATCAAATGTCGCAACAACTGCTTGAATGATATCATCATCAGGACCACCATAAAGCCGTGCCCAGATGCTGTCGCAATTATCATTTATCTTTATTAGGTAGGCTTTTCTATCTGTCCCGCCAAATGATTCGGTGTATCCACCAATAATGTAAAATGAATCGGCAGTCTCATCTATTGAATACCCAATATCGGGTTGATTGCCTCCGATAATATTAGTCTCTATAATCGTCCCGTTCAAACCCATTTTTACAACATAGACATCATCCCTTCCATGACCCGATGATTGAGTTGAACCCACAGCAAAGATGAACCCAGTTCGAGAAATAACACAGGAGTATCCATGCTCATCATTTCGTCCGCCGATGGTTTTTGTCCAGAGTGTGTCTCCTGAGGAATTTGTTCTTATGATATACATATCGCTGCCGCCCGCGCCAAAAGACCTTGTTGTTCCAACAATGATAAAACCTTCATCCGGTGTTTCAACTATTGAATAGCCGAAATCATCATTGTATCCGCCAAAG
Organism: bacterium; assembly: GCA_039793385.1. GTDB lineage: Bacteria > UBP14 > UBA6098 > JBAMLU01 > JBAMLU01 > JBAMLU01. The sequence continues at coordinate 3,627 of JBAMLU010000005.1, forward strand.
GTTCTTGTGAAAACCGTCTCCCCTCTTGAATTGAGCCTTATTAAATAAACATCATAATTCCCTGCCCCAGCCGAATTAGTATATCCTGCTATGGCGTATCCGCTATCTTGTGTCACTGTTATTGCATACCCATAGTCAGCGCCTGCACCTCCTATTATCTTTGTCCAGAGCGTGTCGCCGTTCTCGTTAGTTCTTATAACATAAATGTTCGGGTTTGTTGGGGAACCTGAACCATAAGAGAATGTAGCCCCAACAACTATAAATCCGTTGTCAGGCGTCGTTTTTATATCGTATCCGTAATCATCCTGGAAACCACCGAATGTTTTTTGCCAACCGCCTCCAAAGCAAATCCCGGCAAATCCAATGACAATAATAAGCACATTACTTAACATGCCTCTCCTTTCTATGTTAATTTAATTAACAAATCAGAAAGATTTCGTCAACATCTTTTTGTTTCAAATTATACTCTTTGACAATTTCAGCGATTTCTATAATTTTAAATATTATGGAACTGGAACTTATAAGGAACTTTTCGATAATTGCGCACATAGACCATGGTAAATCGACGCTAGCCGACAGGCTACTTGAATATACGGGTTCGGTTCCTCCTCGTGAGATGCGCGACCAGGTGCTCGATTCTATGGAGTTAGAGCGGGAACGAGGCATTACTATAAAAGCTCATCTTGTAAGGATGAACTACAAGGCTAAAGATGGAAAAGATTATGTGCTAAACCTCATTGATACACCCGGGCATGTAGATTTCACATATGAGGTTTCTCGTGCACTTGCTGCCTGTGAAGGTGCTTTTCTTTTGGTTGACGCTTCACAAGGGATTGAGGCGCAAACGATAAGCAATATGTATCTCGCTCTCGACAACAACCTGACAATAATTCCTGTTGTCAATAAGATAGACATTCAATTTGCAATGGTGGAACAGGTAAGAGAGGAGCTTGCAAATCTTCTGGGTGTGGATAAAAGCGAGGTGTTATTGACAAGCGGTAAAGCCGGGCTTGGTATAGAGGAGTTCCTTAGCGCTGCGGTGGAAAGGATTCCACCACCTAAAGGTTATTACGATAAACCACTGGCAGCCCTTGTTATTGACGCTTACTATGACAACTATCGTGGGGTTGTTGCTTATGTCAGGGTGTTTGACGGCTATATTAGGAAAGGGATAAGAATTCGGTTTATGGCTACGGGGTTCGAGAACATTGTTGAGGAGGTTGGTTTTGTCAGGCTCGGACTTCACCCACTCGATGAGCTTGGACCGGGTGAGGTTGGATATATTATAGCTGGGATGAAAAGCGTTCGTGACGCAAGGGTAGGAGATACGATAACATTCGCAGATAATCCTGTTTCTGTGCCTCTTGTGGGTTATCGTGAGGCTAAACCTATGGTTTATTCGGGGTTATATCCTGCATCGGGTGATGGTGTTGAAGAACTTCGCGAGGCATTGGAAAAACTCAAACTTAACGATGCCGCTATAAGTTTCGAGCCTGAAAGCTCGATCGCTTTGGGTCCCGGTTTTAGATGTGGTTTCCTGGGGCTTCTTCATATGGAGATAGTCCAGGAACGATTAAGCAGGGAATACAAGATCGACCTTGTTGCTACAATACCTAATGTCGCTTACAGGGTTAAAACAAAAAATGGCGAGCTTTTAGTGATAGATAATCCAGCAAAGCTCCCGAATCCCGCCGAGATCGATACTATTGAGGAGCCGATAGTTACCTCTGAGGTCGTTACGCCCACAAAATATATCGGAAACATAATGAAGCTCATCACGGATAGAAGAGGGGAATTAAACTCAACTGAGTTTATGGAATCCGGTCGGGCGATAATCAGGTTCACAATCCCGCTTGCTGAAATCATTTTTGATTTCTATGATAAGCTTAAATCCCTCTCGCAGGGTTATGCCTCACTCGATTATGAACTGAGCGGATACAATGAGGCAGATCTTGTTAAACTTGATGTACTTGTGAATGGTGAGCCAGTTGATGCCTTATCGGTTGTTGTTCACAGAAGTAAGGCTTATAATGTTGGAATTGCTCTCTGCACAAAACTTAAGGAACTTATACCGAGGCAGCTATTTGAGGTTGTGATTCAGGCGGCTATTGGCTCACGCATTATTGCTCGAACGAGGATTCCTCCAATAAAAAAGAATGTCACAGCAAAATGTTATGGTGGTGATATAACGAGAAAGAGAAAACTTCTAGAACGCCAGAAAGAGGGCAAAAAGAGGATGAAACAGGTGGGAAATGTTGAGATACCTCAAGAAGCTTTCTTTGCTCTATTTAAGATAGAACGATAAAAGGAGATATAGATGAGTTCTAAGAAGAAGGAGAAAAAGCCCAAAAGCAAGCTTCGCAACTGGACTGAAACCCTTATATGGTCGCTTGCTGTTGCTCTTATTTTGAGGCAATTTGTTGTTCAGGCTTATAGGATCCCGTCAGGTTCTATGGAGGATACCCTTCTTATTGGCGATTTTCTTTTAGCAGAGAAAATAACTTATAGGTTTAGGGACCCACGCCCTGGCGAGATAGTCATATTCAAATATCCTCTTAACCCATCGAAGGATTTTGTTAAGCGGTGCATAGCTGTTGAGGGGCAGACGGTTTATATTAAGGATAAGATTGTGTTTGTTGATGGCAAGCCGTTTAATGAGTCACCTGGGGTGAAATTCACTGACCCAAATGTCTTGCCATCAACGCTGAGCCAGCGAGATAATTTCGGTCCTTTAAAGCTTCAAAAGGGAGAATTTTTCGTTATGGGTGATAATAGGGACAATTCATTTGACTGCCGTTTCTGGGGTCCTTTAAAGAGAGAGTTCATAATTGGGAAGCCGATGTTCATTTATTTTTCATGGAGCCCTACTCCGAGCGGACCCAGCTGGGAACCACCTTATTTAATCTCTCTCATTCGAATATTCTTCTGGGACCTATTTCATATCCCCAGCAAGGTTCGTTTTACAAGAATAACCAAGCTCATCCGTTAAAATGGGCTTCGGACTTTATATTCACATCCCCTTTTGCCTCAAAAAGTGCGACTATTGCTCTTTTTATTCCGTTAATTTCGATGAGAACCTCGCATCAAGTTTTCTCAAAAGGTTAGTGGATGAAAGCGATGAATTCAGCAAAAGTAACTATGAATTCGACACAATTTACATAGGCGGCGGCACACCATCAACCCTTGAGCCAACTTCGCTTACTCTTTCTGTGAGAGGGATTTTTGAGAGGCTGAAATTCAACCATTTAATGGAGTTCACGCTCGAAATTAACCCTGGAACAATCGATAAGAACAAGCTCTTTCTTTATAAATCGGCGGGTGTAAGCAGGATTAGCATCGGGCTCCAGCGCCTTGATAACGATGAACTTCATCTACTTGGACGAATTCACTCCGCAATGGAAGCAATTGAATCCGTTGAGATGGCTTATGACGCTGGTTTTTCAAATATCTCTGCGGATATTATTTATGGAATTCCTGAAGATACACCGAAAAAAGTTGAAAAATTACTTGAAAGGATTGTCAGGTTGCCCGTGGTTCATATTTCGGCTTATTCTCTCACTTATGATGAGGGAACGAGATTCTTCGAGAAAAAATTAATTGGCGAGTTCAAACCTATTCCTGAGGATGAGGAATTCAAGATATACAGGCTTATTCAGGAATATCTTGGCAGTGAGGGTTTTAAACAATACGAGATATCTTCATTTGCGAAGCCGGGATTTGAATCGGTTCACAACAGGAAATATTGGGCACAGGAATCCTATCTTGGGCTTGGTCCTTCAGCTGTATCAACTGACTATAATAATTATGTTCGTTGGACTAACCCACCTGATCTCAGGAACTATCTTTTTTCACCCAGAATAGCGAGAAAGCTCGAGCATCTGAACAAAAAGGGGCTGCTTATCGAAAGGATTTTCCTCTCCTTGAGAACCGTTTACGGGCTTGATATAGAAAGATTGGCTAAGGATTTTGAGGTTGATATAGATGATTTTTTGCCGCCAATTTTTTTACAGAAGGGGTTTATTGTTAAAAGTGGCGCAAGGATGAGGATTCCGGCGGAGCATTTTTTCATTGCGGACGAGATAATTTCAGGGATCATAAAAAATATTTGATTTAGTATTTTTTGTTGAAAAATCAACATCGATTGAGGATTGATAAAACATTATACTATTCCAAAAGCGAGGATCTATGGGGACCAAAGGGTTCAGACCAAATAAGAGTCAGCGGGAGTTTTTCGAAGAGTTTTTGAGGAGCAAGGAGGAGGGGATTGATGATGTTGCGGGTAGACTTGGAGTATCGGTTGATGATATTGAAAGGTGGTTTGAAAATGATGGGTTTCTTAAGTGGGCGCGGCGAAGGCTCAAGAGTTTTGCTGTAAAGGAATCTTTTGAGGTCTGGAAAATCGCACTTCAAAAAGCGAAAAGAGGCGATATTCAGGCAACAAAACTCATCCTTAAACTTATAGATGAAAATATCTCTGAGTGTGAAGAGTTGAGGTATGAGGAGATTTTGAGGGAATGTGGGTATGTCGAGGGTGAGGATAGATAAATTTAAGTATTTCGATTATATAGGTTATAAGCCTCATAAGGGGCAGGTTGAGGTTCATCTTTCACGGGCACGGTTCAGGGTTAATGTTCAGGGGAGACGCTCCGGTAAATCTTATGCCGCCGCAAGAGAGGCTGAGGTTGCTATTCTCACACCGAATACGCGCGGATGGATTGTTGCACCTACATATGACCTCGCTGACAAAATCGCAAGGGAAATAAAAGAAAACCTCATCATTAGATTGAAACTTGGCTACAGTCATAAGGAGGAATACTACGGCAGGGTGAAATATATAAAATTTGAGCCTTTCAAAAGCGAGCTCTGGGTAAAGTCAGCTGATAATCCGGATTCACTTGTGGGTGAGGGTCTCGATTGGCTTATATTCGATGAATGTGCTAAATGCCCGAGGATAATATGGGAAAAATATCTTTCGCCTACGCTTACTGATAGAAAAGGATGGGCTCTTTTCACTACAACGCCTGAGGGAACTAACTGGGTTTACGAGCTCTATTGCAAGGGAAAAGACCCGTCATACCCTGATTGGGAAAGCTGGCAACACCCATCAACAATATCACCTTATATTGACCCCGCAATCATTGAGGAGGCTCGAAGAAATTTGACACCCGAGACATTTGCTCAGGAATACCTCGCCGAATTCACAACATTTGCCGGTCGGGTTTATGGTGAGTTCTCGAGGCTCACTCACTTAATTGAAAATTACAACTATGACCAGAATCTCGAAACGGTTGTGGGAATTGATTTCGGCTATAGACAGCCAGCGGTACTTTGGGCACAAATCGACAAAAATGAGAGGGTTATCATATTCGATGAGTTTGTTAAACCCAACACCAGAACTGATGAACTTATTAATGCAATAAAATCAAAACAATACAGGGTAGACCATTATTACTGCGACCCTGCAGGAGAGGGCGTAAATATTCAAACGGGCATCTCTGAGCTTGAACTTTTCAGAAATGAAGGTATTAGATTGGAATATACGAAGAACCCAGGTTTGCGTTCAATTACGGCTGGGATTGAACTTGTTAGAAGATTTATAAGAAATGGCGCAGGGGAGATAAAGCTTTATATATCGTCAAATTGCAAAAGAGTATTATCTGACATAGAGAATTACAGGTATCCAAGGCAATCGAGCGAGGGGCAATTGTCGGAGTTACCGCTAAAAGATGGTATCACAGACCATACAATGGATGCTCTTCGCTACATAATTGTTAATAGGTTTGGTCAAGTGGGTTCGAGAATAGAACCCATAGAAAGAAGGAGGTTCGGTTTATGAAGGTTAAAGAGCCCGAACTTGTTAAGATGGTCTTAAATGACCCCGAGAACCTTGACAGGCTCTCGAAGGATATGCTCTACCTCAGGTATTATCTTGGCGACCACGATATTCTTCACGACCCCGAAAGAAAGGAGAGGAACAGGCTCGTTTTGAACCATTGTATGAGAATTGTCGAAACATCAGTTGCAATAATGAAAGGCTTACCACTTCGCGTTGTCGCCCCAGATGATACACTTGAGGCACTGGACCTTGACGATTCAAAAGCAACCTCAATAGTGAGAAATGGCTCCCTTTTCGGCAATAGCTACGCACTCGTCTGGTTCGATAAGAAAAGTGAAAAATTTAAATATACGGAACTGCTTGATATGGAATCCTTCCCTTTATACTCACCAGATACAGGAGAAATGGAGGCTTTTATCCGTTATTATGCTGTTAAACCTTTATACGCTGGTGACACAGGAAACGAACTTGGTAAAGCCTGGATTTACAGACCAGACTCCATTGTATATCTTGAGCGAGAGGGCTTTAGCGAATTCGTTGTTAAGGATGTTAACCCAAATCCACTTGGTGAAATACCCGTTGTTCATTTCAGGAACAGGAGGATTGGGGGAGAACTATTCGGTAGGTCAGACCTTGAGGGTATAAAATCCCTTCAGGATGACTACAACAAACAATGCTCAAACGAGAGCGATATTTTAGATTATCACGGTTATCCTCAACTTGTCGGAAAGAACCTTGAGTCTTTGGAGAAGATAAAGCGAGGAGTCGACCAGATCATAAACATTGTTGGCTATGAAACGAGCGAATTAAAATATCTTGAACGCGAGCTTCCTACAAGGGCATTCAAGGAGAAGCTCGAGCGAGAGAAAACCGCTATCCATTACCTTACAGGAACCCCTGAAATTGACAAAAATCTCCTCTATGGAAACATATCTGGAATAACAATTCAGATGCTTTATCGTGATGCTCTTATTAAGGCGAGGACAAAAGGGGTTGAATATGCCAAAGGATTCAAGGATCTATTCAAACTCATAATACGCGCAAACAACATTCTTTTAGGGAAAACTCTTTCGGATGAGATTGAGGTTTCTTTTCAATACAACACCCCGGAAAATGAATTCGAAAGGGCTTCACTTGTTCTTCAATATTACAAATCCGGGCTTCTTTCTTTCAGGCGGGCTATGGAACTCAACCCTTATGTATCCGATGTTGAACTCGAAATCGAAAGGATAATGGAGGAAAAAATATTAGCAGAGCGAAAGAAGCTCAAAAATGAGCTCGAATAAAACTGGTTTAATCAATTGGCTTAATGATTTTTCCCTCGTGCCCCTGAATAATGAGCCCTCTTTTGAATCCGTTTATGAGTGTTTCCCGTGATGCTTGATCGATTCTCATCACGGGGAAATTCTTGAATCTTTTAGCGAGGTGGCGAAGTTGCTTTAGGTGGAGCGACTCAAATCCATCTCGCAAAAGTATCTCGATCATTTTTTCTTCACCTTCCTCGGGCACCAAAATGAATGGCGAATTATTCTCCTCCCTCTTCTCTTTTTCTTCTATCCTCAATTTTCTCTCAATTCCCTCGCCAGAAGGGAATATTGGGGTTTCATCACCAGGAAGTATTAATCCTCTTTTGGCAAGCTCGTTAATGATTTCCTCCCTTTTCATCTTTCCACTTATGCCCGGTGGGTATGGAAAATTCTCAATATTCCTCACAAGTCGGCGCAACTCTTTCGTGTTGAGGTAGCCAATTCCATAATATTTTACCTTTTCAATGATTTCCTCAATACCCTCGTTAGTTGAGAGTTTAAAAGGTTTTTGAGATACATCTGGATGTTCCTTAGTTTTTTCTTTTGGCGGTTGTGGGGGAGTTTCCTTAGAGGGTTCAGGTGCTGTGCCTTTTTCGGGTGGTTTTTTTCGTGTTATCATGAAATCTATTTGTGGGTCAGGGTTGGGTATGACATGAGTTGCCCATAGTTGTCCTACTCGTTGAGCTGCCGCTGCTCCAGCCTCAACAGCCGCTTTAACAGCCGCTACTGAGCCCCTCATCTTTATTATCACTAGCCCTCCCTCAGCCATTTCATAATCAACAACCCTGACCTTTGCCGCCTTACAAGCAGCATCAGCAGCCTCGATAAGCCCAACAAGCCCAATCGTTTCTATCATTCCGAGCGCTATATCTTCTCTATCTTTCATCTTCTTTCCTAATAAATTATTTTATTTTTATTTGTCAATATAATTATTTTCCCTCTATGGTTTGCTTAAGTTCATCGAGTTTTTCCAGGCTTGGTATGAGGATTTCTCTTGGTTTTGAGCCCTCAAGTGGTCCGACAATTCCGAGGGATTCCATCTGTTCCATAAGTCTTGCTGCGCGTGTATAACCAATTCTAAGTCGTCGCTGGAGGTATGATGTTGAGCTTTGCTTATATCCAACAACGATTCTTGCTGCCTCCCAGAAAAGTTCGTCAAGTTCTTCAGGTTTCTCACCTATCCCATCACTTATTCCTTCAAGCTCTATAAACTCATCACCGAAAGGATTCTCGAACTGTTTAAGGTATTGTGCAATTTTTTGTGTTTCCTCAGTAGAGACATAACATCCGTGAATCCTCATAGGGAGTGATGTTCCTGGGGGTAAAAAGAGCATATCACCCTGTCCTATAAGCCTTTCTGCTCCGTTGCAATCGATTATTGTTCTCGAGTCAACCTTAGACCTGACCCTGAATGCTATTCTTGCCGGAAAATTTGCTTTTATAAGCCCCGTAACAACATCAACTGATGGGCGTTGTGTCGCAACTACAAGGTGTATTCCAACAGCCCTTGCAAGCTGTGCAAGCCTTACAACCGGTTCCTCAACATCCTTTCCCGCAACCATCATAAGGTCAGCAAGCTCGTCAACGATAACTACAATATAAGGAAGTCTTCTTTCTTCGCTCGGTTTTACCTGCCTGTTGTATTCGTCTATCTCCCTAACGCCTTTTTCTTCGAGAAGTTTGTATCTTTTATTCATAATGATGAGCAATAGTTTAAGGATTGAGGCTGCGTTTTTTGGCTCGACTACAACCGGTGCCTGTAAAAATGGTATCCCATTATAAGGAGTGAGCTCTATCCGTTTTGGGTCTATAAGTATAAACCTCACTATCTCGGGGTGAGACTTGTATATGAGGCTTGTAATCATCGCATTTATGCATACCGATTTTCCACTCCCTGTTGAACCAGCTATAAGAAGGTGAGGTAGTTTCCTTATATCGATCACATAAGGTGTACCATCAACCCTCTTGCCGAGCGCAACAGTAAGCGGTGATGCACTGGTGTTGAATTGCTCAGACTCAATTATCTCCCTTATTAAAACCCTTTCCGGGTTCTTGTTGGGGATTTCTATCCCCACGACCCCTTTACCGGGAACCGGTGCCTGAATCCTCACCTCAGGTGCCTTAAGCGCAAGTGCGAGATCATCCTCAAGGTTCAGTATCTGACTGACTTTTATTCCAGGTGCAGGCTCAAACTCGAACCTCGTTATAACAGGTCCAGGAAGAATATTTCGAAGTTCGCCATCAATGTTGAAACTTCTGAGCTTCTCAAGAAGAAGTTGAGCAAGCAATCTATACTCGGTCTCATCTTTCCTCTCCAACTTCGCCTCTAACGATAGAAAACTTAAAGAAGGCGGCTCATATTTCGAACTGAACGGGGGTGGAGTTGGCTTGTATAACTCGACTGTTTGATGTTCTTCAGGAGGTTCTTGCATGGGAGATACAGAAGTTGGCTCAATGATCTTAGGCTTTTCTTCAGGAAGATTGAACCCTTCTTTTTCTGCTTTTCTTTCTTCCTCCGGTTGGCTAAGTTTTTCTGATATAGGTTGAATTTGTGTTCGAATTATCGGTATATCGTGTTTAGTTTTATCTTTAACCTCTTTTTGCCGCACGGGAAGCTCGATAATTGTCCCAGGGTGAATATCCCCTGAGAGCCTTATTTTCTCAAGTTGTGCAAGCCTTTCAGCCTCTTTTCTCCTGAACTCCTCGAGTGCTTTTGCCTTTTCTCTCTCCTTTTTCTCTATCCTCCTCCTCTTCAATCTCTTCAAAAGCCCAAATATGCTGAACCCGAACCACAACCTTAACAACCCCAAAAATATTCCAACCACAATTATATGAGGTAGTATTAGCGGTAATAGCGATAGTTTTTTCGCAAGTAGAAAAGGAATATCCCCACAAAAATATCTTGGACCTTCGCTCACAAGCGCAATAAAAACGAAGACAACTATATACAATGGGAGGATGATGCCCGAGAGTTTCAGTGCTTTAATGTAATTTTTCTTGAAAGTATAGAATGCAAAAATAAGGAGCAAAAGGGGGAAAATTATGGAACCGTATCCGAACAATTTGAACGCCCAGAAAGCGAATATTGCCCCGAATGTCCCGCCCGGATTGCTTATTTTGTGTTTTTGTGAGAATATGCCACGCTCGGGTGTGTAATCATCAGGATAAAGGAAAATCAAGCTTATCGATGTCAAAAGCGCGAATAACCC
>JBAMLU010000006.1:0-1668 GCA_039793385.1 bacterium
CATCGTGAGCCTTCATGTCCCGAAACAAAAGAGCGGATATCTTATAGGAAAAACGGAGTTCGAGAAGATGAAAAACGGTGCGATACTCATTAATTGCTCAAGAGGCGGTGTTGTTGATGAAACTGCACTACTTGAGGCGCTAAATTCGGGCAAGCTTTTTGCCGCGGGAATTGATGTTTTTGAGAAAGAACCAACCGATAATATGGCACTTGTGAATCATCCACGAGTTTCAGTAACTCCACACCTCGGCGCATCAACCAAAGAGGCTCAAGCAAGGGTCGGTGGAGAAGTAGTCGCTATACTCAAGGAATTCTTCAAACTCTAATCCCATCACCTTCTAAAAACAAGGTCCCTTACCCTATCAGAACTTAAACATAGTATCTCACCAATTATATAAAGACAATCACTCATCCTTACACCCTTCTCCCTCAACTGCCGATAAAGATTCCTCGCAACCCGCTTCCTCAAAAAATAAAACAGATGACTATCCCTCTCAATCTCACATTCATCAATCCCAAGCGCTTTTAATCCTCTCTTTTCCTCCTCAAGAAGATAAGGGATGAGTTCCATATTACCTCCTTTTCTTTAAAAATATAAAATTTTAAGCAAAATGTCAAGATGAAAATTTAAAATATTAATCAAGAATTTCGCTTGCTTTTAACTTTTTTTTCTTATAATTAAATTGAGAAAGGAGGTTATATGTCAAAAAAGGTGAAAGAGTGGCTCTATTTTCTGGGATTGATAGCGTTTGTTCTTGCAATCCCGAGGATTTTCAATTATCAGGGGAAACTCGTTGATACCTCAGGTGTCGGATTGAACGGAACTATACCCATAACATTCAAACTTTATTCCTCAGATACAGGCGGTGAACCTTTATGGACAGAGACTCAGAATGTTTCTGTAGTAAATGGGTTGTTTTCTGTTTTCCTTGGTAATGTCACTCCGTTTCCGGAAAGCCTCGACTTTTCAGCTCCTTACTGGCTTGAAATAACTGTTTCCGGTGAAACGATGAGTCCGCGCGAAAGATTGGTTGCCACGCCATACGCAATAAGGTCTGAATATACTACTCGGGCTATCCAATCTGTCTTTTCAGATAGCAATTCCACAAGAAGAACGGGGAATTTCGTTTTCAGGGCTGGACCGGGAGCTACGCTTACTGATGATGGTAGTAATATTTATATCACCCTGGGTACCTGTGGGGGCTCACCAGGTGGGGCAACGCCGAATATATATGATGTTCTTGTGGCAGGGAATGACGCAGGCGGAAGAAAGATAATAAACCTTGCAAATCCCTCTTCTCCTCAGGATGTTGCAACCAAAAGCTATGTCGATAACCAGAGTGTGAGCTCAATTTTTGGTGGAGCGGGTCTTTTTCCGAATGATACGCTTATGGGTGATGTTACGCTTGATGTTAATGTGGATAATTCTACGATAGAGGTATTCGATGACAGGTTGAGGGTTAAACCTGGCGGAATAACCTCAAACGAGATTGCCCCAGGTGCTGTGACAAATGAGCAGATTGCCACAGGTGCGATAAGGACTGTTCACATAGCCGATAGCGTGATAACGAGTAGGAACATAGCCTCAGGTGCAGTAAGGATAAGCCAGTTGGCTGATTTCAGCATAACCGGCGAGAACACAGGCGATATAATTTACTACGATGGTTCT
>JBAMLU010000007.1:0-5488 GCA_039793385.1 bacterium
TCCATCAACTTTTGCAGTCTCAGCAGCCACTATGAAAGCACTTTCAGACGCTATTAGCAATGCCGAACCAATAATATTAGAGCCTGTTATGTCTATGGAGATTGTTATACCGATGGAATACCTCGGCGATGTCATAAATGATATAAATCAAAGAAGAGCCACGATAAAAGGGATCGAAACTCGCTCAGGATTTCAGATAATTCATGCTCTTGTCCCTCTCTCGGAAACTTTTGGCTATTCAACTTCTCTACGCTCACTCACCCAAGGTAGAGGAACATTTACTATGCAGTTCAACTCCTACGAGGAACTTCCTCAAGAACTTGCTGAAGAACATATCAAGAAAATAAAGGGGCTTGTATAATTTTATATTGACAAAATGGTGAACCTGAATAAAATAAAAAATATATAATCGAGGAGGGGAAGAGGTATGTCGCGTAAGGCGAAGAAGGTTACGCCCAAGAAGAGGGATCAGGATAAAACACTTGGCAGGTATTTAAAAGAGATAGGTGAGACACCATTATTGTCGAGAGAAGAAGAGAGCAGGCTTGCGAGGCTTGCTCGTGAGGGAAATCAAGAAGCACTTGAGAAACTTACGAGGAGCAATCTTAGGTTTGTGGTCTCGATAGCTAAGCAATATCAGAATCAGGGGCTATCACTTGCGGACCTTATAAGTGAGGGTAATATTGGGCTTATGAAGGCTGCGAAGAGGTTTGATGAGCGTAGAAATTTTAAATTCATTTCTTATGCGGTATGGTGGATAAGGCAGTCGATTCTTCAGGCGCTTGCAGATCAGTCACGAATTGTACGGGTTCCTGTAAGTCAGATTGGAACATTGCACAAGATAAGCAAGGCACAACAGGCGTTATCGCAGGAATTCGGACGAACGCCTCTTAGCGAAGAGGTTGCCGAGGAGATTGAATTATCACCTGAGGAAGTAAATGAAGCGCTCCAACTTACTACAAATTATCTCTCGCTTGATGCCCCTTTTGCAGATGGTGAATCGAATACGCTGAAGGATGTTATCCCCAATAAACATCAACTCCCTACAGAATATAGGCTAACTCAAGAGGCTCTTAAAGAAGAGATTCGAAATGCTCTCGCAACGCTTTCCGAGCGCGAAGCTGAGGTTCTTACACTATATTTCGGCATCGATAGGGAAAATTCTCTTACTCTCGAGGAAATAGGTTATAGATTTGGACTCACACGGGAGCGGGTAAGACAGATTAAGGAGAAGGCTCTGAAACGGCTCAGAAATACAAGCAGATATAAGAACCTTCAAGCATTCCTGACATAAATTATACTATTTCGAACCCATCACGAATTTTATTGTAAGCGCAAACCCCAAATCCCTTGAGTTCGAAAGCCCTTTAGCAACTTCATTCTGTATATAAATATTTTTGCCTATCTTAGCACCATAAAACAAACTTGCAGCATATTCTCCATCAACAAGCCTTGCCCTATACGAACCGCTCTGCGCACTCATAAACTCAGTACCAATCCCAATAAGTGAACCATTGTCGAAAACCCTGAACGCACCACAATGCCATCCCGGTTGAAATACTCTCGCCTCTCCAAAAGTGAAACTTAAAACGGGATGTATTACATAGACATAATCCCTTTTCGCAAAAATGCTCGGAAAAGAGAGCTCAAAATTCACATCATTGTTCGAACTATTCCCAATGCATTCAAGTATACCATCAAGCGAATATCCTGCCCTGCTCACTTTCACTATATTGTAAACCCCTCTTCCCTTAAAAGAATCTATCTTAAACTCTCCTCTTGCTTTCTCATCAGAACCTATCCCAGCCTGAAAAGAGAACCTCTTTGAAAATCCATAGTAAATGTTGAAACATGTTAAGTATGTATCTTCATTGCCGCTCTTGATCGAGTTAAACGAATATTCCCCAAGCGTTTCAATGGCTAATGTTTTTTCAGGATAGACCATAGATGAACGCTGGAGAAAAAGAAATGTGTCAAAACAAGCAAATGACGCTGATGACACAAATACAATAAATGCCACTTCTAATTTAAAGAATCCTTTCACTGTTGCCCCCTTTCTTTATTATTCCTTTCACTGTTGCCCCTTTCTTTTTATACGGAATAAAAAAATGGATTCTTAGATTTTGTCAAGTACTATTTTTCACAAATTGTACCAACAATTCTGTTGACATTGTGGTATTAAGCCTTTATCTTTAAAATTGTGAAATATGTGATCGATAAGGTAAGGGAAGCTGGAATAATTGGAGCTGGTGGGGCAGGATTTCCTACCCATATAAAGTTTTCAGGAGAATATGAAACGATTATTATAAATGGTGCGGAATGTGAACCATTGCTCGAGAAAGACCAGTATATAATGAGAAATTTTGCCCCATTACTTGCGAAAACAGCGAAAACTCTTTTACAGCAAAGCGGGGCAAAAAGGGTTGTATTTGCTTTAAAAGCTAAATATGAGGATGAGATAAACGCATTAAACGCATGCCTAGAAGAGGGCGTTTATTTGCACAAGTTAAGTGATTATTACCCAGCCGGTGATGAGCAAGAAATAGTGTTTTCTGTTCTGGGGCGAACGGTTCCTGCGGGTGGTATACCGCTTGATGTTAAGGCAGTTGTTGTTAATGTTGAAACGCTTTACAATATCGGTTTAGCGTTAGAAAACAGACCTGTTATAGAAAAATACCTGACAATTACGGGTGAGGTTAAAAATCCTTGCACGATAAAGACTTCAATTGGCACGAAGCTTTCGGATCTGTTGAAAATTGCTGGCGGAACAACTGTAGATAAATTTGTTGTAATCGAGGGCGGGGTGATGACAGGGAAGCTTGTCACGAATCTTGACGAGCCCGTGAAAAAAACAACATCCGGATTTATTGTTCTTCCAATGTGGCATCCTGCAGTGACAAGACGATTACAGGATATAAGCAATCTTGTAAGAATAGCATCATCAGCCTGTACTCAGTGTAGATTTTGCACCGACCTTTGCCCACGATATCTTCTGGGACATCCTCTTGAACCGCATAAGATTATGCGAACAACATATCATACAAGCTGGGGCACAATCCAAACATTAAACTCATCCTTCCTATGCTCTGATTGCGGAATATGTGAACTTTATGCCTGCCCTATGGGAATCTCCCCAAGAACTATCATTCAACGCATAAAAAAGAACATGGTTGACCGCGGTTTCAAATCTTATTCCAAAAAGAATGTTTTCCCTCTCAAGGAGAAGGAATTTCGCAGAATACCTAAAAATATGCTTATCGAAAGGCTTCAACTGGGGAAATTTGATAGAAAGGGGCTTCCGTTTATTGAAACTTCGGAATTGTCAGATGAATATGTTATTCCTTTAAATCAGCACATAGGTAAACAAGCCACACCTGTTGTTGAGGTTGGTAAGGTAGTGAAAAGGGGCGAACTTGTTGCTGCTGGTGGTGAAGAAGGTGTTAGCGCAAATTATCACTCGCCTATTGATGGTGTTATTGAAAGAACCGATGGCATTGTAGTTATAAGGAGGAAATAGTGAATGGTGAAAGTAGTATTTGCATAGGACTTACCGAGTATACATCAATAGCAAAGGGGATTGAGGCTGCTGACGCTATGATAAAGAAGGCTGAGGTTAAGTTGCTATTTTCCAAACCAGTTTGTGCGGGGAAATATATCACAATGATTACGGGGTTTGTTGAGGCTGTTCGATCTTCTGTGGCTGAGGCGCTTGAAATTGCGGGATCATCATGCGTTGATCACCTCATCATACCAAATCTTCATCATAAGGTTTTGCCCGCCTTCTTTGGCACAGCTGAGGTGAAAAAGCTTGATGCAATTGGTGTTATAGAGACTTTCACGATAGCCTCCTGTATTGTGGCATCAGACATAGCAGCTAAAACAGGCGAAATTGAACTCGTCGAAATAAGGCTCGGCGTCGGTCTTGGGGGTAAGGCTTATGTTGTCATAACCGGTGAAATAGCCGATGTTGAATCGGCAATTTTTAATGGGGCTAACTACGCAAGGGAACACGGAACCCTTGTTAATTCTATAATTATTCCTCGCCCACATAAAGAGATCGGCTTATATATTATGTAGCTTAAACTATGCCTACAAGGGACAAATTGGAGGAATTAGCCAGAAAAATAGCCGAGGAACTCGGCGAAAGTTTGAACAAGGATATACTCAAAGAAGCTTTGCTTGAAGCTTTAAGTGAACTCGGTTATAATGAACCAAAAGATATTCCTCAGCCCAATACTAAGCCACAACGGGTTGTTATCACAGGATTTGGCTCAGATAGACCGGGAATACTCTCTGCGTTAACAACTCTACTTGCAGAGGAAAACATAAATATAATAGACATTACGCAAAAGATCCTTGAAGGTATTTTTACGGTAATAATCTTTGCCGATTTGTCGCAAGCACGATGTGATTTTCCTGATCTCAAGAAAAAACTTTTCGAGCTTTCATCAAGAATAGGCGTTAGATTTGAGGCTCAGAGTTACGCCCTTTTTGAGGCAATGCACAGGATATGAAAAAAGTGGTAAAATTTAATTAAATATGGAGTTTTCACGCCAGGAGATACTCGAAACAATCCATATGAGCCATGTAGCTCATCTGGATATAAGAACCGTTACACTTGGAATAAGTTTATTCGATTGCATAAGCGATGACCCGCAGGTTCTTATAGATAAGGTGGTGAGGAAGATAAAGGATTATGGCGGCTCGCTTATACCTGTTGCTAAAGAAGTTGAGGATGAACTGGGACTTCCTATAGTCAATAAAAGAATCGCTCTTACTCCGCTATCGCTTATAGTAGGAAACCATAAACCTTATGTTTTTGTTGAACTTGCGAGAGCAATCGACAATGTTGGGAAAGAGATAGATGTCGATTTCATTGGTGGATATTCTTCGCTCGTACATAAGGGGATGACAAAAGTTGATGAGGCATTTATCGAAACCATTCCAGACGCTATATCGACAACTAAAAGGCTCTGTTCATCTGTTTCTGTTGCATCAACTAAAAGCGGGATAAATATGGATGCGGTGCTTAAGATGTCTCATATTATAAAAAGGACATCGGAGTTGACAGCGAATGAGAATGGTGTTGGATGTGGTAAGCTTGTGGTTTTTGCTAATATACCAGAGGACAATCCTTTTATGGCTGGGGCATTTCACGGGGTTGGTGAGCCGGAAACGGCATTGAATGTTGGTATTTCTGGTCCTGGGGTTGTGCTTGAGGCAATAAAAATGGTGGGCGAAAAGGCAGACCTCGGAATTCTTGCTGAAACTATTAAAAGGACAGCGTTTAAGATAACTCGTGCGGGAGAGCTCGTTGGTCGTTTTGTTGCTCGTCGACTTGGGGTAAAGTTTGGTATTGTTGATATTTCCCTTGCACCTACTCCAGCACCGGGAGATTCTGTCGCTGAGGTTCTCGAGGCTATGGGACTTGAAAAGACCGGCACACATGGCACTACAGCAGCACTCGCCCTTCTTAATGATGCTGTTA
>JBAMLU010000007.1:5498-6212 GCA_039793385.1 bacterium
AAAAAGGCGGACGTATGGCGTGTAGCTATGTCGGTGGGATGTCCGGGGCTTTTATACCGGTCTCTGAGGATTCTGGGATGGTAAGAGCAGCAGAATGTGGTGCTCTAACGATAAGCAAGCTTGAGGCTATGACCGCTGTGTGCTCTGTCGGTCTTGATATGATCGCCATACCAGGCGATACACCTATTGAAACAATCGCTTCAATCATTGCCGATGAAATGGCTATTGGCGTTTATAACAATAAAACCACTGCTGTTCGTATACTTCCTATACCGGGGAAAAAAGCGGGCGAAAAAGCCACCCTCGGTGGGCTTCTTGGAACCGCTTTTGTCCAGGATGTGAGCAGATTCAGGAGTGACAAGTTTGTGTTGCGTGGCGGGAGAATCCCCCCACCAATTTTCTCTTTAACCAATTGAGGAGGGCGGTATGTTCAGAATAGGTTTTTTGATTTTACTCGCTTCCGCAATCCCCGTTTATTCGGTTGTCACATATGCCAATTATGATATAGCGGTTCAGGTACTTGAGGAGGACGGAAGGTTCAATATGGGGAGGGCAAGCGATAATGCCACGCTTCTCTTTAATTACCCATCTCCACCATGGTCATCAAACACGAACTTCCTCGTTGACGGTGTTTTATATAGCAATAATCCAGGTATAGGAATATCACCAACTATGACTATGTTCCCTGCCGTAGTTGAAACATCGATAGTCTGC
>JBAMLU010000007.1:6222-7663 GCA_039793385.1 bacterium
GGAATATATCCGGTGTTGACATAACTCAGAGACTTACGCCTGTTCCTCTCGCCCTTGGGCTTGGAAGCCTTTTTATTCAATATCATATTGTTAATCGATCCTCTTTTAATCATACTGTTGGCGTATTATTGCAGCTTGATACGATGATAAGGGATAATGATGCTGCACCACTTGCTACAGCATTCGGGTATGCCGATGTAGCGCAGGAATTCTACGCACCTAATATACCACAATACTGGCAGGCATTTGAGATTGGACCAGACCAGGGTCCGGAATATCTTATCGGACAGGGTGTTCTTTATGGGTGGGGTGCGACTATGCCCGACAGATTTGCTGTTGGCTGGTGGTCCATATTCCATAATATTGACTGGGATGCTACCCCTGCTGACCTTGGAATAGGTTCGCCTTATACTGATAGTTCAGTCCTTTTGTGGTGGTACCCGATGACACTTCACCCAGGAGATAGCACCTATGTTGCAACTTATTATGGGCTCGGTTCTATGGAGGTTGTAATTGGGGTTCTGAGTTTAAGGCTCATTGTACCAGCAGCGTTATCAGTTGTTATGGGTGAATATTCGCCCAACCCCTTTAATGCGGATTTAACAGTGACAAATGGTGGAAGGGATACTGTTTATGATGTTAGAGCAACAATATCTCTACCCGCTGGTCTTGAGCTTGTTAGTCCGTCAGCCACAGTATCCGTGACACCATCAACCCTTGCGCCAGGAGAAAGTGGCACGGCAAGATGGCAGATAAGAGCACTTGACCAACCACGCGACACCGTTCTTTGTGTTAATGTCGTTGCTGAGGCTACGGGCGCAGAATCAAATTCGATCTTTAGATGTATCGTTATTCCAATGCTCGATAGAATCCCCCCTGTAGCAATGATAGTTGAACCCCTTCCAATGACCATATCATCTAACCCCTGCCAGAGAATCGTGATGACAATAACCGACGCTAATGGTATAGACTCATCAACAATAGAACTTCGCGTAAATGGCATACCTTATACACGCGATAGCCTTGGTTTTAGGTTCACTGAGCCAAATCTTGTCTTCACTCCCCGCCAGAGATTTGTTAACGGTGATACTGTGGATATCGCTCTATTACACGCAAGAGATAGGTATTATAATGATATAAGCGAACCTGTCTCGTGGAGTTTCATTTCAGACCAAATGGGTCCTGCGGCAAGCGAACTTACCCCCATCCCTGATACAACACTAACGGAAACATATTGCACAATAAGCGCTAAAATCACCGATAATTTCACCCAGGTTGATTCATCATCAATCCTCGTTATGATCACAACTCATTATTGGAGCAATGTTTATTCACTTGAGAGTCCGGCGCTCGTTTGGAATGGGGAATACTTATTCTTTTACCCCGAATCTTTGGGGTTATCGTTTATACCTGGAGATACCATAACGGTTCAAATAATCCG
>JBAMLU010000007.1:7673-12969 GCA_039793385.1 bacterium
ATACCGGATTACGGTGAACCCAACTCCTTTAGATTTGAGACCGGACAATGGCGATTTTTCATTGCTGATGAGGATACCTTGCAACCTTATTTTGATAATTTCTCGCCCGAGAGTGTGTTCAGTGGAAGAGAATTCTACATAAAAGTTGATATTATGGATAGTTCGGGTATATATGTTGATAGTGCAAGCGGTGTTCCTTATATAATGTGGGACAATGATGGCGAGCTTTCGTTTACTTATAATCTTATTAGACTTGATTCTCTTCCCGGGACATATTTTGTGGATAGTGCTGGACGAGGTTATGGATGGCGATTTATAACAGCATTTGCGATACCACCACAGAGCGAGACGGCTCAATTTGTTTACAGGGTTTATGCCTGTGATAACGATTTCGATCTTGATAACCCGGGGGATAGAAGTTGTGGTATAAGCGAGATTCGAAGGGTGGTTATCCTTAATACAACGGGTCCTGAGATTAGCCTTATTACACCATATGAGGGTGCTTATTCAAGTTGTCCGCGACAGCAGATTAAAATTCGTATATATGACCCTCAAGGTGTTGATAGTTCAACCATAGTGTTTCGAGTTATGGGAAGAGTATACACACTCTCGTCACCAGAGATAACCTACGACGATTCAATACTAACCTTTACGCCATTATCGGCTTATCCTGAAGGGAGGGTGGAATTTGGGATTGGTGATGTTTCCGATATGCTTGGAAATGTTACCCCCGGGCATTCCTGGTGGTTCATCTTGGACCAGACCCCGCCAGTTTTATCAGATTTATATCCACAATCAGGGCAAGAGGTCCAGGAGTTCGCACCTATAATTAGATTTGGAATAATGGATTCCATAAGTGGGCTCGATACATCATCAATTTATGTTATAGTGGGCTCGAGAGGGTTCAGGGTTGGAGATATAGCAGTTAGCTTCGAATACGGTTCATTTTCAATAAATACAGCCCTCGCGCATATGAGTTTTTCTGATGGTGAGTTTGTTCCTGTGAGCATTAGGGCAAGAGACAGGACAGACCCACAATTTTGCCCTAAAAATGAACTCGTTTACACATATAAATTCATCATAAGCTCAACCCCCTGCAAACGAACCCCGAACCCCATTACACCAGATAACGATGGCAAAAACGATTTCACCGTTTTCTCTTTCCCAAATATGCGCCAGAATTCTTCTCTTGCCACAATCGATATTTTCGAACTGAACGGAAAACGAATAAGAAGGCTTTCGGAATCGGATATGAGAGATGAAAAATGGATATGGGATGGGAAGGACGAAAACGGCGCTCCTTGTCGGCAGGGGATATACATATATCTTATAAAGGTTAAGGATGAGGTTGTTTGCAGCGGAACTATATCTATAGCAAGATGAAATTCTCAATAAAGGAGGCACAATGAGGATGTTCTTTACAATGGTGTGGATTATGATAATGTTCACTTTTTGTGTTTATGGGCAGAAGATTGATGTTGGTGCAAGACCTGTCGGGCTTGGAGGCGGTTTTGTTGCGATAGTTGATGATGGTAATACGCCTTTTTGGAACCCGGCAGGGGGAGCAAGCTTCCAGTACAGGGCTCTATCTTTATCTTTCGCCCGCCGACTATGGGGTATAGAAAACGATAACATTATGGAGGGCTCGCTCGGTTATGTCCATCATATGGGCAAAAGGGGAAGATATGGAAGCTTAAGCCTCTTTTATGAACAGCTTTTCACTGATGTTTATTATGAATCGGCGTTAGGTGCTGGATATTCGAACCTTTTATGGGGCAAACTCGATTCCCCCTGTATCAGTTTTGGACTTAACCTAAAACTTCTTCGCTACGGTTTCAACGAGAACAAATTTGAGGGTACTCAACCTGGCGACCCGATCCTTACTACATCAACATCAAGAATCGCACCATCAGCTGATGCCGGCCTACTTTACCGAAACAAGAAACTCTCGCTCGCTCTTACGGGGAAGAACATCAATCAGCCGGACCTTTCGATGAGCAAGAGAAACGATGAAACAGGCAAAGTTCCTCTCGAAATGAGGCTTGGCGCAAGCTACTTACTGATAAATTCCTTTCTTTTTGCACTTGACATAGAATATTCTACTGAAAAAATAGCGGGAAAATCGAACATCAGCATACACGGCGGGATTGAAAAGTGGTTTGGTTCAACTATCGGTGTCCGTGCTGGATATAATAGAAATGAGGCTGCAATTGGCGCATCATATATATTCAATAAATCTAAATATGATTTAAGTTTTGATTATGCTTTTGTCTACCCGTTCGAATATTCTGGCTTGAATGTTACTACTCACAAATTTTCGGTTGGGATGAAGATTGCTCCGCCGAGGATTCCGCTTGAGGATTTGGAGTTGGTGAATGGCAGAGTTGATATATCACCCTATGAGATTTTCCTCGGGAATGAGGTTACGATAAGGGCAAGGATTATGAACAAGGGTGAGAAAAGAGAACATGATGTTCCTTTAACATTATATTATCGAGAGACGGAAGGGAGATGGCGTGTAATTATGCATCCTGACCCGATAGAACTTGAGCCTGGGGAGATAAAGGAAGTTACATACAGGTGGACTCCCGAAAAAAACGGCGAATATACGATTTTCCTTTCAGTTAATGATGATGGGAGTAAGATTCCAAGGCTGCACCCGAAATTTGAGGAAGAGGATTTAGATAATAATACCGGGGCTGGAAGATTTGTCGTGTATCTTCCAACTATGGCTTCAATAGCGCCGAAAGAACATAGGCTTGAGGTTTCTAAGATGACAATATATCAGGAGGAAGAACCTATTGTGCCTATAGTTTTTTTTGAGGCGGGTAAAAGTTCGATAGATAACCGTTTCAACAGGATGAGTTCTACTGTTGTTTCAAGGCTCAAGGCAAATCCGGATATTATGCTTTATGTAAGGGGATAAAACGCTGAAGATGAGAAAGATCTTGTTCCCGACCCTGTGGGGTTGGCTTATGCAAGGGCTG
Source organism: bacterium (assembly GCA_039793385.1). Taxonomy (GTDB): domain Bacteria; phylum UBP14; class UBA6098; order JBAMLU01; family JBAMLU01; genus JBAMLU01. Next base: position 10,661 of record JBAMLU010000007.1, read on the forward strand.
AATCGGTGCAATCTTATCTTGTTTCTTTGGGCGCACCCGAAAATCAAATCATTATCGTTAAGGAAAACTATAATACCGCAGAATCTCGTTCAGGAAGCCCGGCAATTCAGCTTAACCCTCACGATCGCAAGCTACAACTTGAGGAGAACCGAAGGGTAGAGTTATCCACGGCGGTGAAAAATGCTGATGAATACCAGCTTCAGATTGAACTATCCGAAACTGAACCCCTTTCTGAACCTGTAAAATCGGCAATTGAGAGCAAACTATCCCAATTCAAAGAGCTCCTCTCGAGAAACCCTGAAATGATACTTATGGTTGAAGGTTTTTATTCATCAAAAGGGAAAGAGGAGGAGCTTGTTTTCAGTCGTACGGCAACGATAGCTAAATATATTCGTAGCATCCTACCGCCCGAACTTTCCGAGCGTGTATACCTTATAACAAACAAAAGCGAGGAAAATAAAGCGAATCTTGTTATGATTTATCCTGATGGTGATGGACTTATTTATCGTCCTCGTGAGGGTGACCGGGTGATTGAGGATTATTCTGTTATAGGAAGCGAAGATAATTTCGTTAGAATAAATGCGAGGATTGAGGCTGGAGTTGATAGTTTTGCCGTCTCGATTATCGACGAGAAGGGTGAAATGGTCCGCCTTCTCGCTGCCGGTAAGGGTGAACTTCCAAGCGGGCTCGGATGGGATTGGCGTGATGAATCCGGACAACTCCTCGATTTCGATAAAAAATATTTCTGTAAACTCGACCTCTGGGACAAGCTCGGCGAAAAAGTTTCGGTCAAATCTGACACGATGGAAATAGAAATAACCAAATCAGGCAAAAAGATAGAAACATTGATAATCGTCGAGTTCCTATTCAATGAGGATATACCTCAATCGAAATTCCTTGAAAGCAGGGTTGAATATGTTGCAAGAAGGTTCATCGCAAGGGCTGAGAAAATGCCAACAAGGCTTTATGCTTATGTAAAAGGATATACTGACATTATCGGTGCTGAATATGCTAATATCGCCCTTTCGCAGGCAAGAGCTAAAAGGGAACTTGAAAATCTTAAAAAATATATGATGTATATCCTTCAACTTCGCTCACTGAAAGAACTGGATGAATGGTTAGAGGATCACAATGTTGATGTTAAAGCTATCGGATTATGGGAAAGAGAACCATATGCAATCGTTAGATACGAAGCAGGCACACCCGAAAGGGTTCTTTTAGGTGATAACTCAAAACCTGAAGGAAGGACTATAAATCGAAGGGTAATACTCGAACTAAGAAGCGAGAGAACCGTAGAAACACCTTAATCCTTTATTTCCTCAAGAATAAGCACAAGCTCAATACCTTTGACAACGCGCGCTACAAGATTATAAAATAAAGATTTTACACCCACACCGAATGCCCATATTATCCCAAAAACAATACCCATTCTTATAAAATCGCCAAGCGAAAGATTCCTTATAAAACTCAGAATCTGTACAAGAGGTAGGATAAGTGGAAGAAGAAAAGCGGTAATAATTCCCCAGATTATACCTATTGGAAGCGAAAGATTAAATATTGAATTAGCGTTAATGCTCGAAAGTATCTTATTATTAGTTAGCGTGAATTTATATCCTGTGCGGAATATATAGGCAGCGAGATTGTATATTGCGCCCGAAACCACTACTATCACAGAAATTATAAGTCCTAATAGTGATGATATGAGCACTGCACCGGTGATGTCAGGCATATAATAGAGTAATGGGGTCTCGAGCTTGTAGATGTTAGCGAGTTTCATTATGGTTCCAAATGCAAGCCCGCTAAAGGCTGAAACTATTACTGCTAACGGCACGAACATCCTTATCAGGCTCCAAAGATTTATCGACTTTAATTCAAATTCCCCTTCCCGCTCTATAAGTGTTAAATTTATCCCTTTTAGGAAGGTGGAGAAAAGGTTGTAAAGTAGCGCATGAATCCCGCTTCTTATGCCGCACCAAAACATAAATGTTATTGTTATACCCATGGGAATAGCAATCCCACCGCCAATTTTGCCGCTCGCAAGAAGCGCTGTCGACAGTAAAAAAGCATAAAAAAGTCCACCCAGAAACCCCAAAATAAGAAAGACCTTTAGCACGCTAAATGGTTCAAAAAATCGAACACAACAATTCAACTTTCTCATTTAAACCTCCCTGTTTTTTACAAAATAAAAAATCTACATCTATTTTGTCAAGTTAAATCTTGTTAAAATTGTGGTGCTGATTGAAATCGATTTTGCTTATGGTAGCCCGTAGTATGAGACTGTCCAGTCGAGCAGGCTTGGGATTGATGAT
>JBAMLU010000008.1:0-12754 GCA_039793385.1 bacterium
TTCCTGAAATATTCCTCAAATGGTGAACTTAAAAGGAAAAGCATAACTTTAAAAGAAATCCTCGGAGAAATTCCAAGATATGAGAAGTTAGTTTCATCTTTAAAGAAGGGTTTTGAGGAGGAATTTTTGATTATATTTAAAGAAATTAAGCTTGATGGACAAGGGAGGTTGTATGAACCTGGTGGAAAATGCTCTTGGACGATTAGTCCCTGATGAATTAAACGGGAAGAAGTTAAAACCATTTATGGGCGCATATGTTGATACAGGCGGGGGGAGAAAACATGCTCCTCGAATACCGGTATCGAAACCCGGGGATAAGAAGCTTGTGAAAAGCTTGAAAGATGCGATTCGAGCGGCAGGGGTCAAGGATGGTATGACCATATCGTTCCATCATCATCTGAGGGACGGCGATTACACGGTGAATATGGTTGTGGATACACTTGCAGAGATGGGAATAAAGGGATTGACACTTGCAGCAACAGCGCTATTCCCGATTCACAAGCCGCTTGTCGAACATATAAAATCAGGGGTAATAACAAATATCCAGGGCTCGATGAACGGACCTATTGGGGAGTTTGTTTCACGAGGAGGGATGAAAGAGGTTGCTATTCTTCGCTCCCATGGTGGGAGGGTGCGAGCAATTGAGGATGGCGACCTAAAGATTGATGTTGCGTTTATCGCCGCACCTACAGCAGATGAATATGGAAATTGCAACGGTCTATATGGTCCATCAGCCTGTGGTCCCCTTTCGTATGCTGTGGCTGATGCTCAGTATGCGGACAAAGTAATCGTGCTCACGGATAATCTCGTTCCCTACCCGTGCATTCCAATATCAATCCCACAAACACTTGTAGACTATGTTGTTGAGGTTCCAAGGCTCGGAGACCCCGCCGGAATCCTCTCGGGAACAACAAGAATAACCCGCTCACCAACAAGGCTTCTAATCGCTCAATATGCAGCTCAATTCATAAAGGATGCAGGATATCTTAAAGATGGTTTTTCGTTCCAGACAGGAGCCGGTGGAATATCGCTCGCTATAACCAAATACCTCGGCGATATGATGGAAAAAGAGGGAATAAAAGCAAGCTTCATAAACGGCGGAATAACAAAATTTGCTGTCGAACTCCTTCGTAAAGGACTCACAAGATGTCTGCTTGATGGGCAGGTATTCGACCCGGAATCAATCGAATCCCTGAGAAACGACCCTAATCATGTGGAAATTTCTATAGGAATGTATGCGAATATTCATTCTAAGGGATGTGTGGTTAATATAACTGATGTTGGTTTTCTTGGGGCTACTGAAGTTGACCTTGATTTCAATGTAAATGTCAATACTCATTCCGATGGTCTTCTTCTGCATGGTATAGGTGGACATCCTGATGTTGCTGCGGGGGCAAAGCTCTCAATGATAGTTATACCATCATATAGAAAGAGAATCCCGATTATATTGGACAAGGTCACGACTGTGACAGCACCTGGAGAAACGATTGATGTTATTGTCACGGAAAGAGGAATTGCAATAAACCCACTCCGTGAGGACCTTATTGAGGCAACTAAAGGCTCAAAACTACCAATAAAGAAGCTCGAGGATATAAAGAAAGAGGTCGATGAAATAACCGGCATCCCAGCAAAACCAAAGCTAAAAGATAGAATAGTTGCACTTATAGAATACAGGGATGGCTCAATTATAGATTCTGTATGGCAGGTTGAGGATTAAAAAACGGGTGACAAAAATAAGGGGATAGTTTATAATTAATATGATATCATTCTGGGGGATCGTCCAACGGCAGGACATCGGCCTTTGGAGCCGAGAATTGAGGTTCGAATCCTCATCCCCCAGTGGAACTTTATCATGGTTTTCGTCTTGATGAAAGAAGAAAGGAAAGGCAATGAAGGTATTCAAGGCAAGCAATATTCACAAGAGAAGGACTCATGGATTCAGGGCTCGAATGAGAACGAAGGATGGCAGACGAGTTCTTGCAGCAAGGAGAAGAAAGGGGCGCCATCGTGTGAGCGTAATAACACCATACAAAGGAAGGGTCAAAAGCTAAATACATTCCTAAAACAGCTCAAACTGAAAAAGCAAAAGGAATTCGAACTCGCAAAGCAAGGTCAGGAGTTTCAAGGTGAGTTCTTATCTGTTAAATGGTATCGCTCAAGCCAGATAAAATTCGGATTCGCTATTAATAAAAGATTGGGTAAAGCTACGCTTAGAAACAAAATAAAAAGGATACTTCGTGAATGGTGCCGATTGAACAAAAACAAAGCAATAAGCGGCTTATATCTCATATGCCTGAAGAAACTTCCGCAAGCAAAATTGACCCAAACACTATGGAGCGAACTCGATGAGCTATTTAAGAGAATTGCCAGTTAAAGGTTCAATATTTCTTATTAGGCTATATAGAATCCTTATTTCACCGCTTTTCGGGAATTGCTGCAGGTTCGAGCCAAGCTGTAGCAATTTTACTGAAACAGCAGTTATGAGGTACGGTATAGTAAAAGGTGGTTTAATGGGCATAAAAAGGATAATAAGGTGCAACCCGTTCAATAAAGGCGGATTTGACCCGGTACCCTGAACTATGAGCAAAGAAAACATCATAGGCATAATACTTCTATTATTGTTGATGCTATTTATGCTAAGCCCTTATTATCAAAATCTTGTTGGCATAAAATCACAACCACAGAAAACCTCACTCCCCCAATTAGATTCGCTGAGCATAGACAAAGAGAGAACAATAACAGGAAGTCCACAAAAATCAACGATATTACCCGATACCGCAAAACGAATCGAAAAACTGGTTTATGTTAGGAACAATCTTTATGAGGCTATATTATCCTCTATGGGCGGGGATTTAAAAAGATTCAATCTTCTTTTGTATAAGGATTTCAAGGGTAATCCGGTAGAACTCATCAGCATTAACAACAATACACCCGCATTTCGAATTGAATTAAAGCTCGACCAGGGCGAGCTAATGCTTGATTCTATTTACCTAAACCCTGATAAGGATACAATAGTTCTTTCCTCTGGCGACTCTACAGTTGCACTAACATTCACGGGAACAACATCAAACGGAATATCTATCCTAAGGCGGTATGAATTCCATTACAAAAGTTATCTTATTCACCACCAGATTTTCGTGAGCGGGGAAGAAAACAACCTTGTAAGGGAAGCAAAACTATCGCTTCTTTCTGGAATAAGACCGACAGAGAGGAATCCGAAGTTGGAAATAAAATATATAAGGGGTGTGCTTTTATATGGTGATGAGCTTATAAGAAAAAGCCTTGGTAATAAACCATTAGATGAAAAATTTGATGGACTTACGAGCTATTGCGGGGTAATATCAAAATATTTTGCCATCCTCCTTGCTGAGGGCGAAAATCCTGCTGATGGTTCATACATAAGCGCCAATTGGGATTCTGCTTTTATATTCGGGGAAAAACTTGCTTATCCGCATTTCAATGTGGGACTGATTTCAACGGTAAGCAAAAACTATTTTAAGGACAACAATATTCTCTATCTTGGTCCGCAGGACTATTTCGGGTTGAGAAAGCTCAAGCTCCGCTTTGAAAAGGTTGTTGACCTTGGCTGGAAAATCCTGCGTCCATTAGCAGTTGCTTTTCTCTTTATATTCGTTAAGATACACGATATTTTCCCCAATTATGGGATCGTGATAATAATTTTCTCCCTGATAATAAAGATACTCCTTCACCCGCTAAATTTGAAGATGCTCAATTCTATGCGTAAAATGAAGGAATTGGAGCCGAAGATAAAAGCAATTCAACAACAATATAAGAAAGATCCACAAAGGATGAACGCGGAGATAATGCGTCTCTATCGCGAACATGGCGTAAATCCGTTCTCCGGGTGCCTTCCAATGCTCCTTCAAATGCCGGTATTTTTCGCATTGTATCAGGTTCTCGCCTATACAATTGAACTAAGAGCATCCCCTTTTGTTCTCTGGATAAAGGACCTTTCTCAGAAAGACCCATACCTCGTCCTTCCTTTGCTTATGAGCATTACACAGTTCGTCCAGCAGAAAATGTCAACCAAGGACCCAAAACAGATGGGAATGGTTTATATAATGCCAATTGTGTTCTTCTTCATATTTATGAGCTTCCCCGCTGGGCTCGTGCTTTATTGGACAACATTTAATATCCTCTCAATCATAACCCAGTATCTCTACGAGCAAAAACAAATCCCGAAGGGGGCTAAAGATGTTTAGAAATATTGTAGGTCTGGCACTTTTAGCTATTTTCATTATTTTTTTACTTATTTCCGGGTGCGCTAAAAAATCACCCATAAAACCGAACTCAGATAATACTAATCCACAGCTGAGTTTGACCGTAAGCTTTATAAACATCCGTGGGTCAATCGGTGATGCGACCCTCATAACAGTTTCACAGGGCGAAAATACTCTTAAATCGATCCTGATTGACGCCGGAGATTGGAGCCAGGCTGAATCATATGTGGTACCCTATATCTCGAGCATCGGATTATCAAGGATAAATTTCGTAATTGCTACACACTACCATTCTGACCACATAGGCGGTATACCTGTAGTTGTTTCAACATTCACCGTCGACTCGGTTCTCGACAGGGGCTACTCTTACGACAGCCAACCCTATAGAATTTATTATAATTCAGTGCAAAATAAAAGGAGGGCAATTCAAAGAGGCGATACACTGTGGCTCGCAGAAAGTTCGTTTGTTGCTTGCGTCGCTGTCAACGGGAATGGAATTGTACCCGACCCAAGAGATTCTCTTCACGAGAACGACCTCTCAGCTGCCTTCCATATAAAATTTGGGAAGTTCGATCTATTCGTTGGCGGTGATCTTACAGGCGGAGGAAACGGCACATACGATATCGAAAGCTCAATAGCTAACGATGTTGGCAGGATTGAGGTATACAAGGTAAACCACCATGGAAGCGCTACAAGTTCAAATCCAAACTTCCTTGAGAGAACTCGACCAAAGGTTTCCGTAATCTCTGTTGGAAATTACCGCGGGTTGCCTGATCCAGATGTGTGTGATAGATTAAGAACTTATGGTGAGCTTTACATAACAAAAATCGATGGCACAGTTGAGGTAAAAGTTATCGGAAGTTCTGCTGATTCATTTGAGGTTAAAACATCAACAACAGGAATAGATACGGTATTCCAATGTCATATAGATTAATCTTATTTACAATTTTAACATTATTCAAAATTTTGTCGGCACAGGAGGGCGAATTCAGATTGGTATTTATTTCTGATGATACATCAGGCACCGTTCTTCTTGAGGGCTCATCAACACTTATCATTGCACCTAACGGCGTTACTATTTTGGTAGACTGCGGAGAAAAAGGGAATACAGGCGGAAACATCGTTCTCGGATGGCTCAAGAAACTCGGGATTGACCACCTGAACTATGTTGTAATAACCCATAATCACAGCGACCATTACGGCGGGGTTCTAAATCTTATTGATGAAATCGCAATCGACACCATAATAACGCACAACTATATCCTTAAAACCCTTCAAGGAAATTTTGCTCGACGACAAATTGAGCCTGGAGACACGATATATTTATCAAGGTGCTCTTACCTATTTTGTGTTGCATCAGCGGGAAAAACACTATTAGGACGCCCATCCGGTAGACTAAACGAAAACGCACGCTCTATAGCATTCGTGGTAAACTATGATTTCTTTCAAGCATTTGTTGGAGGCGATATCACAGGATACACGCCGAATATTGAAAGCCTTGTTGCGCCTTTTGTTGGAGATATCGAATTGCTCTCGGCAAACCATCACGGAAGCAGCACAAGTTCAAATCCATTCTTCATTAGAACATTGTCACCACAGGTTACTTTCATATCGCGTTCGTTCCGGGTTAAGGTTAGCGAAACAAATATCAAGCGGTTTTTAGAGTTCGGACCCGTATATTACCCAGGGGGATTTGAAGGGATTGAGATACCAGAAGAGCTATCAATTAGAGCAAAAGAAAGGTGCGGGACTATTATTGCCAGTGTTCCTTATGAGGGTGCCCTCTTTTTTACCATCGAAACATCAAAAGGGCAAAAGGCATATTATGTTATGGATGAGGCACCGACAAGATTTGTCATACCATAAAAGGGAGAGGAAATATGAAAGCAGTTCTTTCTGGAAACGAAGCTGTGGCAAGAGGGGCATGGGAGGCAGGTGTTAAGGTTGCTACAGCATATCCCGGAACACCATCAACAGAAATCTTAGAGAACATAGCAAACTACAAAGAGATATATTCCGAGTGGTCAACAAATGAGAAGGTGGCGTTTGATGTTGCACTTGGTGCAGCATACGGAGGGGTTAGAGCAATTACCTGTATGAAACATGTCGGACTAAATGTTGCAGCAGATACATTTATGAGCTCTGCATATACAGGGGTTCTTGCGGGATTTGTTGTTGTCTCGGCTGATGACCCCGGTATGCATTCGAGCCAGAACGAACAGGACAACAGAGTATTCGCGCGATTTGCCAAAGTTCCGCTTGTTGAACCATCAGATTCACACGAAGCAAAAGAGTTCCTGAAAATAGCATATGAAATCTCTGAAAGATTTAGGCTCCCTGTCCTATTCAGGCTCACGACGAGAATTAGCCATTCTAAAAGCGTTGTTGAGCTTGGAGAAAGGATTGAGCCCGAACCAAAAGAATATGTCAAGGATGTTCCACATCGGGTCGTTATTCCATCAAATGCAAGAACCCTTCACATAGAATTAGAAGAAAAACTGAAATTACTAAAGGAATACGCCGAAAACACCCCGCTAAACAGGATAGAATGGGGCGATAATTCGATTGGAATAATAACAAGCGGGATTTCATATCAGTACACTAAAGAGGTTTTCCCTGAGGCAAGTGTATTGAAACTCGGGATGAGTTTTCCATTTCCAGAGGAATTGGTGCGAAGATTTGCAGAAAGCGTGAAAAAGCTCATTGTTATAGAGGAAAACGAGCCATTCATAGAGGATAACTGTAGAAAAATCGGGCTCAATCCTATCGGCAAAAAGAATATACCCATCGTTGGAGAGCTCAATCAGCAGATTGTGCGCGAGGCATTTTTCGGAAAAACGACCGACACAAGAATTAATCCCGCATCATTACCGCAGAGACCACCGGTGCTTTGTCCTGGCTGTCCACACCGTGGATTCTTTTACATAGCAAATCGGCTCAAACTCACTGTCCCAAGCGATATAGGTTGCTACACACTCGGGGTAATTCCTCCGCTTTCAGCAATAGATACCTGCGTCTGTATGGGAGCATCAATCGGAAATGCATTCGGTATGGAACTTGCTTTTAACCTTAGCGGCAAACCTCGAAAAACTGTTGCCGCTATCGGGGATTCCACATTCATTCATGCGGGGATAACCGAGCTCATTGATGTTGCTTATAACAAGGGAAAAACTATCGTTGTCATCCTGGACAACTCCACAACCGCAATGACAGGACATCAGCCACACCCCGGAACTGGTAAAACAATAAAAGGCGAGGATACAGTGAAAGTTGACTATGCGAAGCTTGCTGAAGCCATTGGAATAAAGCATTACTTCGAAACCCCCGCATTCGACATTTCAAAAATACGCGAAACCTTAAAACATGCTATTCAACTTGATCAACCTGTTGTAATCGTTAACAAGGGCGAATGTATTCTTCAGGTTAGGGGGAAAAAGATAGTCCCATATTCCGTTGATAGTGAAAAATGCACATCCTGCGGTCTTTGTTTTAACCTTGGATGCCCAGCTATATATTGGGGCGATGATAGCAAAGCAAAGATCGACCCGTTATATTGTGTGGGTGAGCTGTGCGATCTTTGCAAACAGGTTTGCAAGTTTGATGCCATAAACAAAACGGAGGAATAAATGGATGTGATAAGCATTTTGATAGTCGGCGTTGGCGGGCAAGGAATAATACTTACTGGCGACCTTCTTGCTGATGCTGCTTTAAGTGTTGGGTTCGATGTTAAGAAGAGCGAGGTTCATGGGATGGCACAGCGCGGGGGTGCTGTTGTATCCGGCGTGAGATTTGGCAAAAAAGTATACTCACCGCTAATATGCGAATCTGAAGCTGATTTCCTTTTGTCATTCGAATTATTAGAAACATTAAGAAACCTCAATTACCTTAAGAAAAACGGCAAAGTTATATCATCAACACAGAAAATTATCCCCGTGACCGTCTCATCAGGAAATCAGGAATACCCCCAGAATATTGAGGAAAGAGTAAAAGAGTTTTTCTCTGACGCTATATTCATTGACGCAATCAAAATAGCAAAAGAGGCTGGACATATAAGGTCAGCCAATATTGCTCTTCTTGGAGCTATATCCCATTTCCTCCCGATTGAAAGAGAATCTTTTATAAAAGCCATAAAAGCCCATGTGCCACCAAAAACACTCGAAATAAACCTCAAAGCATTTGAACTCGGCTTCAATTATGCGAGCAAAAAAATAATCGTTTGACAATCACCAATTCAATCTTATATTTTAGGCTTAAAAAATGGTTGAGGAGGCATTATGAAAGGTTCGAAGCTATGGAAATGGGTGGTTGTTGGAGTACTTATAATAATAGCGCTTTACATACTTTACCCAACATTTTATACCCAAATAGCTCATCATGAGGAGGAAACACTACAGAAACTGCGGAAACGGGCTATAAAGGTTGGACTTGATCTTCGTGGTGGGACACATCTTGTTCTCGAGCTTGACAAATCTAAAATACCCCCGGAACATCAGGGTAACCCTGTTGAGGAAGCAATAGAGATTATCCGTAACAGGGTAGACCAATTCGGTGTAGCTGAGCCTATAATCCAGCGTGAGGGCACAAACAGGATAATAGTTGAGCTACCTGGCGTAAAGGACCCCGCTTTAGCAAAGGAGATAATCGGCAAAACAGCATTACTTGAATTCAAACTTCTGCGAAGCGAGGCTGAGGTTAAGAAATTCATTGAGAATGTGGATAAGGTTGTAGCAAGCTCAAAAAGGCTTACAGCAATATTAGAGGGCGTTGACACGATGGAAATTGTCGATACAACCAAAGCAACATCACCCGAAAAACCATCACTAACCGCAGTATCAAAACCCGAAAGCGTAAAGGTAATGAAAGGTGCTCAAGTATTTAGTGAGAAGGAAACAACTAAAGCCGAAACGACAAAAGCCGCGGTTGAAGAAGAAACAACCGAAAAACCGTTTTCCGCGATTGTTGAAAATCTTGGCGATGTTATTGGGGTTCCGGTGACAGAATTCAAAACAGTAAAAAAACTTATGGAGCAGCCGGAGATAGGGGCGCTTGTTCCAGAAGGTGCACAGCTTGCATGGAGCGTTGAGGAGCAAGGTCCACAGGGTATGAGATACAGATACCTTTATCTCCTTCAGAAACAGGCACGGCTCACAGGGTTATATCTCAGTATGGCGAATTTCACCCTCGGCTCACCAACCGACCCTGATGCTCCTGGACTCCCTGTTGTGAATCTCACATTCAACAAGGCTGGTGCAAAGATATTCTCGGAGATAACAGGTGCAAATATAAACAAAAAACTCGCTATAGTTCTTGACAGCACTGTCTATTCAGCGCCTGTCATAAGGACAAGGATTCGAGAGGGCAGAGCAAGAATCACTGGAATAAGAAATATTAATGAAGCAAAAACACTTTCTATAGTCCTTCGTGCCGGTGCTCTCCCAGCACCACTTGTTTTCCTTGAGGAGCGCTCCGTTGGACCATCATTAGGTGAGGACTCAATTCGAAAAGGTATACTCGCTTCAATCACAGGCTTCATTATCGCCATAGTATTTATGATCTTCTATTATAGATTATCCGGTGTTATAGCAACTGTTGCGCTTATTCTCAACCTGATATTTTTGCTCGCTATAATGGCTTTATTCGGTGCAACATTAACTCTACCCGGTATTGCTGGTGTTATCCTCTCGCTCGGTATGGCACTTGACGCTAATATACTCATATTCGAACGAATTCGAGAGGAACTTAGGGCTGGAAAATCTGTAGCGGCTGCTGTTGACGCCGGATATTCTCGGGCTTTCTGGACCATATTCGAGTCTAACCTCACAACACTTATCGCCGCAATGGTCCTCTTCAAGTTCGGCACCGGTCCTATTAAAGGGTTCGCTGTTACTTTAAGCATCGGTATCGTGGTAAGTATGTTCACCGCCATCGGTATAACAAGAATGATTCAGGACTATATAATTATGACAAAAAGACCAGAAACTATGAGCATATAAAGGAGTACCAATGATAGAACTTCTCAAAAACCCAAACTTCAACCTCATTGGCAAAAGAAAATATGCTTTTATCTTCTCCGGTTCTTTAATCCTTGCGGGAATAATATCCCTTATCATTAGAGGTGGACCAAGATATAACATAGATTTCACCGGTGGATATCTTATGGAGATTCATTTTAGCGAGCCGAAGGATATAAGCGAAATAAGGAATATCGTTGAACAGTTTGCTCCCGGGGGTACAACGGTTCAGAGCTACGATAATCACAGGGGATTTATTATCCGTGCACCACAGGGAAAAGAGGGTGAAGACCCTTCAACAAATATACTTAATTCTATGAAAGGGAAATATGGGGAAAACTCGTTCGAAGTGCTGAGAAACGAATCTGTTGGTCCTAAGGTTGGAAGTGAACTCAGGAAAAAGGCTTTGCTTGCGGTATTCTGGAGCCTCGTTGCTATGCTTGTTTATATCACTTTCAGGTTCCAGTTCAGGTTTGGTGTAGCCTCCGTTTTAGCGCTTTTTCACGATGTTTTCATTGTTGTGGCTATTTTCTCAATATTCAACCTCGAGTTCTCACTTAACATCCTCGCTGCACTCCTCACTATCGTGGGATATTCCATAAATGATTCCATCGTAATATGCGACCGAATCCGAGAAAATATGCGCAAATTAACAAGAACAACATTTGCCGAAATTGTCAACAAAAGCCTCAACGAAACCCTTACAAGAACAACTATAACATCCCTTGTTGTCCTTCTTATCCTTCTCGCTCTTTTAATTCTCGGTGGAAAGGTAATCAGGGATTTCGCTTTAGCCCTTACAATAGGCACTATTATCGGCACCTATTCATCGATATACATCGTCAGTCCTATAGTTGTTATGTGGGAGGAAAAATCGCCTAAATTAACAACGAAGATTCGTAGATAAAGATTATTCGAGGATATTCGCTATACCAGGTAATTTCCCTTTACCTGTTCACATTTAGTACATCAGCATCTATAGCGGTTCCAACGACGCGTGAGATAGTTCCCGGTGCTCTTGATATAGCCCCGGCAACATCGCTCAGGTAGTATGTTGCGCCAGGGAACAAACTGCCGAACCCACTAACAGGACCGCTCACACGAACAGCGACATTCGTGTCACCCTCAGCCGCACTCTCCACTGCTATGCCGAGGAAACTTGACGCCGCAAACTGCGATAAAGCCGTAGCCTTGAATATGCTCTGCCCAGGATTATTCTCCTCACCCACCGTTATTCCAGGGTCCGTTAATACCGCCTTCCTAAACGCCACATTATCAACATAAATATTGGGTCCGTCAAACCTAAACTGTGTTATCCCCTGCGTGAGCCCCGTAACGGTTCTAACAACGGTGTCGTCTATCTCGTATTGAAGCGTCCCACCGAGCTTGCGGAATGTGAACCGCCTGTACCGGTCGGGCGTGAAAACTATTGATGTTGTGTCCCAACTCGACGCATAACGGGTTATATACCTAGGAGTAGCAGGAATAGGGGGCGCCCACTGAGCAGTGTTTGGTGTTGAGGTCCCAACAGTTGGCGTTAGCGATGAGGTTGTAACGCTTATATTTGTCTGGCTCCAGGAGTGAGCCTCGCCAACTGTTATTGAGCTCACATTTGGTGTAGGTGCACTTGTAAAAGGTCTCGTATATGGATAACAAGCCCAGCCATGCTTTGATAGCCTGAAAAGGTAGAAATCGTGGCTACCGAAACCGTAACTTGCACCGTATGAAGCGAGCATAAATGTCGAGTCAGTTCGAGCGTACAAGGGGCTCGACCAGCCCTCAGCTATGTCATCGCTCCCACTTCCATATGTCCGTGCCCATATAAGGTTCCCAGACCCATCAATCTTAAGAAGAATTATATCCCACCCACCCGCTGTGTAACTTGTTGTGTGTCCTGAAATAACGAAATTCCCGTCGGCAGTTTTTGTTACACCACGACCATAATCATCACTGCTACCGCCATATACTTTAGCCCAAACGGTATTCCCGGAACCATCAATCTTTATAGCAATAATATCCCACCCACCGCTTCCATACGCGTTCGTGTACCCAACAACAATATAGTTTCCATCACCGGTTGGAACAATAGAGAAAAGGTCTGTCCATTGATTACCTACCCAGGTTCCAAACCTTTTTGCCCACTGGATATCGCCGCTATTATTTACCTTTATTATAACACCCCGACCATTGCTACTAACGGAACCCTCGTTCCAGTTCATACCAACGCCTATATATCCATCACTGACCTGCGTTGTTGACATAATCCTTGAGTAATTCCCTTCAGGTTGTGTCCAGTATCTTGCCCACTGAACTCCACCTGTTGAGTTGAGTTTCATAAGAAATGCCCTACCCCATAGATTATAATAATCGTAATTATACTCATATAGCCCTGATACGATAAACCCGCCATCAGATGTTTGAAGGATGGAATAAGGGAAGTGGCGGATGCAATAACCGGTGTCCCAATAATACATATATGACCAGCTCACACCCCCTGAGGAG
>JBAMLU010000009.1:0-12582 GCA_039793385.1 bacterium
CGGATATACTTCAGGAGCAATTCCCGACTATCAATTTTCTGCTCTTCTTATGGCTATATACATAAGAGGGATGAAGGATGAGGAGTTGCTAAATCTTACACGCTCTTATATAGAATCGGGGCTCACGCTTGACCTTGGAGAGATCGATAAACCTAAGGTAGATAAACATTCAACAGGTGGTGTTGGTGACAAAGTTAGTATACCTCTTGCTCCGCTTGTTGCGAGCCTTGATGTTGTGGTGCCGATGATATCAGGGCGAGGACTGGGTCATACGGGTGGCACGCTTGATAAACTCGAATCCATACCCGGGTTCAGAACAAACCTTACAGTTAGCGAGTTCAAAGCACAACTAAAAACTATCGGGGTAGCAATTACTGGTCAAACAGGGGAGCTTGCACCTGCAGACGGAAAGATTTATGCATTGCGGGATGTCACCGCCACTGTGGATTCTATACCTCTTATTGCTGCGAGCATTATGAGCAAGAAACTTGCTGAAGGGATTGATGGTCTTGTGCTTGATGTAAAAACTGGGTCAGGCGCATTTATGGCGAAACTTGATGACGCCTTAAGCCTCGCAAAAACTATGACAAAACTCGGCACCCTCTACGGGAAAAAGACCATCGCACTTATAACCGATATGAGCGAACCCCTCGGAAAAACCGTAGGCAATGCACTTGAAATTGTGGAATCAATCGATATCCTTCGCAACGAAAAACCAGACCCAAAACTTCTCGAACTTATCCTTATGCTCGGCGCATATATGCTCATTATTGCAGGGGTAGAAAATGAGATTGAAAAGGGCGTTAAACGATTGCAAAAAGCTATCTCAAGTGGCAAGGCATATGAGAAATTTCTGCGGATGGTTGAATCTCAGGGGGGTGATCTAAACTCGCTTGAAAAACATTTTTCGCTTGTGAGAACAAAGCTAACGCTTGAGGTTACATCGAGCGCTGAAGGTTATGTCGCAGAAATCGATACAAGAAGAATTGGACTTGCTGCCTGCAACCTCGGCGCAGGAAGGATAAAAAAGGAAGACAAAATCGACCATTCAGTCGGGTTCATTATATTTAAGAAAATAGGTGATAGTGTTGAAAAATATGAACCATTAGCAAGGGTATTTGCAAACGATGAGGAAAAAGCTCATTGGGCGGCAGCTGCGCTCAAGAGCGCATTCAAAATCTCCGAAACAAAGCCCTCTAAACCACCGTTAATATACGGTATCGTTGACGAAACAGGCATTAGAAAATTGTACTAAATTATTCGTAGTAATCTGAATTTGTTGTTTCCGGTTTCGTTTGAGGGGTATGTTTTGTCCCCTCGGGATGACGAGCATTCCAGGCAGCCATAAGCTGAGCCATTTTATCCGTTTGGTTCGTCAGATTATAATATGCAAGCAGTGTTTTGTATATATCTTCATTGTCCGGATAAGCCTTAAATCCTCGTTCAAGAACCTCAATAGCCTTGTTGCTTTTATCAGAGCGCGCATAGATTTCTGCAAGATACCTGAATATAATCGGACCACCATCCTGAGGTTCATTCATAACATTATTAGCAAGTTGCTCGAACTTTGCTGTATCTCCAACGCCGCTATAAAGATTAGCAAGATATATATCAACACGCCAGTCATAAGGAAGAACTTCACGAGCTTTTTCCAAACAAGCTATAGCCTCGTAGTCCTTTTTATCACGGGCATAGGCTATAGCTAATGTCATAAATGCGGTCGTGTAATTCTGAATGAGCTTTGATGTATTATCATCCTTATATATTGACGGGTCGTTCAGCCCTCTATACCTGTAAACATTGAACAGGTTCTCCTTCATCTTCTCCTTGTTGACCTGATTCTGAATATTTTTGCTCGTGAGCCTGTAAACCAGCCCCTCCATCGCAAGATAATTTGAATAATCAAGCTTATTCTCCGGCGAAACAGTCACAGCAAAAAATATAGGCGGATTCCATCTCTCAGTGCTATCGGGATAAAGCTCGAATGTTGTATTATCTATTATGTGTTTCACCATTATATCCTGCACCCGCCAAATCTTACCACTCGCATCCCTATAAGGGCGAAGGCGAGAGATCTGTTCATCGCTTAGGGTTATTGGAAGTTTAAGTTGATGCTTTAGTTGTTTTATGTACCAATCGGTATTGAGCAAGCTAAGATTAGCAACACGAACATCAGTCCTTATACCATCAACAGCCTGGATGCACCACAAAGGGAATGTGTCATTATCACCGTTTGTGAAAATTATAGCATCCTTATCGCAGGACATAAGGATATTATAAGCATAATCATAAGGTACCCAGTTTCTTGAGCGGTCATGGGTAAAATAATTCGCCCTTAACGGGATAACAGGGATAAGAATCACAATTATTGAGGCAAGGAGAGTAAGGGCAAAAGGCAAACGGGATTCCCTGCAAAGTTTATCGAAAAGCGTGAGAATAGCACCAAATCCAATCCCAATGAACATCCCGAAAAACATAAACCCAGGCGTATAAAAATAATCACGGTCCCTTACCTCAAGCTGAACTCCTCTCGTACCATCAGAGAAATTGAGATATATAAGGAGCCCCAGTGTTGATATGAGAAGGGTAAGAAAGAGTATTATCCACCTCCTTTTATCCCTTATAAACTGGTAAACGATACCTATAAAACCGAGAATAAAAGGAATAAGTCCGCCGAGGCTTGCTGATGGGTCTGAGAATTGCTGTTCAAAAAAGCCCCAGAAACCCATTCTTGGATGACGCCCGAACTGGTTTGCCCAACTACCTTTACGATGAAAAACCATAACCCACATCGACTCCTGACCATACTGCTTCCTATCCATATAATCTTTATATTGTTCGAGTGTTTCCGGGTCGTTTTCGTCAATAAATGGGTCTTGCTTCGAACGAATTATAGTATAACTATTGAGCATAAAAGCAATTATAGAGACAAGAAGTGTAAGGAACGAAATTCTCCAGCTCCTTGCGGTATCGCCTTTTGTAGCAATGCTTCCAACAAGGGCTATTATAAATCCTATGCTCATTGTCCAGAGGAACCAGCTGAATTCAGTCGCAACAGAAAAAAGAACCGCCCAGGTAAACCAGAATATGGGGCTATTTCTCAATCTCTTTGATGTTGCAATGAAAAAGAGAAATACGGGTGGCAACATTATCATAACCGTCATATGAATTGCTATCCCAAGATAAAGCAGGAATGCTATTATTATCGGGTATTTATCGCTTTTAGGGTCGCTCCTTTTTTCATACCAGAGCAAAGCGAGATAAACGATAAGCGCCGTTATGGACATAGCCACACCATAAACCTCTGTCTCGACAGCATTCGACCAATATGTTGAACCAAATCCCGCAAGAACTGCACCGCATATTCCCGTTGCAAATGATATTATGTTTCTCGACCGGGATTCCTCATTTGTAAACCAAAAACTCACCACCCTGAATATTATCAGGTAAAGAATCATAATAGCTATCGCACAGAAAAACGACGACATAAGATTGAGCCTGTGCGCAATGGAAATACCTGGAAGAGGAAGAATACAAGCCACACGACCAAGAAGGTTAAGAAGCGGAGCGCCAGGTGGGTGAGGTACACCAAGAATGTATGATGTCGCGATGAACTCCCCGCAATCCCAGAAAGGAACATTTATTTGCGCTGTTTTCACATAAACTATGAATGTCCATAGAAAAGATATAACCGCGCCAATCCACCTGTAAAATTTATATCCTTTTTCATCTTCCATCATTCACCTTCCCCTATTTGCCTATAAAAAGCCTTTCTGCAAGCACAGTTGGTAACCCAGCGTTTTTGATTTTATCGTGTGCTTCTACTATATCATATTCGAACCTGACAATTTTAAAACCCCACTTATCCATATCAAAGACTCCGAATGCCCCTCTTGGGTCACCATCCCTCGGCTGACCAATACTTCCAACATTTATAATATACCTTTTCCCCCTGTTTAACTCAATATAAATATTGGGCATAAGCCATATTGGGTCACCATTTTCCACCCATATAATAGGAATATGTGTGTGCCCGACAAAAAGGATTCTCTCTTTAAAGAACCTGAACTGCACCCGAGCCTCAAATTCATCGAATATATATGTCCAGCTTGATGGTTCATCGGGTGATGAATGCACAAAAAGAAAGTCATCAAACCTGAAACTCAACGGCAAACTCCTCAGAAAATAAATATCATCCTTGTTAAGTTGTTTTCTTGTCCACTCTATTGCAATTCTTGCTGGGGTATTAAAGTAATCTATTGATGTTAATCCTGCAACGCCATAATCGTGATTGCCCGCAACGATATTTTGAGTAAGGTTTTTAACCGCTTTAAGGCATAGGTGTGGTTCTGCACCATATCCAACAATATCACCAAGCATCACAATATGTTCTGGCTTCTCATCCTTAATCAACTCAAATGCTTTCTTATACGCATCATAATTGCTATGTATGTCCGACAATACCGCTATCTTCATCCATAAGCTCCTTATATATGGCGTTTAAAACCCCATTTACAAATTTTGATGATGATATTCCACCGTATTCCTTCGCTATCTCAATTATCTCATCAATCACGGTCAAATAAGGCACATCAGGGAAAAATAGCATCTCTGTAACCCCGGTAAAAAGAAGAGCCTTTTCGAGTGGAAGAATCTGTTCATACGAGCGATTGGTCAAATTCTCTTCTATCTTCTCTTCAATTATCTTCTTATTTTCTAAAGCTTTTCTAACCAGTTGAACGGCATAATTTCTTATATCACTTCTAACATCCTTATCAAGCAACTTAATAACATCATCAACAAGAATTTCAGCCATATTTCTCTTTGTGAGTTCAGATTCGTATATAGCGGAAAAGGCGATTATTCTTGCCTCTCTACGCCTTCCCAAACTGCTCCTTTAAATTTGCCATTTCAATAGCGCTAAGAGCTGCCTTAAACCCCTTGTTCCCCTCTTTAATACCAGCCCTTTCCATAGCTTGTTCGGTTGTGTCAGCAGTAATAACACCGAAAGCCACGGGGATCTCGCTTTCAATCGAAAGAGCGGCGAGCGTCCTTGTTGTTTGAGAAGCAATGAAATCAAAGTGTGGGGTTTCGCCACGGATTAAAACAGCAAGCGCAATTATTGCATCAAGCTTCTTCTTTGTCATAAGTTTCACGGCAAGAGGAAGTTCAAATCCGCCTGGAACCCAGGCTATCTCGATATCCTTAAGCTCAGCGCCGTGTCGAGTAAGACAATCAAGCGCACCTTCAAGAAGCTCCTTTGTCAAAAAATCGTTGAACCGAGAGACAATAATACCAAACCTCTTCCCACTTGCTATCAAACTCCCTTGATATTCTCTCATTCTCCCCCATCCTCCTCTAAATCTATTATGTGACCAAGCTTTTCCTTCTTGGTTTTAAGGTATTTCAGGTTCTCTTTTCTCGGCTTAGCGACAATCGGTACCCTTTCAACAATCTTTAATCCATATCCCTCAAGAGCAACGACCTTTCTCGGGTTATTTGTTAGAAGCCTTATAGTTGTTAGTCCGAGTTCGCTTAATATCTGAGCACCGATGCCGTAATCCCGTAAGTCGGGCTCAAACCCGAGCCTACAGTTAGCCTCAACGGTATCATATCCAAGGTCTTGAAGGTGATATGCCTCAATCTTCTTTCGAAGCCCTATTCCTCTACCCTCCTGACGCATATAAAGAAAAACCCCCTTGCCTTCCTCATTTATCATCTCAAGAGCTTCTTCCATCTGATCACGACAATCACACCTCAAAGACCCAAGAACATCACCCGTAAAACATTGCGAATGAACCCTCACAAGCACCCTCTCCTCCCCCTTAACATCACCCTTGACAAGCGCAATATGTTCATCGCCATTTAGCTTATCCCTAAAAAGGAAGAGCCTAAAATGACCAAATCGCGTGGGAAAATCAGCCTCTCCTATAAGCTCGACCAATTTTTCGCTCCGCTTACGATATTCGATTAAATCCTTTATCGTGATAACCTTGATATTGAATTTTTCTTTTATCTCGAGGAGCCTTGGCAATCGCGCCATATTCCCGTCATCATCCATAATTTCGCAAAGGACGCCTGCAGGATAAAGTCCGGCGAGCCTTGCAAGGTCAACTGCAGCCTCAGTATGCCCCGCCCTTCTTAGCACACCACCATCTGCAGCAATAAGTGGGAATATATGTCCTGGGCGAGCAAGGTCATCCGGACGAGTTTCAGGGTCGATAAGAGAAAGTATTGTCTTGCACCGATCCTTTGCTGAAATGCCTGTAGTTGTTCCTTTCTTAGCATCAACTGAGACGGTGAACATTGTGCCAAGCCTTGCGGTATTATTTGTTACCATCGGTTGAAGTTCGAGTTCATCAGCCCTTTCCCTTGTTAGTGCAACGCATATGAGCCCTCTACCATGCTTGGCAAGAAAATTCACCTTCTCAGGCGTGATAAACTGCGCCGCAACAATGAAATCTCCCTCGTTTTCCCTGTCCTCATCGTCAACAACAATGAGAAACCTCCCCCGCTTGAAATCCTCTAATGCCTCTTCAATAGTAGAAACTCCTCTTTTTTCTCTCATATTCTAACCCCGTAAAACCTTTTATGCTTTTCACAATGATATCAAATTCGAGGTTCACTTTGTCGCCGACCTTTTTTATACCAAACACTGTGTTCTCTATAGTATAAGGTATGAGCGACACATTGAAAGCCCCAACCTCCGGTTCGACAATCGTGAGGCTCACACCATCAACACCAATCGAGCCTTTATCCACAACAAGCGATGAATATCGAGGAGGATAAAAAATTTTCAATATCAGGTTATCGCCCCGTCTTAGCATCGAACGAATCGTTCCCATAGTATCTATATGTCCAAGAAGGAAATGTCCCTCGAGCCTTTCACCTATTTTAATTGGTCGCTCAAGATTGACTTTGTCGCCTCTTTTTAAAAAAGCTATATTTGTTCGTGAAATTGTTTCTAACCCCGCAAACACAACGAACTTTTCATCTGTCGAGCTAATAACAGTCAAACAAGCGCCATTTACAGCAATTGATGCCCCAGAAGACAATCCCGAGTTAAACTTCGATTCAATCTCTATAAGCAAACCATCACCCTTTTTGCTAACCTTTTCTACCCTTGCTACCTTCTCAACAATCCCTGTAAACATTTTGTAAATATACTCGAATTGCCTAAAGTGTCAATTATTATCTCAAATAACCAAAAAACAAATTTTCATTTTCACCTTATTATTACCGCTTTCCTTTCCTGAACGAGATTCCCACTTTTAAGCTTTATGAGATAAACTCCGGATGGCAACTCATTCCCGTAATAATCCTTTCCATCCCACACAAACCTGTTTTTACCAGCAGAAATCCTTTTCGAACCCCCATAGACACTTCTTCCCAATATATCATAAATATTCACCTGAACTATATCATCTCGCTTCGAATCTATCTCGATAGCAGTTTTACTATTGAAAGGATTAGGATAGGCATATGAAACATAAAAGGATTCCACAACATTTTTCTCAGTTATAGATGTCATAATTCCGTATGTTGTTCTTGCCTGAGAGGCATTTGATTGGAAATCAGAGAGATTATCCCCGGCAACAACAGCATAAGCAACCTTAAAAGTGGAATTCGGGGGCAGTGTAAAAGGTCCATTAGCAATAATCATAGACCAATCCTTAGGGGTTGATGCATTACTTATATTGAACCTGCCAGCCATAAAGTTGTATTTTACAGAATCAGCCCAACCCATACTATCGGGATAAACATGAATAGCGTTATCAACCATGCTACCTCTTGCACCTGAAGTAAGTCCGACAAGTCCAACATAAGCGGGCAAAACAGGCGGGGTTTTAGAATCATACATATAAGCCCACACATTAGCTCCAACATACGCCCCCTTATCATACCAGCTCTGTGTTGAACTATCATAGTCAATATCCCAGTCGATGTAATATCCGGTATAGATATTAGAATAGGTATTTGAGCTTATATTTGTCAGAGTGAACTCGAGAATGGCAAAATCATTCCTTGGATGGCTGCTCCAGGCATAAGCAACGGAATTCACGCCAATCATACTAACAGGATCAACGAAGGAGTAATGAAGTTCTTGGTCGGCAAAACTACCGGGCGTAAGAACCGTTATTGCGGAAGTTGGTATCCATTCTGAGCTCGTGCCATACTCGCCGGTTATAACATTATTGTAGTCCAACCCGAGAAGGAATTCTCCACCAAACATATAGCTTGATGTGCTACTTCGAGGATACCTAAAACCATTTCCCTGAGGAGAATTAACAGTCGGGTCGAAATATCCCGAATAGCCAAAATTAGTTATCGTATATACGAAATTTCCAACATTTAGGTCAGTGTAAGTCCTTGGATAAGCACCTATTATAACATTAAAAGAATCCCTTGTAGAATAGCCACCGGACGCCTGAATATTGAGATAGAACCATACCTTGTGTCCTCTTGGTGTTGTGTTGCTCGCTGTCACCCTATAAGGGTCTGAACCATTAGAACTTGTAAGCCCCCTTAAGATTGAGCCGAAATTGCTTGAACCATCAGAAACTGTTATATAGGGTGATGTTTCCGATAGTAAGGCTTGAACATTTGAGGCATCAGCACCTAAATTTTTAAGATAAACTACGATGTTAATAGTTTCTCCTGGGTTAAATATCCCGTCTCCCGGAGATGGGTCTATAGTTGCTGCGTAGTATCTTATTTCTGGAACAGTGATCTCAGGGGTTGCTGCAACAGCAAGTGTAGCCCTAACCCGTCCTGCACCGTAGTAATTGTCTCTTCCTGTAGTTCCTCTATCGAGTGCTGTAGCTTCAAGGATAGAATCTATCATCTCGGGTGATAGTGTTGGGTTTTTCGAGAGCATAAGCGCAATAACTCCTGCAATATGAGGGGACGCCATACTTGTACCATCAGCAGCGTAATAATTGTTTGTCGTGCTACCATCAAGCGAATATATGTTAACCCCGGGTGCTGTAATATCAGGCTTAATAAGTCCTGGTGGGTAAGGATAATCATTGTAAACACCGGTAGACCATCCTGTGGGACCATAACTTGAGAAAGATGCTCTATTATCGGACGAATTTGTTGCACCAACCGCAATAGAAGCGGTATGTCCACCCGAACCATACCATGGAGGCGGGCAATCTGCAGGGGTTGATATATCATATGGTATGGAGTAATGTCCGCCAGCATCATTCCCGTTTCCTGCGGAAATAGCAATTGTTAACCCCGCTGTTAAAAGGTCCTCAAAGCTCCTTCTAAATGCATTCCGTATAGCGTCAGATGCCATCGAAAACCCGAGGCTCATATTGAATGTCATAGCACCCATCTCAACCCCATATTGAATACCATCAATTATAGCTGATGGATAACCACTTCCGCCTGCGTCAATAACCTTTAATGCCATAACCTGAGCATCAGGGGCAACCCCGGTGTACATTCCGCTCGTGCCATCACCAGCAACCGTTCCAGCAGTATGTGTACCATGGTATATCCCGGTATTGTCGTCCATCGGATCACCATCACTATTGACAAAATCATATCCATAATAATCATCAATATACCCATTACCATCATCATCAACCCCATTTCCGGCTATCTCACCGGGATTTGTCCACATGTGATCTCTTAAATCATTGTGAGTATATCTAACGCCGCTATCCAAACAACCGACTACAATCCCTCTTCCCGTGTATCCTGACGACCAAACTGATGGTGCTCCAATCTTCTTTATCCCCCAGGCTGTGTCCGCAAGTGCAGATGCCGGTGCAACCTGAAAACCACTTATCATTTTTATCTTTGCTTCCTCATATACCAATACAACATCTTCTCTTTTCTTAATATTATCTGCAACCGATTGTGTCATCTCACACCTTATCAAATTCCCAAGCCATAAGCTTTTTACAGACCTTGCACCCTGACTTTCCAAATACCTTATAATTTCCTTCTGCGCAATTTTCGAGTGTTCTTTTAAAAACTCGATTGCCTCAAACTTCCTCTGGGGCATTTTAAGCGAACGAACATAACGAGCATATTCATCTTTCCACGGCAAATCCTTAACACCGATAATATACCGTTTAAACATTAAACTACCATCATCGCCCCACAACAACGAATAGAACATCACACCCAAGATAATAATCAACATCACCTCTAATTTCTTCTTATACATCCTGACCCCCTTTTTAAATAATTATAAACAATCCCCAAAAAATTTCAATCATTTTTTGTTCTTGACTTTTTCAACCTCAAACTTATCTTTTGTGAAAAAAGGGGGTGATAAGATGAGAAGCGCGAGAGTTGCAATATTAGTCGTTTTCTTGTATGTGAGCTTGAGCCTTGCTCAGCCCACATATTATGGCACAAGAGGGCTTTTGCGGACAATCTCTGCGGATAATCAGGGTAAAAGCTTTCTAACGCTTACATTCCACGCAAATTACTATCAGGAGAATTTCAGTCGAACAGTAGAGCATCCGTATGATTATACCCTTAGAAATGCTAAGGGGTTTTTAGCGGGGGCATTCGCGGCGAATGATTATATAGAACTATCCGGCGGGTTTGGAAGTGTGCTTGCATCGGATAAATCGGTTTATGGGGATACCGCGTATACCAAGTTTGGGTTTGGTGATGCATTTGCTGGAGTAAAGCTCTCCTTCGCGCCCGTTTGGTTCTTAAAACTTGGTGGATATGGATTTTACAACTTCCCAACAGGAAGCTCAGTGCTTAAGGACAAAAAGTATACCCTGCAGAAGGAGAACTTTGGTGGCATCGGATGCGTTACCTTCGACTTTATAAACCCAAAAGCAAAAATACCTTTCCCTGTGAGAATTCACCTAAACGGCGGCTACCTCATCGACAAAAACGATTCTTCCGGAATTAAGAAAAACCTGAATGACTTATTGATTTTAAGAGGGGGGTTCGAAATTCCAGCAGGTGCTTTCGAACTATTTGCAGATTTCTCAACCGAACAGGCGATAAACAACAAGGACCTTAAATTCTCCGAAAATCCTATGCGAATAACTCCCGGGTTAAGATTCTATTCATATAGCTCTATGCTTGAGTTTGGTTGCGAAATAGGGTTAGGGGACACGCCCGGTGTAGAAAACATCCCCGGCAAAAGAGACAAGATGAGCTGGAAAGCATTCCTTGGGGTTTCTTTTATAAGCCGAATTGTGAAACCTCAGGCATATGCTGATGTCACAGGAACAGTACTGGATAGCGACACACGCTCACCAATTGCCGCCACAATCACAGCGTTAAACGAGGAGAAGGTTACACCCGTTAGTTCAGATGCAAGCGGCAAATACAAGATAAGGCTTTCAACCGGACCACACACGCTTTCATTCAAGGCTGATGGTTATAAGGAGCTTATAAAATCGGTAGAGATAAAGGATACGCTTGGTCTTGCACTCGACATTACGCTTGAACCCCTTGTTTCTTACGGGTTTATCACGGGAAAGCTTTACGATGCGAAAACAGCACAACCACTATCCGGGCAGATAAGATTCCCAGGCACAGAAATAGAACCAATCAATGTTGACCCATCAACGGGCGTATATAAGGCAAAACTACCAACAGGAACATATACAATGGAACTTGAAATCCCCGGCTACTATAAGGTTGCTGAGCCAATCGTTATCACAAAGGGGGAGACCTCACAAAAGAACATAGCTTTAAAACCAATTGAGAAAGATGAGGGAACAATAACAGGTAAGGTTTTCAACCAGAAAACAGGCAAACCTATAGGCGGGATTATTCAATTCCCTGATAAACCAGAAATTCAACCCGTGGAAATAAACCCTGCAACCGGAATTTACGAGGCTAAACTTCCAACAGGTTCTTATACAGTCGCAATCGAAATCCCGGGGTATGAGAAGAAGGTTGATGTTATAGTTGTTAAGAAGGGAGAGATTGTTAAGACAGATTTCCCGCTTGTTCCGGTAGAAAAGATAGTTGGAGGTATGATAACAGGCACAGTTAAGGACGCTAATACCGGAAGCCCACTTGAGGCGATAATTTCGGTCGCTGAGGGAAATATACCATCACAGAAAACAAACCCATCAACAGGAGCATTTAACATATCGATTCCTGCAGGTACATACACATTAAAGGTTTCACGAGATGGTTATGTTCCGACAACACAAACCGTTGTTGTGAAAGAAAAGGAGACAACCGTTCAGAATTTCACCTTAAAACCTGTTCCAATGGGAACATTAACGGGCAAGGTAGTAAATGTCAAGGATAAGTCACCTATTCAAGCTAATATCTCATTCCCGGGAACTGATTTCGCTCAGGTCACAGCTGACGAGAACGGTATTTATAAAACTACCCTTCCGCCTGGCACATACACCGCAAAAGCCGAATACCCCGGATTCGTTGCACAGGCATTTCCTGTGGTAATTGAGGATGGGAAAACGACAGTGCAGAATTTCGAACTCGTTAAAACTGGCGAAAAAATCACGCTTAGGGGAATATATTTCGATTTCAACAAGGCTACAATAAAACCTGAAAGTTATCCGACGCTCGACGAGGCGGTGAAGATTCTCAGGGACAATCCTAAGATTAAGG
>JBAMLU010000010.1:0-1462 GCA_039793385.1 bacterium
GAAGAGGAGCTTATCGAGAATATAATCTTAAAAGGGCTCGTTTTTTCAGTGAAATGGGTATCCTGGATTGGGGTGAGAAAGAATTTAGAAATTATATAACTAGCGGGAAAAGGGAGCTATCAGATAAGGAATCTTGGAGACTTTTCAGGCTTGCAGATACCCTTGACTATAAGGGAACAGCTTTTATTCTCGCAATAAGAACATCCCGTTACATAGCCGACTCCACACTCTCATTAGCTTTGAATTATCCGCTTTTCTTTGGAGCTTATGTGGAAAGTATCTCGGCGGAATATGGTTTGTCGCCTTTGTTGCTATTAGCGCTTATCCATCAGGAGAGTGCTTTTGATATATTTTCTACAAGCCCTGCCGATGCTCGTGGACTCACTCAAATAACCCCAAGCACTGGAAAAAGAATTGCAAAAGAGCTTGGGATAGAAAATTATAATGATAATCTCATCTATGACTATAAGCTGAATTTAGCTCTCGGTGCATATGAGCTAAAGAGGCTTATAACCGAGTGCGGGGGCGACATTTTGTGTGCGCTCGCAAGATATAATGGCGGCGACTTAAGAATATCACTTTGGATGAACTATCCTAAGGAAGAGGGTGAGGAGCTTTTCCTTGAGAATATAGATTATCACGAAACAAGGCATTACACAAGGCGTGTCATTGCAAATTATTTCTCATACATTGAGCTCTGGAAAAAAGAACAATGAGAATATTTTTGGGCGGTTATATTGTACTCTTCTGGGGGCTATTATACGCTTCAGAAACGACACTAATTGTTCCGCCATTCAAGCACAGCTGGGGAATTCATAAGGGCACAGAAATAGAACTGAAATTTTACCTTGGTCCAGATGCTAAGTTTGATAATACTCAGGGGCTTGCGGTTACAAGGCTTAAGGTGTGGGACGACCCTTCAACAGAAGCAGATGATGATGAGGTCACTGTTTATGGTGTGAACTCTGGCGCAGGAGAGATAATTTACAATAGTTCTATGTATTCTCTCGCTTTGTACAGGAATGAAAATGGAGGTGGATTTAAAAATCCCCACGGTATAAAAGCTTCACCAGATGGTCTTGTTTACATTGCTGATACCGGCAACAAAAGGATTGTCAAGCTTCAAAATGACGGCAAAAACCTTCACTTCGTTTCTTCTATTGGTGTTGGAATCCTTTCAGCGCCGTGGGATGTCGCTCTCGATTCAAAGGGAAATGTTTATCTCTCTGATAACGATAAAAATAAGATATTTGTTTTTGCAAGTGATGATAAGTTTCTTGGCGAAATACCTGTTAAGGTTTTGAACCCTACCGCAATTGCGGTTGTGGATCAAAACGAACCCTGGTCTTACTATCAGGAGAATCTCATCGCTGTTGTCGATTCTTTCGCACAAAGGATAACTATGTTCAACTTCTTGGGAGAGCTTCTTGGTACAATCAATATGCACTCCATAGGGTTTGGT
>JBAMLU010000011.1:0-11317 GCA_039793385.1 bacterium
GGTGTATCGTCGACCTCGTTCATTTCCTCGATTATAACCTGTTTCTCCTTTTCGAGTTCATCCTCATCAAGTAGCGGGGAATATAACATATCAGCGAATATCTCGAGAGGCTTTTCAACATATTGTGCGGGAAGATATGCCCATAGAGTTAATTCCTCATGTGTTGTGTATCCATCTATATTCCCCCCCAACTTTTCTATATTCCGAGAAATCTCGCAAGCATCAAATCTGGATGTACCTTTAAAAAGCATATGCTCAATAAGATGAGTCATGCCTTTTTTGTTATCGGGGTCATATTTCGAGCCGACCCTGAAAAGAAGACCAACCGCAGCACTTCTTCGCCCAGGCATCTCAAAAGTTGAAATAGTAAGCCCACTATCAAGTACTACCCGTTTATGTTTGTATTCGCTTAGCATTCTCAAATCTCCATTCCCCGAGTTTACCCAACCTTTTTGATTCAATTACGAGTTTACCAGGGTTAAGTTTTAATCTCACCGCCCCAGAATATCGAATATCAACAACATTGCCGTACCCCTTTTTATAAACCCCCCGCGGATATAATTCAAACACAAACCTGTTGCCTCTTCCTCTTTCAAGCCTTAATAGGTATCGGTTCTCTTTTTCGGGAGACAAAGATATCTCATAATCACCGTAACTCATCTTAACAAAGCCATACTTGTTTATTTTAATCTCCGTATCGCAAATAGTCAACAAAGTGTCATCGCCTGTAAAAGGTGAGGCAAGTTCGATATAACGCTTTGGTTTTTCCCTGCCGAGCGAGTTAAGATATGGAAGAATAATCCTCCTATATTCGTCTGATGGCAAGTTGGACAAAAGAAGATTTTCGTTGCCCTTACTAATCAAAAAGGCAGACCCTCTATAGCTGTCGAATATTATTAGTTCCATTTCACGGGGCATAATGCTGAAATGATATTGATTTAGCAAGAAGAAGATCAATGGTAAGAGGAGAAGCTTTTTCGATAGATTTGATGTTTTTGTTTTCGAGAGGGCATCAGCAAGGAATGTCAGAAAAAGATAATAACCGAAGCTTGTGGCGGTTGAGGGAACTTTAATAAAAGGCGCGCTCCAGCTAATGTTTGAAGCGAATTCGGCAGTTTTTATTATTATATGAAGGAAAAACCATGTTGACGCTGCAAGAATTTTCGAAAGCGGCTTGAATATATAAAATGTTGCAACAGAGAGAATACCAGATGGAAGAGCAAGGGATACAGCAGGGACGACAACCATATTTACTATAGGTCCTACAAGCTGGATTCGGTAGAATATCATGGCAACGAGGGCTGATGTTCCGAACTGGGCTGATGATGAAACGGAGAATAGCGACCAGAATGGCTGTGCAATCTTCCTTGTCTTCTCGCCGCTATGAGCAAATATTTTCGAAAAGAGCCTTGATATAAGAGGATTAATGACAAGTATCCCCCAAACTGCGCCGAAAG
The DNA here is from genome assembly GCA_039793385.1 of bacterium. Classification (GTDB taxonomy): domain Bacteria; phylum UBP14; class UBA6098; order JBAMLU01; family JBAMLU01; genus JBAMLU01. The sequence continues at coordinate 1,458 of JBAMLU010000011.1, forward strand.
AAAGCTGGAAACCGGGATTGAAAAGTTCCGATGGGTTCACGCCGAGGATTGTGAACCCGGCAATCCCAAGTGTATGAAACGAGTTCGAGCTCCTTCCGCGGAAAAGCGCAAAAAGAAAAAAGGAACTCATTATAAATGCCCTCACCGTTGATGGTTGAAAGCCAACGATGAGCGTAAAAAGAAAAGAAATCCCTATTGCCGGGGCTACTGCAAGCCTGTAATTCCCGCGAAACAAAACGGAAAAAAGGATGAATATCACCCCAACTATTATCCCCATATGCAAGCCAGATACCGCAAGAATATGAGAAATCCCAGCCTTTGAAAAACAAAGCCTCACATCATAAGGGATATCCCTTTTCTCGCCAAGGATTATCCCTTTTAGAAGTCCTGCATATAATCCGCTCAAGTTGCTTTCACAAGCCTCAACTATTCTCTCCCTTATTGGTATGATAAATTTGCTAAAAATCGGGTTTCCTTTGCGTGTAGCTAAAATGTGGAGAGTATCGGCTGTCTCAAGCTTAACCTGTATATGAACCCTTTTCTGAATAAGCCTTATCTGTGGGTTGTAGACATAATAGTTCGACTGGGGCGGAATAGGCTCTACTTTTCCGCTCACAAATATAAAATCACCGTAGGCAAGTGCGCTCTTAATGCCCGATTCTTTAAGAAAAAATGAGGAATCATCATCAGAAGATTCTTCTTTTCTCCACGGCAAAACCAGAAGAAAATCACCACAAACAGGATATGGACCGCTATCTGTTTTTAATGAGCAGGCGCTACAGATGAACCTGTTCTTCAAATACATATCATTTACAATGGCAAAAATCCGTGTCTCATTGTATGGCTTTAAAACATGAATGATATGATTCCTCGGGAAATAGCCAGTCCTTGCTTCAGTCCATATGGCTCCAACACCAACGACTGAAATCATAATAAGAATATTCGAAAGAATTTTTGAAACATTATGAGACAAAATCCCCGCAAAAATAATCAAAGCGATGAGGAAAATCCCGTTTTCCGCTGAAAATTCAAAATGATAGCCAATATAAACGCCGATTGCGAAAAGGATAAAGAGAATAAATCCCGATGAAAGGATTTTATTCATTCATCATTGAAAAGCTTTTGCAGCCATTTGAGCGAGAGCATTCGCTTTTTTGTTGAGTTCTCGGCTTATTTGAACGATTTCAATGCTTTCGAATCTCCTCTTGAGCTCCTGCGCCTTTATTGCAAGTTGGATGATATTCTTGCTTTTTATCTTATACTTGCCGTTCATCTGGTTAACTAATAGCTCGCTATCACTGAATAATTTGATATTTTTAAGCCCGAGCGAGAGTGCCTTTTCAAGCGCAGTAATAAGTGCGATGTATTCTGTTTCGTTGTTTGTTCTTGTGCCAATATAAAAAGAATATTCCCTTATACTACTTCCATCATCAATTAAAATTCCAATTCCTGATGGTCCGGGGTTTCCCTTTGATGCACCATCGATATAAATAAATGAGGGTTTCTGAATTTTCACCCCCATTTGCTATTTTTCTTCAAGGATGAGAAATCGTCCGCAATTTTCGCACCTGATAATCCGCTTGCCCCTTCGGAGTTCCTGAATGGTCTGTGGTGTTATCACAGCAAAGCATGCGCCACAAGAATTATTTCTCACAAATGCCACAACAATGTTCTGTTTAGCCCGCATAGTTTTGTATTCTTCAACAATATTCTGTGGTAAATCACGGGCAATTCTATCCCATTCGTTTTGAATTTGTTCGATCTCACTATCGAGCCTCGCGAGATTCTTTTCTGCCTCGCTAATGGCTTTCGGATTCTCATCTTCAACGCGCTTGTATTTCAATTCCAATTCCCCTTTAATCTTGTCAATCTTCTCGCTCTCCTCCATCAGGCTCAATATCTCTTCTTCAACCTGTGCAATCTTTGACTCAAGAACATCAATCTCCGCCTGAACAGCATCATACTCCTTATTCGTCCTGACATTCAGCAATCTCTCCTTGCTTTTCTTCAGACGCTCGCGAAGCTCCTGAACCTCAAGCTCCAATAATTTTATGTTCTTTTTTACATCTATATCCTTTTGTCTATACCGTTCGAGATCCATCTTAACATTTTGAAGTTCGTTTTTGAGGTCATTTATCCTTCGAGGAAGGTACTGTCGACTGAGCTCAATATCGGCTTTTTTCTCGTCGATTTCCTGAAGTTGTTTAATTAGGGCGAGAATAAGTTGAACATTATCCTCATAAGAGGGCATAAAACCTCCGTTAGGTATGAATAATAAAAAAGCCCCCCTTAAGGGAGCCTAACTGGGCGATACTGGATTCGAACCAGTGACCTCTAGTATGTGAGACTAGCGCTCTACCACCTGAGCTAATCGCCCCGTCGTCACTCATATCTGGACCCGCCAGGACTCGAACCTGGGACCAGCTGATTATGAGTCAGCTGCTCTACCAACTGAGCTACGGGTCCTCTCTTTTATATAATTTATCACCCTTTTTTTTCCTGTCAATATCCTATTTAAAAAACGAATTTTGATAAACACATATTTTACACCCCTTTTTGTATTTACTAGTTGATAAAAATTTTTATATTATATTCGTTAAAACTTTGGGGTAAATATGGGCGATATGAACGAAATTTTGAAATTACTTATTTCTCTTTCCTTTTGCTTCCTTGCTCTTTGCCTTGGTGGGCTTTTTACCTCGTCGAATTTAGATGTTTTTTATTCTACTTTGAATAAACTTGAGTTATCGGTTCCATACTGGGTTTACGACCTTATTTGGACTATAATGTGCATTTTTATTGCTATTTCCCTTTTCATTGTTTGGCGGATTCCAAAGATGCCCAAAACAAGAAAAAGAGCGATGGAACTTTTTTGGATGCAGCTTATTTTTAATGTTTTATGGTCACTTTTCTTTTTTGAAATGCGCTCACCTAAAACGGCATTTATCGATTTAATATTGCTCTTAATAATAGTTCTAATTATTATTGTAAAATTTTATAAAATATCACGCCTTGCGGCTTTTTTGCTTTTGCCTTATATAATGTGGATAAGTTTTATTGCGGGGCTGAATTTTCTAATGCTTATCTGACTATTTTATAGTTCGAGTGCGTATTTAATTGCCTGTTCCACCCTTGCGAGAGGGATGAACTTTATATCACGGAGGATTTCCTTAGGGATGTCGTCGAGGTCCTTTTTGTTTGCTTCAGGGATGATTATCTCTTTTATTCCGATACGATGAGCGGCAAGAGATTTCTCCTTAAGCCCACCGACAGGCATAATATCGCCCCTTAGAGTTATTTCGCCGGTCATGGCGAGGTATTTTTTCATCGGCTTGTTGAGCAAGAGTGAAGCGAGCGCGGTAGCGATAGTTATGCCCGCTGATGGTCCATCTTTAGGTATAGCACCTGCAGGAACATGAACATGAATCTCATATGAGCAAATATCATCATTTATGCCGAAAAGTTCAGCATTTGATCGGAGATAGCTCAGAGCCGTTTGCGCCGATTCCTTCATAACATCACCCAAATGCCCTGTCAATATGAGATTTTTCCCGCCCTTCATCTTTGTTGTTTCAATATAAAGGACCTCACCACCAACAGGTGTCCATGCAAGCCCAACAGCAACCCCCGGTATCGGCTCTTTAAGGAGCTTCGTTTCAATATACTGAGGTGAGCCGAGGAACTTTTTCAGGTTAGCTTTTGTGACCCGAATCTTCCCTTTTTCGCCCATCGCTATGGCTTTTGCGGTTTTCCTGCATATAGCCTGTATGGCTCTATCGAGGTTTCGCACCCCAGCTTCTTGTGCATACTCGCGGACAATTTTCCGTATGACACAATTTGGAATTGACAATTGATCCTTGCTTAGCCCATGTTTATCGAGTTCCTTTGGGATGAGATGCCTCTTTGCTATGTATATCTTCTCGAACTCAGTATAACCTGGAAGATGAATTACCTCCATTCTGTCGAGAAGGACTTTCGGGACAGGGTCAAGATAATTTGCTGTAGCAATGAACATAACCTTTGATAGATCAAATGGTACCTCGAGGTAATTATCGTAGAAAGAGAAATTCTGCTCCGGGTCGAGGACCTCAAGCAATGCTGCCGCAGGGTCCCCGCGGAAATCCTGACCGATTTTATCAACCTCATCAAGCATAAACACAGGATTATTCGAGCCTGCTTTCCTTATTCCCTGGATTATTCTTCCAGGAAGCGCGCCGACATAAGTTCTTCTGTGCCCCCGTATCTCAGCCTCATCACGCATACCACCAAGGCTTATCCTGTAAAATTTTCTTCCGAGGGCGCGAGCTATGGACATCCCTACTGATGTTTTTCCAACCCCAGGTGGACCAACAAAACACAATATCGACCCTTTAGCATCCTGTTTGATCTTCCTTATCGCTAAAAACTCTATAACCCTTTCCTTCACATTCTCAAGGTTATAATGGTCCTCATCAAGAACACGCTTAACATAATCCAGGTCCAGATTGTCCTCGGTAGAGATGTTCCAGGGGAGATTCACTATCCAGTCGAGATAGGTTCTCGAAACGATGTATTCAGCAGTGGCAGGGTTCATTATACGAAGTCTATCGAGTTCTCGCATTGCTGATTCATAAGCCTCTTTCGGAAGGTTTGCCTCTTTTATCTTTCTCTCGAATTCCTCAATCTCTCTGGTCTTTTCGTCTTTCTCGCCAAGTTCCTCTTGAATTATCCTGAGTTGCTCACGAAGGATATAATCACGCTGAGCCTTACCGAGTTCTGATGTTGCTTTTTCTTTTATCTCTTTTGTTAGTTCAAGTATGGCGAGCTCCTGCGATAGAAGTCTGAGAACAATTTTAAGCCTTTCTTTAACATTGAGTTCCTCGAGGAGTCTTTGTTTGTCTGCGGTGCTTATGTTGAGGTTTACAGTTATCATATCAGCGAGTTTGCCGGGTTCGTTAATGCTTGCCGCAATTATTGTAGCATCATCCCGGATATAAGGTGCGAGTGCAGCAACTTTGCTGAACTGGTCGATTACCGATTGCATTAGCACCCGCTCCTCTGGGCTGTTATCAACAATATCCTTGAGAATCTCCATTTTCGCCTTGAGATATACCTCACTTTCCGTTTGCTCCACAATCCTCACTCGCTCAACACCCTGCGCCAAAAGCCGCATCGAGCCGTCCGGCAATCTCGAAAATCGAATTATCTTCGCTAAAACCCCAACATTATATACACTTGAAAGTGTAATTGTTTTTTCTAAAACATCGATTTCGCTCTCGGACTCGTTCCCCTCATTTTCCTCGTTTTCTTCCTTAACAGTGAAAAGCGAGAGTTCAGTTTTATTCGCAAGCACATCCTTAATAAGCTCCGTTAAGTGCATCTCCCTTACCATAAGAGGTACAATAAGACCAGGAAAAGCGACTAATCCTTTTATTGGAAGGATTCCAGCTTCTATAAGGTTCTCGGTTTTCTTTGTTAATTCACCGTTCATTCTATTGGAACCTCTTTCTTCGTTTCTACACTCCTTTTACCCTTCTTAAGCAAGATTTTTAGAAACCCGTTCTTGTATGATGCCTTTGCCTCGCTTATCTCAATATTCTCAGGGATATGAATCACCCTTTCGAACTGTCCACAGAGAATTTCCACATCATGTAATATTGCTGACCCCTTTGGATAATTGTTATTTCTTTCCCCTTTTATCTGGACTGTATTTTTTTCAAGGAGCACCTGAATCTTATCAGGTTCGACGCCAGCGATATCGCATATTATGATGAATTCATCATCTGTTTCATATATGTCCGTAAATGGATGCCATTTATCAAAACTGATAATGAACGATGAATAGGTCATCCTGGAATACAATGATAAATATCTTTTCATTTCCTCATCATTGTATTCCCCCTTTACAGGATTAACTTTCCAAGCTATGTTCATCATTATCCCCCCCCTTAAAGTTCAGCGACAATCTTTGCAATTAGCCTTGACAATGTTTTATCTGTTCTATTAGCAACTTCAATAACCTTTAAGTGTGAAACATGTTCTGGGCTATCGGGTCTGCACATATCGGTTATAATGGAGAAGGCGAGGACTTTTAGTTCACATTGTTTAGCCACTATAACCTCAGGCACAGTGGACATCCCGACAGCATCAGCCCCAATTGTCCTCAGATAACGATATTCCGCTGATGTTTCGAAATTCGGTCCCGGAAGTGCCACATAAACACCCTTTTCAATCCTTATACCCTCACGAATAGCAACATCCATAGCGAGTTGTTGAAGTTCTGGGGTGTAGCAGCCGAGCATATCGACAAACCTCACCCCTGCCTCTGGTTCGTTTATACCGGTTAACGGATTTGCAGGCATGAGGTTTATATGATCTGTTATGAGCATTATGGTTCCTGGGCTAAACTGGGGATTCAGTCCACCGGCGGCGTTTGAGATTATAACCGTTTTTATCCCAAGTTCTTTCATTACCCTTATCGGGAATGTAACCTCAGCCATCGAATATCCCTCATAATAGTGGAAACGCCCCTGCATAGCGAGGACCGGTTTCCCTGATAGTTTCCCAATTATAAGATTCCCTGAGTGACCCTCAACCGTTGAAACGGGAAAGTGAGGTAGTTCCTTATATGGGAATATCGATATTTTTTCCATTGCATCAGCGACTCCGCCTAATCCTGTGCCGAGGATTATTCCTATTTGTGGTTCGAGGCTCAGTTTTGGTCTAATATATTCCGCACATTCTTTAACTTTCGGCATTATCGGGTTCATCTTTACCCCTTTCGCTTCTTCTCAACTTGAACTTGCTATTTTTTGCTATAAATTCCTCAAGAAGACCCTCAACAAGCGGAGCCTTCTCGCTTATTGATGCTGATAGCCTTGCAATCTCTCTTGTTTCATACTCGCTTTCAAAAAATTCTATGAGCCTTTTCCCACTATCAAGCAAATCCCTTAACCTCCTTAAAAATCTCCCCTTGAGGTTGTCAAGCGCAAATATCTCCTCCCTCTTGCGATTCATGGCAATTTGAAATTCCGTTTCCTGCCGCATTATCTCTTTTTTTGTTTGCTCAATGAGTTCAATTGCAATTGATTTTGCCTCATCCTTTATTCTTCTCGCCTCAAGCTCCGCCTCTTTAATTATCTTTTCCTGCCGGGTTTCGAGTTCTTTTAGCTGCTTTTGAAGCTCCTCGCTTTTGTGAATTTCCTTTGATAATTGTTCGTAAAGTTCTTCAACCGTATTGGCAAGCTCTTTTAAAAACTCGTTTACCTCATTTTTCTTATACCCAAAAAGCTCTCGCCCGAATTCCTTATTTTGAACTTCAACCGGTGTTATTCTCAATTTCACGCCCCTTTTTATTATAATACAATTAAACTATACATCTGTCAACATCATATCAAATAAAAAATTGTTGTGTTGAATTGCGATAAAGGTTATATTAAAAAATAAAAGGAGGTAATGTGCCCTGCGGAAGAAAGAGGAAGATTCGCAAGGTTAAGACCCACAAAAGGAAAAAACTTCGCAAAAGGGATAGACATAAAAGGAAGAGGTAGTATTTAAAATGGGGTTAAAAAGGATTCTTATTCTTTCCGATACTCACATAGGTCAGCGAATATTGAGGATGCCGGAGGAGGTCTGGGATGTTGCCGGGGATGTTGATATTATTGTTCATGCGGGCGATTATACGAATATGGATACAGTAGAAGAGATTAGGGGATTGGGCAAGGTTTTTTATGGTGTTTGTGGCAATATGGATGATGAACCTGTCAAGCGTGAACTACCACCTCGCCTCGAGTTTGAATTGAATGGGATCAGGTTTGCTCTCGTTCACGGGAGAGGCTCACCATGGGGACTTGCTCAAAAACTTTACGCCGAACTTCCAAAAGAAAAACCAGATATCCTTATATTCGGGCATTCACACATCCCGCTCGAGGAGAAATACAACAAAACACTCCTTTTAAACCCCGGAAGTGTTAGTGGGAACCTGTTTTCCAGTTGTGGAAGCTATATCATAATGGAGGTTGACGAGAAAGGAAGCTTTAGATATAATATGTTTGAATTTAAGGTATGAACTTGCGCCCGTAGCTCAGCCAGGATAGAGCGAGAGTCTCCGGAACTCTAGGTCGGAGGTTCGAATCCTCTCGGGCGCGCTAAGATTGAAGGTGAAAAGTATGTTATGGACTAAGGCATTTTTTCCAACACTTAAAGAAGAACCGCGTGAAGCCGAAACACCAAGCCACAGATTATTGCTTCGAGCCGGCTATATAAGGATGCTTATGAGCGGTGTTTATATATATTTGCCACTCGGTTTGAGATCAATTAACAAAATCGCCGAGATCATTCGCGAGGAGATGAACAAAATTGGTGCACAGGAGCTCCTTATGCCCGCTATTAATCCGATTGAGATATGGGATGCAACCGGCAGGAACGAGGCTATGGGTGATGAAATGTTCAGGGTAAAGGATAGAAAGGGCAGGGTTTTGTGCCTCGCTCCAACTCATGAGGAGATAATAGCATTTATAGCGAGCCGAGAAATACGCTCATATCGGGAATTACCGCAGGTATGGTATCAGATACAGACGAAATTTCGTGATGAGCCTCGTCCTCGATCAGGCATATTGCGTGTGCGAGAGTTCTTTATGAAGGATTCTTACACGCTCGCGGCGAATAAAGAGCAGCTTGACAAATCATACGAGGACCATGCAGTTGCGTATAGAAGGATATTCACTCGTTGCGGATTGAAATTCCTTGAGGCAAGAGCATCAAGCGGGGTTATGGGTGGAACCGAATCGGCTGAGTTTATGGTGCCAGCTTTATGTGGTGAGGATATTGTGATACATTGCTCAAAATGTAATATATCATCAAATGCGCAGGTCGCTATGAGCATCCCACAGCAATTCGATAATACTCCTATGAAAGAGGAGCTCGTTTATACACCAGGCGCAAAAACAATAGACGAGGTTTCGACATTTCTCGGATTACCCCCACAGAAACTCGTTAAATCTTTGCTTTATATGTCTGAAAGATACGGAGCTGTGATGTTCCTTGTTCGCGGTGATTACGAACTTTCTTTGGATAAAGCTATGCAAATTGTAGGAGCAATTCGCCCGTGCGAGCCTGAAGAAGTATTAAGATTAACGGGTGCTCAAATAGGATATATCGGACCCTTTGGGTTGAAGGGGGTGAAATTTTTCGCAGATAATTCGGTTGGGATGGATTATATTTTTGCTACAGGCGCCAATAAGGATGAATACCATATAACTGGCAAGAAATTATCGGAACTTGATGATGTTACTATCGTTGATATTCATATGCCGAAGGAAGGGGATTTTTGCCCAAATTGTGGGGAAAAATTGACTATAATTCCTGCTATTGAGGTTGGTCATATATTCAAGCTTGGGACGAAATATTCTTTTGCGCTTGACGCAATGTTCATCGACGAAAATGGGGTTAGTAAGCCAATAATAATGGGTAGCTACGGAATTGGGCTTGGACGGATTCTTGCTTCTGCTGTGGAACTTTATGCGGATAAAGACGGCTTTGCTTTGCCTATCTCTATTGCCCCTTTTGAGATTGTTATTTCCCCGCTTAATATCTCAAATGAACCACTTTTTGAAAAGGCTAAAGAGGTTTATGCTAAACTTTGCGAATGTGGTGTTGATGCCGTACTTGACGATAGAGAGGCTCGAGCGGGAGTGAAGTTTAAGGATGCTGACCTTATCGGGTTCCCACTTAGACTTACTTTAGGTGAACGGACATTTCGGGAGGGTAAAGTTGAACTTTATGTTCGGGCTGAAAGAAAATCCTATGAATACCCACTCGAAAATATTGTCGAAATTACAATTAAAAAGATAAGGGAAATGAAACAAGCGCTTTTGCCAAAG
>JBAMLU010000011.1:11327-11709 GCA_039793385.1 bacterium
CCAAAGTGCTGATTTTTACAATAATTTTCCGCTATATTTCAAATATAAAAATAAAACTTTTTTAACATAGTTCTTTGTTTCTTCAGGATGGTGGTCGAGGAGTTTCATCCAGGATGTTGTTTTGAGTTTTTTGATGAGCCTTTTGATGTTACCTATGCCCCAGTTATAAGATGCAAGCGCAAGCGGGATGATTTCTTTAGGATGAGGATTTAGTTTCTCGGTTTGTCTTATTAATGAGGATAGATAAAAGGCGCCGGCTTCAATGTTTGATTCAGGATCGTATATATCTTTAAGGTGGTTGAGTTTTTTCTTTATCTCATCGTATGTTGCGGGCATAATCTGCATAATTCCAATTGCTCCCTTATAACTAATAGAATCTGGC
>JBAMLU010000012.1:0-457 GCA_039793385.1 bacterium
CTTTAATCCACTTACCTTCACGATTCTTTACAAAGAAAATTTTTTCGCCATCAAACCCCACACCAACTAATTGAGTTAATTTTGTTTCTTTTGCTTCATCAGATAAATAATTTACTAACTGCTCATAAGCATGGTCTATATTTTTCTTTGAGGAAAATGATTTTGGTGCCTCATATTCAATAATTACTTGTCCGTGTACTGCATCAGAACGACCAGTATAAACTGATCTTTCATATTTAGGAGTTGATTTAAGGTTTATCTTGGTTCTTATTGGCTCTAAAAGTTTTTCAAAACCGATTCTTAAATCTTCTTCGGTTTTTGCTTCATAAAGCAGATTTCTTGTGTCAGAAACAAGAGCATCTGCCAATTTGGGAATAGAATCATTACTAGTATTTTGTAGAGTTTTTTTCTTCATGGGCATTATCTCCAAAGTTGACTTACAATTTCCTCAGGTTTT
>JBAMLU010000012.1:467-9847 GCA_039793385.1 bacterium
TCCACCGCTTGAATCTTTTTCATCCGTGAAAAGAGATATGCCGTGTTTCACATCTGAAGCTGAAAAAATCTGTGTTATTTTTGAGGGGTTATTATTTGTCATATTTGCCCTACTTTCCTATTCCCTATCTCCTAACTCCTATTTTATATTTTAAGGTTCAAATTGAAAATGTCAATGAAACTATTTTTGTTGACTGGGATTGATAAAAGGGAGATATTATTAAAATATGGGGCGGTATGATGTTGTTGTCATAGGCGGAGGGCATGCCGGGATAGAGGCAGGAGCGGTAGCAGCACGAATGGGCATGCGAACGCTCATTATAACTCTTTCAAAGGGGAAAATCGGAGAATTATCATGTAATCCGTCAATGGGAGGAATCGCAAAGGCAAACCTCATCCGTGATATTGATATGCTCGGCGGACTTATTGGATATGTTACGGATAGAGCTTCTGTTTCATACAGGATATTGAACAGAAGGAAGGGTCCCGCTGTTCAGGCTACTCGTGCTCAAGTTGATAGAAGGTATTACAGAATGTTAGTTCAGTGTGAGCTTTTTAGGATGGAGAATATCGATATTATTGAGGATGAGGCTATTGAGATCGAGGTTGAAAGCGACCGTGTTAGAGGGGTTGTATGCGATAGAAGCGGGGAATTAATTTGTTCAGCGGTTATTGTTGCAACAGGGACATTTCTGAATGGGCTAATACATATTGGGCATAATAGAGTAAACGGAGGGAGAATGGGGGAAAGAAACTCATCACGCCTTGTGGAATCACTGAGAAAGTTGGGGTTGAGAATATTGCGATTCAAAACCGGAACCCCGCCTCGTGTATACAAAAGTTCGATTAACTTAGCAAAGATGATCGAGCAGAAAGGCGAAACGGACTATATCCCGTTTTCGGTTAGGACAAGAACAAGACTTGATGAACAACTTTCCTGCTTTTTAACATACACAACAGAAAGAACAAAGAGATTAATTTTGGAAAATCTCAGTGAGTCAGCTCTTTACGGAGGGAGGATAAAAGGGATTGGTCCAAGATATTGTCCATCAATAGAGGATAAGGTGGTGAAATATGCTGACCACGAGCGCCATCAGATATTCATTGAACCTGAGGGATGGAACTCGGAGCTGGTCTATTTGAACGGGCTTTCGATGAGCATGCCATACGAGCTCCAGCTGCGTATCGTACAGTCGGTTATTGGGCTCGAGGAGGCAAAGCTCGCAGTTCCCGCTTATGCCATAGAGTATGATCTTATTGACCCTAAAATGCTAACAAATTACCTTCAATACAAATATGTAAAAGGGCTATTTTTTGCGGGACAGGTAAACGGAAGCTCAGGATATGAGGAGGCATCAGCACAGGGGATTATGGCAGGGATAAACGCAGCACTATATGTCAAAAAAGAACCCCCTTTTAGGCTCGAAAGGCACGAAAGCTATATAGGGGTAATGATAGATGATCTCGTGTTGAAAGGCGTTGACGAACCTTATAGACTTTTTACAGCAAGGGCTGAGCACAGACTTATCTTGCGCGAGGACAACACAAGTTCAAGACTGCTTAAATACGCTGAAAAATATAAACTCCTTCCTGAAAATATGATTGGTGATTGTGAGGAAAAGGATGTTATGGTAAAGAAAGTTATAGAGGAGGTGAAGAAAAAGAGGCTCGGGGAAGAAAAGGGCGGTAAACTCACGCTTGAAGAGCTTGCCCCGTTGTTTGAAGCCTTCCCGAAAGAGGTTTTAAGAAGGGCTTTGATTGAGCTCCAGTATGAGGGATATATAGAGAGGGAAAAAAGAAGGATACGGTCAGAAAGCGAACTTCAAGCGGTTTTTATTCCAGATGGATTCGATTACGGTACGGTAAGAGGATTAACGAGGGAGGGGAAGGAGAAATTCATAAGGGTGCGCCCGAAGAATCTTCTTGAGGCGTTAAAAATTCCGGGGATTAGGCTTTCCGATATTACACTTTTATATATACATCTGAAGAGAAAGATAAAAGGGGATGTTTCATATGAAACACCCAGCGGAACTCGTTGATTATCAATTGGAAAGACTTGAAAAGGGACTGAAAAAGTTAGGGATAGATTTCACAGGAAATAAGATGCAGAAGCTCTACTTATATGTAGAACTTCTTTACAGTTTCAATAGAAAATTTGCCCTCTTTTCCAAAAGCGACGAGGAAGTCCTTGCTGATAAGCATATCCTTCCATCACTCTCGATATTGAACTACTTTTCTTATTCGCCCGGCAATAGGTGGATTGATATAGGTTCGGGATCTGGTTTTCCTGCAATCCCTGTTAAGATATTCCGTGAAGGGTTTGTTTTAGAAATGATAGAATCTGTCAGGAAGAAGGCGATATTTCTCAAAAAGGTTGTATCTGAGCTTGGGCTCGGAAACACTGAGGTTTTGAATATTCGGGCAGAAACATATAAACCGGACGCCAGGTGTGATATTGTCACCGCCTGGGCTGTTGAGAACCCGCTCAATATCTTAAAAACGGCTTCAGATTACCTTCATCCAGGCGGGATATTCATATGGCTCAGGGGAAGAAGATGGTCGGAGGAGCTTATGGATAGGGAAAGAATATTTTTGGAAGAATCGTCTTTCGAGCTAACAGAGTCAGTTAAGCTTCCATCTTTTTGCCCCTCCCCTCGACTTTACGCAAATATCCTTCGTAAATTATAATATATCTTGCACCTGAAACAATCGATAATATGAGAACAATTATAACAAGGAGATTGGCTATTATACCCGTTTTATCAAGCCCGAAATGGAATAGAAGAAGAATTATTCCGATCGATACCATCTCGATAGCTGTTTTTGCCTTAGCAAGAGGAATTGTGGCTATAGGGGGATCAGCGCTTGAATGCCTCAATCTGAAATAGGTAATAGCAAATTCACGAACGAATAGGAGCGTGAAAGGTATCAAGTTTAAAATTCCCTTGATAACGAGGTAGCCCAGGAGTGATAAGGTGAATATTTTATCGGCGATCGGGTCTGCAAGTCTGCCAAAATATGTGATATTATTGTTTTTCCTTGCAAGAATGCCGTCGAAAAGGTCGGATAGCGCGCCAAAAACAAAAAGAAAGAACGCAAGAAAGAATTTGCTCGTTTGATACTCAAGTATAAGGATTATAAATGGGGTTAAGATAATTCGGGAAATGGTTATGATGTTTGGCACTATTCCTCCCCGAATTTATCGAGGAAGAGTTTTTCTATTGAAGTAGCAAGCTCATTCTCATCAACACCATCAGCAATTATAGTTATCTTAGAGCCCTTTCCAGCTTCAAGCATCAAAAGCTCCATCATCGATTTACCATCAACCTCAATATTGTCTTTAGCAAGCCTTAGCTTACTCCGGTACTTCATCGCTTCTTTCACAATAAGATGTGCCGGACGAACATGAAGACCAATGCTATTTTGAACCTCAACAACCTTTTTAACCATAGGGAATTAACTTAAACCAATATGCTCATAAAGTCAATAATATGTTGCTTTTGTTGCGTTGTTTGATTATTTTAAATCCATGAGCATTCTTGTGGATACGCACTCTCATCTTTCCCTCGATGATTTTTCAAGTGATAGAGATGAGGTAATCGTAAGGGCTCAAAAGAGCGGGGTTTCGTATATTGTTGATGTTGGTATAGATATTGATAATTCTCGTTTAGCGGTAGAGCTCGCCGAAAGGTACGGCTTCATTTATGCATCTTGCGGGATCCATCCAAACAGTACTAGGGGTTTCAATGATGATTCAATTAAAATGCTTGAGTCACTTATAATGAGTTCAAAACATGTTGTCGCCGTTGGTGAAACAGGGCTCGATTATTACAGAAAGTTTGCGCCTAAAGATTTGCAGGAGCGGGTTTTCAGGCATCATATTGAACTCGCAATGAAACTCGGCTTGCCTTTGATCATTCATATTCGAGAGGCATTCGATGATGCTATAAGGATACTTTCAGAGTATAAAGGAAATCTACGCGGCATATTTCATTCCTTCTCGGGTGGGGTAAAGGAATGCAAATGGGCAATGGAAAACGGATTCTTAATAGGTATAAATGGCACAATAACATTTTCAAAACGCACCCCATCATACATGTCGGTGTTGAAACCATCAAGCATTGTTCTTGAGACTGATGCTCCTTATCTTGCGCCGCATCCTTTAAGAGGAAGACGAAACGAACCATCCTATATCGTGCATACTGCCGAGACACTTGCAAGGATTATGGGGCTCGAGCTCGACGAGCTCGCCAATATAACAACAAAAAATGCGCTCGAGTTATTTGGTATTTGGCATGAAGGTGAGGCTTATCTGAAGCAAGGAGGGAAATTCAAAAATGATTTTGAACCGTCGAAAGCTTTTGGGCAGGTATTCCTTGTTAAGCCAGATATTGCACATCGTATAGCCGAACTGGCTCAGGTTAAGGATAAGGTGGTTGTTGAGATAGGCTGCGGCAGGGGCGAATTGACGGAGCATCTTGTAAAAATGGCAAGGCTTGTCGTTGGTGTGGAAATTGACAGGCGTTTCTGGCGGTTCCTTGAGGAGCGTTTCAAGAAAAATTTCAAGCTCATAAAGGGCGATTTTCTTAAAGTTCGATTAAGGGATTTTTTTGATGAGGGCAGGCTCGTTGTTGTTGGTAATATCCCTTACTCAAAAACAACCCCGATCCTTTTTCACATAGCAAAGCAGAATAATATAAGTGAATCCTGTATCCTCATGCTTCAAAAAGAAGCTGCAAGAAGGATTTTTGCACATCCAAGGAAAAAAGAATACGGTCCACTTCCAATTGTTGTGCAGAACTATTTCACTCACAGGATTATAATGGATGTTCCAAGGAATTTCTTTTATCCTGTGCCTGATGTTGATTCGGTTCTCGTTTCGCTAAAAACAAGGGATTTTCCTATAGTCTCGGGGATTTCATTTGAGAATTTCCTTAGTTTCCTTGAACTAGCATTCGCAACGAGGAGAAAGACGCTTGTAAATTCTTTGAAATCTCGATGGTCACCAGAGATTGTTGAGCCTATTATTGAGAAACTTGGTTTGCCAAAAACAGTGCGAGCTGAGCAATTAACTATAGCAGAGCTCGGAGAAATCGCTAAAGAACTTTTTAATGTGCTTGAATAAGAATATCCTCATTCCGATTATTACTCTTTTCGTGCTTGAAACTGGATCTTTTTGTGCAATTGAACATCTTGCTCTTTACACGAAAAACGACAGAAGCAACTCATTCGAGACGAAAACGAGACTATATTCATCTGAAGCGGAAAAATTAATATATTATTTTTCGTTTTCATCCACCTTTTATAAGTTCCCTTTAAGCACTAACAGGAACTACAAAGAGAGTGATATAAAGTCGGTGTCAGCGTTTGGAAAAAGATTTGGCGCTTTTAAGGGGATTATCGAGCTAAATTATTCAGGTTATACCTATAACGAGAAAACTGTTAGAAACTATTATTCGGGGCTTGTTTTAGAAAGAGGTGAACTCAAAAGCGATTTGAAATTCCACAGGACAAAAGTCGAAGAGGATAGATTTGATGGTTTATTATTCTCTTTTGATATGAGAAATAGATTGAGGTATGTGAAAATTTTTTTCGAGCTTGAATTTTCACAAAAACTTCCGGGGAAAATATTATTATTATCTGGGGATAAGGGATTTTTGTTTTGGGGTTCAAAAATTTCGCTTCGCCCATTGCTCGGCTATAAAGTATCGGAGAAGAGATATTTCTTTTTCAGAGAGACTACAAAAGAATTAGACATTGGGAAGAAGGATTCTGTAAAAGTGGGATTGGACCTGAAGATTAACATTTTAAGGGGGGTTTCTTTTGCTTGGAACGGCGAATATGAGAATTTTAAAAATGTATTTGCGTTATCGGAAATTGTTGATACAATTCGACAAAGATACCTTACAGAAATATCAAAAAAACAAGAATTGAGGAAAAGCGAGCTAAACACTTTATATCAATCGATGATATTTGGGGCAAGCTTAGGATATTCTTATTTGGAGGAATACTCAAGATATGGAGAGAAGCTAAGGAACGAGAAAAAAAGATACGCCGAGTTCGCTGGTTCATTAAGATTGAGCTCAAAGCGCGATACATTAAAAATCTCTTTTAGTCAATCGGTCTCATCTTTTGATTATGAATTCGATAAATCAAACACGAGGGACATTGAATTGAAAAGATTTGGTTTCTGTGGGCGCGTTAATTTGCTTGAGCCTATAGTTTTGAAAATAGATTATCTATTTCATTTGGCTCATACAATTTATCTTTTACCACCCCTTTCGGGTACCAATAGAACTGATAAAACATATTATCTTATATGTGGTTATGAGATGAATTTTAAAGATATGGTTTTGTTTCAGGAGGTTCCGCTTACAGCGAACTATTTGATATATGATTTTGGTGGTAGCGTTCAAAATCCTGATAGGTTAAGGCGGGAGATGAGGATAAAAAGCGGGGTAAGGATGGAAAAAGGTTTTTTCGATTGCGAGTTTTCTTTTACTTACAGGTTTGAGGATTATGGTGAACTTATATGGCGTGATGAATGGGTTCAGCGGCTTAGTTGGGAAAAACCGGGCGGGATTTTCTCGGGAAAGGTAACGATAAAAGGTGACCGTTTTTATTTCGGCATCATTGCTGATGCAGAGAGGTATTCACAATACGATTACGAAGCTTATGGCGATAGAAAAAAGCGATATTCAAGATTAATTGGAAGCATCGGTATGAACGGAGAAATTAAACTTGGCGAAAACAGCTCTGTAGGTTTCGATTTAAAACATAACAGGGATGAATTTCACCCCGGCATAAAATTTAATTACCCCTCAATTTCAACTCAATTAAGGCTAACTTATTAAGCTTGCTCGCCTGGTGTTAATATTCTTTCCGTTATCTCCGCAATCATATGAAGAATGGTATCATGAATTTCCTGGATTCTGGGTGTATCTTTAAGAGGAATATTGATATTATAATCCGATATATTCCTCATCTTTCCACCATCACGCCCGGTTAATGTTATAACTGTGAGCCCCAATTTTTTTGCTTCTTTTATTGCCTCAATAATGTTAGTCGAATTTCCAGATGTTGATATACCGATGAATATATCCTCATTTTCACCGATAGCCTCTATCTGCCTTCTAAATATATTTTCAAATCCATAATCATTACCTATGGCTGTTATGATTGATGTGTCCGTGGTTAGCGCTATTGATGGGTATCCTTTTCTCTCCTTTGCATATCTGCCAACAATCTCTGCGGCAAAATGTTGACTTTGAGCGGCGCTTCCGCCATTTCCTGCAACGAGAACCTTCTTCCCTTTTTTTATTCTTTCAACTATTAGTCCTGCAACTTTTTCGATGGTATCAAGATTTTCCTCAAGGGCAGCAAATCCTACCCTGTGGTCATCATTAATCCTATTGAATATTTCCCTTATCATGCTCCTCCTTTTAGAATTGTATTTCTTATTTTTTCGGCAATTCCTGATGTTGTCAAGCCGAGGAGTTCGAGAAGCTCTTCGCGAGAACCATGCTCAACAAAATTATCTGTGATACCAATTTTTATTATTCGTGCTGAGGAGAATCCGTTTTTGTCCGAAAATTCTGAAATCCCGGCACCAAATCCTCCAATAATCGAACCCTCTTCAATTGTGAAAACATATTTTGATGTTTTAAGGATCTCTTCGAGGATTTTTTCATCCATTGGCTTTATGAACCTGCAGTTTACAACTGTTGCTGAAATCCCCTCATTTTCGAGAATATTGGATGCCTCAAGCGATGGATTTACCATAGAACCTACAGCAAGAATAGCAATATTGCCTGTGCCTCTTTTAAGAATTTCCCAGCATCCAAGCGGTATTTTTTGTGGACCACTTGTTATATCAAATTCCTCAGTATATGTTCGAGGGTAGCGTATGAAGAAAGGATATTCTGAGTTATAGAGGGCGGTATAAAGGAGGTTGCGAAGTTCATTTCCGTTTCGAGGTGCGGTGATTATAATGTTGGGGATTGGTCTTAGGTAGCTTATATCAAATATTCCATGATGTGTGGGACCATCCTCACCCACAATCCCAGCTCTATCGACCGCAAATATAACAGGTGCTTTCTGAAGAGCGGCATCGTGGATGATACAATCGTAAGCTCGCTGAAGGAAGGTTGAATATATGGCAACGACGCTCTTTAAACCCGATAGCGCAAGTGATGAGCCAAAAACAACCGCATGCTCCTCAGCAATCCCAACATCGAAAAACCTTTCCGGAAATCTTGAAGCGAACATGTTAAGTCCGCAACCAGTTTTCATTGCGGCGGTTATAGCAACAATCTTTTCATCCTTCTCCGCAAATTCGGCAATAGATGCGCCAAATATGTCGGTAAATGTGGGTTTTTCGCAAAGTATCACCTCCCCGCTTTCTAAATCAAATCTCCCGACACCGTGATATTTGCAGGAATTGTCCTCAGCAGGTCTATACCCCTTACCCTTAACTGTAATAATGTGAAGGAATTTTGGGAGGTTTATATCTTTAATTTCCTTAAGGATTTTCACAAGTTCTTTTATGTTATGTCCGTCTATCGGTCCGTAGTAGTTAAATCCGAACTCCTCAAATAGTATTGATGGCACTATCATATTTTTTAAAGAGTCCTCGAATTTTCTTGCGAATGTTCTAACATGCCTTCCAATATGTGAAAGCCTTCCTGTAAGCTCCCATATTTCTTCCTTCAGTTTGCGATATTTTGGGTGAGTTATAAGATAAGTGAGGTATTTAGAGAGTGCTCCAACATTTTTTGAGATAGACATCTTATTATCGTTAAGTATGACAAGGATTTCTTTTCCTAAAGCACCGGCATTGTTAAGCCCTTCATATGCGAGCCCCCCCGTAAGAGCGCCATCACCGATAACAGCAACCACACGGTAATCCTCACCGAGAATTTCCCTTGCACACAAGGCGCCGCAGGCTGCTGAAAGGGATGTCGACGCATGCCCGGCACCAAAGAAATCATACTGGCTCTCGCTTCTTCGAAGAAAACCGGAAATGCCCCCTCTTTTTCTAAGCGTAACAAATTTATCCTTCCTGTCAGTGAGTATCTTATAAGCGTATGCTTGATGTCCAACATCAAATATTATTTTATCCTTTGGAGGATTGTAAACATAAAGAAGGGCAATAATAAGTTCGACAGTTCCAAGGCTTGGTGCAAGATGACCGCCATTTTTTGAAACAACAAAGGTTATATAATCCCTCACCTCCTCGGCAAGATACTTGAGCTCATCAAAGGAAAGTTTCTTCAGGTCCTCAGGTCCATTTATTTTTGCGAGGAGTCCCGTTGGGAGATATCCAAACTCATTCATATTATCACTCGTTGGCATAGAATTATTTCATCCTTTGTACAATAT
>JBAMLU010000012.1:9857-11570 GCA_039793385.1 bacterium
GGGCAATGGCGATTGTTTTCTCGAGCCCGTATAGGGTTGGATATGTTGCCTTTTTGTGTTTCTTATCGCTTTTGACAGGTTTACCAAGTTCCTCTTCTGTTCCAATTTCGTTGAGCCAGTCATCGCGAATCTGAAAGGCAAGCCCAATATAAGTGCCGTAATCCGTTAACGCTTTGATTTCTTTTCGGTTGGCTTTAGCCATGATTGCGCCAGCACGAATTGATGTTTTTATTAGTGATGCTGTTTTGTTGAGATGGATGAACTCGAGATCCTTACCGGTGAATTCCTTACCCTCAGTAAGAACATCAGCTGCCTCACCCCGCACAAGGTCAAATGTTGCGTTTGAAACCTCCTTTATAACCCGCGGGTTTCCTCTCTTTGCGAGCAGTATAAAGGCAAGTGAAAGAAGAGCATCACCGGCAAGAATAGCCATTGCCTCGCCAATTCGCCTGTCACCGGTAATTCGTTCGAGCTCCTTATGGCAGGTAAGCTTATGCCGTCTGTAGTCGTCGTTATCGATTGATGGAAGGTCATCGTGTATTAGCGAGAACGAGTGAATGAGTTCAATAGCGCATGCAACAGGTAGAATCTTTTTCCCTTTTCCGCCTGCCCAATTGAATGCTGCAATTGTAAGTATAGGTCTTATCCGTTTCCCACCATCAAGAACACCATAATTAATTGCATAAATCAACTCAGATGGTTTCGTTTTTTCGGGCGGCAAATACAGGCGTAGTGCCTTATTTATCCTTTCCTTTTGGTAAGAAAGGTATTTTTCAATCTCAAATTCTTTCCTTTTTGTGCCCATATCAGAAATTATATCTCAGATTAAACCTGAAAGTATGTTGATTATCGCTCGTTTTTTGCTCGTATTTTCTGAAATCATATCTCATATTAAACTCGATTCCTGCAAACTCGACACCTTGTTCTGTGGTAAATTCGAAATAGCCATCGGCTTTTTTCTCGAAATTTGGGTCGCTCCATTTGAGTACAAGCTCGATTGTCAAAGGCTTTATCTTTGCGAATCGAAACTCGAGCCTATCATATGTGCTTCTATAGTACCCGTATGTGGAACTCAACCGAGTTGAAAGCTGTAAAAATCCTCGAATTGTGCCAATCTCACCGAAGGTTTTTTGCATGTATAACTTGTAGTAGTCGTAATAATAGGAAAGTGCTGTAAGGCTATCTTTGGTAAGAGAGTAGGTTAAAGATAGTTCGTCAATAAATTGTGGGTGAAAGGTAAAATTTGTCGATGTGTAGAGATTGCTTGCATCTGTTGACCTATCAACAAAATACCTTATTTTGATTGTTGTTTCAGTGGTTTCGCTTATTCTTATATCGGTTCTCATCTCGCCGCCGCTCTCGCCTTTGTATCTATTGTAGTATTTATAAGGGTCTTTGAGTGTATCGCCAAGATAGGTATAGTAATAATCCGGGTCTCCAAGTGCAAAGGTATAAAGATTTGTGAAATCTTTTGAGTAATGCCAAAAATTAACGCTCGTTTTAACACCTTCCTTAGCCCTGAATGTCTTCAGGTTAAATCCCCACTGATTGGTGATTTTTGCGGTATCGGCTGTTGTTTTTGGCAGATATGCAAGCTCGCCCTCAATTGTCCCAACTGTAAAAGGCATATAAAAGAATCCCGAAATGCCTTGGCTATCATATTTAATCCTTTTTGCTCCGCTCGAATAGGCGTATATGAGACCAACTTTTCGC
>JBAMLU010000013.1:0-8255 GCA_039793385.1 bacterium
ATTTGAGCAAAAGCGCTCAATTGCGAGGAATTATAGTGCCAATGGGTTCGATTTATTCAGTCGGCGGGATTATAGCTCATGCTTACAAAAACCTTTACGGGCGCAATTATGACCTTGTTTTTATCCTTGGAACATCGCCCGTTAAAACAGAGCGAATCCTTTTACCTGAATCAGGGTTCCTCTCGACACCTGTGGGGAATATCCCTGTCTCAAGCTCTATCGTGAATCACCTTCTGAAAACATCACCTAACCTCTTTACTATCTCCGATACAGGTTTCTCCACTGAACCATCAATAGGAACACAATTGCCGTTTATTCAGCATATTTTCGGCGCACAGAATGTCGTCCCTATGCTTATTCCCGATGATAATGAAAGTGTTCATTTTTTACTTGCTGAGCTTCTTGCGACGATGAGCAAAACATATAATATGTTGATTATCTCGCCGGTAGAATTTTACGAAAAAAACGAGGGCTCGAGCAGATTCGATGAAATAGTCGCCCTTTTTGATAAATGCGAGATAGAATCCATTATAAATCGTATAAGATCGGGCGAACTCTTGATGCGCGGGAAGGGTGGAGTTATTGCACTTTTGGCTTTTCTTCGTGGAGATAAAGGAATAAAGATTAAGGTTTTGCGGTATGTTAATACAAGAGATATATCCCTTGAAACATCAAAACAAGGGGCGTATCTTATGTCTGCTGTGGTTTACAAGGGTGAGGAGATAAAAGATTATAATGAAAGTTGCGTCGAGATTGATAGTAGAGAGGTGATAGATTACGCCCGACAAGCCCTTTACGCTATTTTCTCTAAAAAGATGTCGGAAAGTTGCGTTGAACACCCACACCTCCGCGCAAAATATAGGGTTGCAGTATCGCTTTATAAGGGAAACCAACTTCGTGGATTCTCCTATTATCAAAAGAAGGATAGAAGTTTGTGCGATGTGATTCCGGAACTTGTTAAGTTATCTGCGCTCGCAGATATAAGGTACCCACCACTCATCGAAAATGAACTCGATAGCCTTAGAATAGAAGTATCTCTTATGGGTTCGTTTAAACCAATAGAGAATCCTTTTGATTTCAAATTGGGTGAAGAAGGGTTATATGTTGTTATGGGTTTAAAAGAGGGGCTTCTTTTGCCTCAGGTTTGCTCAAAAGAGGGATGTACGAAAAGAGAATTTGTAGAAGAGACATGTAAAAAAGCCGACCTCCCGATGAACTGTTATATCGATAGAAGGGCAAAATTTTATTCTTTCGGTGTAAAGGTTATATCGGAATGAGAAGAGGTATTATAGTATTGGCACTTTTCTTTGCGGGGCTCGGATTCCTTCAAATAAAGCAAAGCTCTATTAAGAAGCTTCCGACACCCGGGGATTCAAATGAGCTTTTCTGTTGCTATTCTGGGGTTGTTCGTGAGGGTGAATCGCTTTACTTATCTTTCAGCAGGCTTGGAATCCCACAGAAAATCTGGGCTACAGTTTTTGAAAAAGTCAAGGGGATTATTGAATTCAACAGGATAAAGCCAGGCGAGGAATATCTTTTAAAGGTTTCTAAAAATGGTGAGCTCGTTTACTATGAGCATAGGAGGTCGGAGTGGGAAACGGTAAAGATCGAGAGGGATTCTATAGGTATTTTTTCCATTTGTAGAGATACGGTTGTTTTCACAAAGGTGATAAGATGCTATTCTGGAAGGATAAAAACGACACTTTGGGATGCTATGGTATCTGATTCAATTCCACCTGGGCTTATAGATAACCTCATAAGGGTATTCGCATACAACATAGATTTTGCCACAGAAACACGATTGGGTGATGAGTTCTCAGTGCTTTATGAGGAGGATAGATACGATGGTAAAGCCGCTCGTGTAGGCAGTATCCTTGCCGCCCAATATAAAGGTAAATTTGGGACCTACCGGGCATATAAATACCAGCTTCCTGGGGCTGGGCAACTATATTATGATGAACAAGGAAGGAGTTTGAAGCGAGCGCTTCTTAGAACGCCTGTAGCGTTTGTGAGAATATCGTCGCGGTTTTCCTACTCACGACTTCACCCGATACTTGGCATAAGACGACCACATCTTGGCGTTGATTACGCCGCCCCTTTTGGAACGCCAGTTATAGCTGCCGGAAGTGGGGTTGTAACATACGCCGGCTGGAACGGTGGGTTCGGAAATTTTGTAAGCATACAACACACCGGAGGACTTACAACAACATACGGACACCTCTCAAGAATTGCGTCAGGTATTAGAAAAGGCAGTCGAGTGCGCGAAGGACAAGTTATAGGTTATGTCGGTTCAACTGGGCTTGCAACAGGACCCCACCTCGATTACAGGATTTTACGCAACGGAAAATTCGTCGACCCACTAAGAATTACCGCTATACCCGGTCCACCTATTCCGAAATCTCACATCGAAAGCTTTAAAAAAAGAAAAGCAGAATACTTAAACCTGCTTGAGGCTTTAACATCATCAGAAAACAAAAATGCAATTTTTAATTGACAGAAAAAAATAACTCCTTTTCTTTTATTGTAAAAAAATGAATACTGAATATGGAAAGGGGAATAGATGAACAATAAGGTGTGGAAAATCTTGTTTTGCATAATTTTAGTAGGAGTTTTTAGTAATATTAGCGGGCAGGTTGAACCGCCTATGCCTTATTGCAGTGAGCTTGAATCTCTGCCACCGTACTGGGGCAATAGCGAAATCATTGTTAGAATAGACACATCAGTTTGTCCAACGGATGGGAGCATACAGTATAGATTCAGGAGGGAGGCAGTAAGAGGTCGCGAAAGCCTTAATATAACAACAAACTGGGATGTATCTCCTTATAGGCTTTTTCAGGGAGCTTCTGATGGTGAGATATACAGATATTCTGCACAGGCAAGAAGAAGCCCGACAGATACAAGTACTTGGTCAACCCCGTATGAGGTTATGCACGATACACGACCACCCGAACCATGCAGCTTCGTTACACTTTCGGTTCCACAAGATTACCAGATAAAGATAACCTTCTCCCGCGCTCACGACTCCGCAAGCGGGATAAAAGAATATGTAATATATCGGGCTGAGGATTCACTTTCTCTTGTCACTATAGACGAAAGCGACGCAATAGTTGCTCGAATATTAGATGATGGTAGCGAAACTTATCAGTTTATTGATGATGGTCCTTACGACCCTGTAAGAGACCTTGTCAGGGACAGATGCTATTGGTATACGGTTATTCCATATGATAAGATTGGTTTTTATCCTGTATCTGGAAATATCATCGCAGATACCTGTGCAACTCGAGTCACGCCGGTTTTGCCACCATGCGCAAGGTTAAGAACAATACCGCCTGTTATTGATGATGTTGAGGTTACCATTTATGTTGACCTTACGATATGTCCACAGGACCCACTTAACGGGACGGAATACAGATTCAAGAGTTACAGGCTTAGCGGAGAGAGCGTAGTTGATTCTGTTATGACACCTTGGCGAAGGCTACCTTATTATACATTTAGCGGTAACGACAACACGAGATACGCTTTCACCGCACAGGCAAGACATATAGGCGGAATGGAAAGTGGTTGGGCACCATCTGTATATACGCTTTTTGATAGAAGTGGTCCTATTGCGGTTGATTCTGTTAAAGCAACATCACAGGTTGATGGTCGGATACTTGTTGAGTTCTGGACACCGGGGGATTCCATTATGGATGCCGGGGTTGGACTTGCCTACTATAACCTTTACCGCGTAAAAAACGACTCCCTTTCATATTTCACATTTCCAATAACAGAAGCACACAATAGGTTTCTCATTCATCAGTGGGAACCGCAGGGAAGGAGGATGTATCAATTTCTTGATGATGGTCCTGGTGATATTATTGATCTTGTTGGTGGCGGTTGTTATAGCTACTTTGTTATCGGTGTTGACAGATTAGGACACTATTCGAATAGCCTCAATGCAGGGATAATTGCTGTTGGTTGTGTGGATAAGTTTATGGCTCCACTACGGATGATAAATCTTCCGCTATGGACGAAGGGCGACTCTGTTAAGTTGAGGTTCATCGATACGACACATTGTGATGCAGATTCGGTCGAGATTCAGGTGAGCCGATATAGTGATTTTCGCGATGCTGTGACATATGGCAAGTATTGGGTTCACGACCCAAGGCTCAATAACCCAGACGACCACAACTGCGGTGATTGGGATACCCTTTCTTTCTGGCTATATAATTTTACCGAGACAAGGTATTACTTCAGGGTTAGAGGGGTTGATACGCTTGGGAATATTTCAGCCTGGTCTTCTGTTACTCACACCAGATTTGACGCATCACCGCCAACTGAAGCTTATATTGATTCGATAAAAACGGTTGCTGATTCAACGAACAAGATAAATATTCTTTTATGGTGGCATGGCGGAATAGACCTCGGAATTGGGTTGAAAAACTATCTATTGTATCGCTCAAGAAATGCTCGTGAACTTGGGGACCTCATCGGCACATTCTCAACACGGACACAGTTTTACAGGGACCGTAACCCTAATCCGGGTAATTATTTCCATGAGAATTATTACACAATTATAACCGTTGATAGTTTTGATTATCGTTCATCTTTGCCGCCTGCTGTTGGTCTTCCGGATAATTCGCCACCATACCCGCCGAGGATAGATTCTATTCTTGTAGATAACCTTCGCGAAAATATATATGTGTTCTGGAGCGACACAACACCCTCAGGCTATGGAATACCATCACTCAATCGCTATATTCTTCAGCATTCTGCAAGATATGAGTGGTTCTGGCTTGGTGACCCGAGGCTTATTGATGTTGAAGCACCACGATATTCGAGGGTATGTACCTTAAGCGTGAGCGTTTTCGGCGGAACACCTTACAAATATTTCCATGTAAAGGCTACCGATATCCTTCAAAACGAGGGCGGATATTCTATGCCTTTCTACTACGAATTACCTCGTGAATCAACTTATGATTTCCGGGTTGATGTGAAAGCAGGCTGGAATCTCATTTCGCTTCCGGTGTATCCGAGCGATAACACTGTCTCAGTCCTTTTCCCTGGAGCAATAAGTGCTTATACATACGATACCGAGCGAAGAGTTTTTGTGACCGCAACAAATATTGAGGTTGGTAAAGGGTATTTTATAATGTTTCCGGCGGATAATATCATATATATAAGGGGTTCAAAAGTTAGGGGGTTTAGGGCTCAGCTTTTCCGCGGTTGGGTGCTTATCGGAAGCTGCTATAATAACGCCGATTATACAACGGAACCTCGTGATGCCCTTGTTGGTCCAGCATATATATTTAACCCGACCACAAGAACATATGAACATACAACATACTTACAGCCCGGCAGAGGTCACTGGGTGCTTTCGTTTGCTGAAAGCGGATTGCTTATTGCTACTCAAAGAGGTGATAGGAGAAAAGAAAGTCCCGAGCTATATCAGGTTTGGTCGCTTGAATTGTTATTTGGTTCTGATAAAAAAATTCGCATAGGTTCCGCATATGGGGCTCGAGCTGGATACGATTCGAACCTCGATGAGCTTATTCCACCCCCTGCGCCAAATGAACCCATGCAACCATTTATTATGTGGGATTATCCTATGAGCGTTGATTTTCAAGGGAGTTTTGGCAAGTGGCAAATTGAGGTCCCATATCCGACCGTAGTTCAATGGGAACCAATTAATGTGCCTCATTCAGGGCTCATACTCACTTATGGGAGTGAGAAATTGGATATGACAAAAGAAAAATCGGCGCTCGTTTCTGGCGTAATTCAGATAGAAACGGGAAAGTTAAATGGCACAAGAGTTTTTGTGATGCCCAATCCTTTCAACATTTGCGTGAATGTCTCTGTGGAACTTGAGCGCAAATCTCATATAAGGCTTATAATATATGATATAAATGGGAGAACAATCACAAATCTTGCTGATGGTATATATGATAGTGGAACAAAGATATTCAGTTGGAACGGGCTTAATAACGATAAAAAGCCTATGCCAAGCGGGGTATATTTCGTGAGACTTTTCGTTGAAAACGAGGAAAAAGGTTGTGAAAAGGTAATACTTTTGAAATAAGGAAAGGGGATGCCTTGAAAGGGATAACGAAGATAGTTATAATCTTTTCATTAGCATTGTTGAGCGTTAGCGCGTTTTCACAGACGAGACCAGCACCGACACTTTTTGACGAACCACGATATACGGGAGGAACAACAAACAGGCTATTCTGGGGACCACCTTCTCTTGCTGCTGATACAGCGATAATAGCGTACGAGATTCAAGTTCAAGCCAATGATTCAAATTTTACCGACTCTATTTCAATATTCCCGATTCCTGCGGTTGATGTTCCTGACCTTTCTTACGAAATTGGGCTTGGATTAACAGGTAGTGGTGCCGATCGTCCGCTTATGGATGGTGTGATGTATTGTTATCGCATAAGATACAGGTATAGGGTCGGTGTTGATGAATTCGAGTTCAGCAGATGGTCGAATATAGTTTGCTCAACACAGGATGCATCAGCACCAGTACTTTCGGTTTCAAGCCTACCGATATGGACAAAATCACCAAACTTATATATCCATTTCTCGGCTTTTGACAGGGTTTGTGAGGGTATAAAAAGCGTGAAACTATATTACAGGGGTTCGACCGGTACAAGTTGGAACATTGGAAATATAATCACTTACGAAAGCGCAACATCCCCTGTTTCAGACTCAATACTTTTTAACAGTTCCTCTGCAAGTGGTGATGGTTATTATCAATTCTACATTACAGCAACAGATTCGCTTGGAAACGAATATCTCCCGGTTTCGACCGATATGGCATTAGCATGGACAAGGTTTGACACAAAAAAACCTTTCGCTACAATAGATACAGTTGGAATGAGAAGGTATTATAACACCAATGTTATAAGGCTCAATTTTTCTGCTGCCGATACAGGGGTTCCAAGTGGTGTAGATTCGGTGATTTTCTATTATACATACCAAGATGGAGCGCCTATAAGATACGGTGCATTGAGCTACACCGGCGATAGAACAATAAGAGGCGAATACACATTTGTAGCACCTTCTGGTGATGGAAGATATGGACTTTATGCGGTTGCTCACGATTCAGCTGGAAATTACGAAACTCAAGCGGGTGAGGAGATATTTTTCTTCATCGATACAATGAGACCTCAAATTGAAAGTGTTTACCTTCAGGATACAACATCCGTTATATCACGAATAGAAACATTTGCCGAAAGAGGCTGGACAAATAACAGGAATATTTTTTTAAACCTGATTAACCCTTTTGACCCACCGAGCCCATATGCAAGTGGAATAGATAGCGTTATTGTTGCAGTTGACACGACATTGAGCACACGAACAAGGGTATATCCTTATCGAGCGGGCTCAAGTTATATATATGAGCTGCCCGATGCTGATGGAGATAATGGGGTATATGTTGCTGTTGTTGATGTTGCAGGGAATAGAGGCGTGCCGAGATTCGGGAGGATAAATCTCGACAGGGTTCCACCAGCGCTAACTGGCATAAGACTAAGCGACATCGACCTCGAGAGCTCAGACACGACAAATTCAACAACTGTAAGAGTCCATATACAGTACGACAGCAGTAGAGGAGAAGCATATAAGATGTATCTTACAAGAACACCAGCGACACTCAACTCAATCCCGGTTGATGCCTGGATGGATTTTCGCATGGAGCTGGTTTATAATTTGGGTGATATAGCGGAAGAAGGCTGGGTTAAACTTTACGCTGTTTGCAAGGATTCGGCTGGAAATATAAGCAACGATGTTATGGATAGCATTTACTATAATCCTTTAAGATACAAAATAGTTGACCTTATTTCGCTTAGAGACCCTGATGGACCTGATACAACAGGAAGATATACGAACGATTTAGTTATCGATGTTAAAGTGCGGTATGGGAGGGATATTGATTCAATTGCTATATGGGACGATAGAACAACACCCTTATATAGACCGGTCTTTCGAATTGGCGGAACCGATACGATTATCGTGTTATCATATAGGCTTTCTGAGGGTGATGGTACTCGGAGAATTAATGTTATGGGGAAATCGGTTTATGACCCCACAAATCCAACACCAATAGATTATCTCGACATAGTTCTTGATACATATCCGCCGAGACTGGATTCAATTGTGCTCAGGGATAGAAACACTGTATTTAGTTATAGCGACACATCAGAACCAAGTTATTTTGGCTGGACCAACAATGATACTATTGCCGTTGAACTTTTAAACCCTCGTGATGAAAG
>JBAMLU010000013.1:8265-11372 GCA_039793385.1 bacterium
TATACAGATGGAAACTGAGCTGCGAGAGCCGTTTAGATGAGGCTCCGTTTATTACGAGGTTCCTTTCATTTGTTCTTCCTGGTGATGATGGTGCGAAATTGGTTTTTGGAAGAGTTCAGGATTCAGCGGGAAATTGGTCGAGCGAGGTTCAGAGCATAATAAAGCTCGATCGTTTTCGCCCAGTGCTCGATAGTATCGTTATTTTTGACGCTTCAACCGGAGATATGGTTTATACAGATACATCATATGTAATGGTTAGGATAAATGCATTTGATGAGATGTATGGTTCTGCGCCATTACTTGTGGCGCTTTTTGAGGATTCATCAGCATATCCATCAAGGCTTAGTTCGCTATGGCGCCCGTATGGAAGCGTGCTTGAATACAATTTTAGCGAACCGTCGGTAGGCGTTAAAAAACTTTATGCAGCTGTAAAGGACTCGGCTGGAAATATAAGCCTCATCAAATATGATACTATAATACTGACAAGGGAACTCAGAGTAAAACTTACAGCATACGATAGAACAGCACTTCCACCAGATTCTCTTTACACAAACGAGCCTACGGTTATAGTTAGATTCCGATGGATGGGTTCCACACCTGATAAATATTTTATAAGCGAGCGATTCCGTGAGGCACCAGAACCATATTCTCCTGAATGGCAGCCTTATCCAGCCGGAGACACAACACTTTACACATTCACTGACCCTACAGAGGGAATAAAGAGACTTTATGGCTGGATTAGGAATCCCGCGGGCGTCGTTTCTTCAGTCGATTCAACATCAATAATACTTGATATGACACCCCCACACTTTGTTGTAGACCCCGTCGCATTTGACACAACGGGTACATCAAGGTTCCCAACTACATTCAGGGCAAGAGCAAACTGGGCTAATGAAAGGTCCATAAAAGCAATATTCGGAGAACTGAGCGACGAACTATCACCGGTTGACTCAATGGAAATATTCGGCGAGATAGAAGGCGATACTGTGAAAATGGCATACATACCCGGGGATACAGTTCCGCTCTTCTTGCTTGGTGATTCGACAAGGTCGTTACGAGTTCTCTCTTTCAGAGGAAGAGATAGGGCACAGAACTGGGGCGATGAAAGACACGCATCAACCATATCTCGGGTTAATTTCCGCCTCGATCTCATCCCACCAAGAATAAGGTTTGCGATGGGAAGCTCAGGACAGGATTCTATAGCTCAAGTAAGGCCTCAATACCTTATGATAGAATTCGATGATGGTCCAGAATATGGATACCCCGCAGCTGCATATATATGGGTTTCGGGGTTCAATGAGACACTTTATGTTGAATCTGACTCAACATGGATAGCAGAAACTAATCCGAGAATTGTTCCTGTTAGATTTGACCTTGCAGAAAGCCTTGATGTGAATACATTATATAATATAAATGCGCTTATGGTTGACTCAGCTGGAAACCCAAGCAATATAGCAAGCCTGAAACTCTGGGTTATACCGGATACGATAAACCTGAAACTGACACTATACGACGCAACAGATACAACAGATTCCGAGTTCACAAATAATCAAACGGTAAAGGCAAAAATAACAACCCGCATTCCCGCTGAATATATGATGATTTCGGAATCGAGAACATTTGCTGATGCGAACTGGGTTCCATTCTCACCGGTGTTTGATTTCACATTTTCTGATATGAGAAACGAGCGGAAATGGGTCTACTGTAAGATAATGCAAAGCGGATTTGTATCAGTAGTCGATAGCGCAAGCATTATAATTGATACGATACCACCGGTATTTTCAGGCATACAAGCGAAGGGAGAAGAAACGAACGACCCGAATTGGTCCAATACTTATGCTGTCAAGGTTGAGGCAATAAATCCGAATGATGAGCCTCCGGGTGTGCTTGCAGGACTTCTCATCGCTGAGGATTCCACATTCACGGTAAACAGGCAATTCCTACCTTTCACGGGTGTAGACTACACTATAAGATATGTTTTTACTGAGCAGAGAGAAACAGGCGAATACGGGCTTGGCAACAGAAGGGCAATCTACGCCAAGGTCCTCGATAGGGCAGAAAATGAATCCAGCACCAAAACATATACGATAATAGTTGATGTTGAAAAGGTTGAAATTATAACTAATTTCCCGAATCCCTTTGACCCAACGCGAGAAGTAACTTATATTAGAGTGAAAGCACCGAAGGGGAGCGAAGAGATCAAAATGAAGATATTCGACCAATTCGGTTCGCTTGTGTGGTCAAAGGAACTTAAAGCTAACAAGAAACTTATGGATATAGAATGGGATGGACGAAACGACAAAGGCAAGATAGTTGCTAACGGCGCTTATATTTGCATAGTGGAAATAGATGGGAAGAGTTTAAAAGGCAAAGTCGGTGTTTGGAAAGGGAAATAGAATTTATGGGAGACAAAGGGGTGTCTGATGAATAAGAAAGGGTTAATAAGCTCGTCAGTGATTTTGATAATTATGATTGGTTCTGTATATGGTATTGCTGGTGATGGGGGAATTCCAGGGGATTTTTTGCGGTTTGGAGTGGGCACACGAGGTATAGCGATGGGACGAGCATATCTTGCCACAACAGAGGGTGCTGATGCTATATACTGGAATCCAGCGGGTCTCGGTGGACTTTTAAGATGGGAACTCACCGGTATGCACGCTAACCTATACTATGACTCCCGATATGATTTCCTTTCGTTCGCTTACCCGGTGCATAGTGAAGGTGGGCTCGCATTGGGGTTCGTAAATCTCGGTATGGACGGGCTCGAGAAAAGGAATTATTATAACACTAAGTCAGGCGAATTTGATGTGAACAAGTGGGCATTGATGCTTGGTTATGGAAGGTATGTGTGGCTTAAGAGGCTTCGTGTTGGGCTCTCTGCAAAGATGATTTCCGAAAGCGTCGGCGAGAACACAAAAACCGGATTTGGCGGGCTTGATATCGGAATCATATCAAAAGAGCTTTTAAAAAAGCTCCGAGTAGCGCTCGTGGTTCAGGGAATTGGCGCAACAAAGGTAGCTGAGGATGAGTTTCCGATAACATTCAAAGCCGGGGCACAATACCGGATTCTAAGACCATTAATAATCTCATTACAGGTTGACATAGTT
>JBAMLU010000014.1:0-6811 GCA_039793385.1 bacterium
CGATACCCCAAGCGCACCGTTAAACTTGACCGCAACCTCATCAATTGGACAAATAAGCTTAAGCTGGTCGCCGCCGGTGTCTAATGGTGGTTGCCCGATAACAAATTATGAGATTTACAGAGGCACCTCACCCAACCCAACAACACTTCTTACAACTGTCACTGCAGGGACAACCTCTTATAATGACAATTCGGTTTCATCAGGACAACCATATTATTACCGTATAAAAGTAAGGAATACATTTTGGCCAAGTCCTTATAGCAACGAAGTAGCAAAGGGTTTCCAGGTACTTACGAATGTTGGGTGCAACACATTCAATGTTCCGTCAGGCGTGACGAGTATAAATATTAAGGGCTGGGGTGGTGGAGGTGGTGCTGGTGGGCAATCTACAAGTGGAGCGGGTGGTGGCGGTGCTTATGCTGCTTCAGCGATAAGTGTTACCCCGGGCGAGGCTCTTACAGTGATTGTTGGTGGCGGTGGTGGCGGTGGAACGAATGCCTGCGTAACCAATTCTGGCGGAGGTTCTGCTGGAGCGGGTTGTAGCGGTATAGGCTTTGGCGGAGCCGGTGGGAATGCAGGTGGAACTGGGTGTTCATCAGGTGGAGGTGGTGGCGGCGGCGGCAGCTTCTTGATTCGAAGTGGGAATGTGCTATGGGCTGCAGGTGGTGGGGGAGGTGGGGGTGGTGCCGAGGGGGGAAGCACTGGTGGTGCGGGCGGTGGCGGAGGTCAAAATGGTGGTAACGGAACAGGTGCTTGTACCTCTTCTGGCGGTACTGCTGGGGCAAGCGGAAGTACAAATGGAACAGCAGGAGGCTATAGGGGTGGTTCTCTAGACGGTAGCGGAGGAGGAGGGGGTGGTGGTGGGTACAATGGTGGTACAGGTGGTGCTGCGCCAGGCTGTGACGGACCTGGAGGTGGTGGCGGTGGCGGAAATAGCCTCGGAACTACCACTATGAACGGCTCTGGCTCTACACCTGGAAACGCAAGCGACCCTGACCGCGGAACCGCTGGTCAAGGTGGTTCACCCCCAGGGAACCCCGGAAATCCAGGCAAGGTAATTATTCTCTGGTAAATAATAATATCGGGCTTAATCTCGCGGTTCCTTGCGGTATTTTTTAATAAGCAGGAGAGAGGTTTTCAAGAAATTCCTTGGCACTATCGAGTATCGGGTATAAAAGCCGGTCCTCATCAATCCGTGGAACTTTCTCTCGAGCGATCTCGTAGAACCACCTCGCCGAGCTCGATGCTCCATTAACTCCTCGAACATCAAGCGCCTGTAAAACACAAACAAGCTCTGCAGAAAGTATTATCCAGTTGTTCTTAATCAAATCCCTTAACTTTCTTGCTGAAAGGAAACTCAATGATGAGTGGTCCTCCTGCTGGGCTGAAACAGATGGTGTGCCTGTTGAGGCTGGGTGAGTTATAACTTTGTTCTCTGCAAGAGTATCCCAAGCAACATAGTGAAGAAGCATCAAGCCAGAATTAATCCCACCGGATTTTGCTAAAAAAGGCGGTAACCCTGATAGATTAGGGTCAAGAAGCCTATTTATGTGCCGCTCAGATAAAGAACCCAACTCAGAAATCGCGATTGATGCGCTATCAAGCGCAAGTGCAATTGCCTCAGCATGGAAATTCCCGCAGGATAAAACCTCCCCCCTGTCAACCAAAACCAACGGATTATCCGAGACGGTGTTCATCTCACGCGTAACAACATCCCTCGCAAAACACAAAATATCGTAAATCCCACCCATAATCTGTGGAATACACCTTATAGAATAAGGATCCTGAATGTGAAGAGAGATGGGTTTATCGATAATCGAGCTTCCCTTAACAAACCTTCTAATATATGATGCCACAAGATTCTGCCCCTTTGATGGACGAAGAGAATTGACAACAGGGTCAAAAGAAGCGAGTTTCCCACCGAAAATCTCAACTAAGATCGAAGAAAGGATAAGTTCAGCCCTGAATTGCTTAAATGCCTCGTTAACACAAAAAGCTGCGAGAGAGGTAGTAAAGCTTGTTCCATTTATAAGAGCAAGCCCATCTTTAAGGCAAAGTTCTACAGGTTTGAGCCCGCACATTTCAATAGCATTTGAGGCAGGCATAGTTTTCCCATTAAACCATACATCACCCTCACCCACAAGGCAGGATGCCACGCCAGCAAGAAGAGCCAGGTCCCCACTTGCACCGAGTGAGCCCTTTTCACGAACACGGGGAATAATCCCTCGATTCACAAACTCTAAAAGAAGGTCAACAACATCAGGTCTAACTCCGGAGTATCCTCGAGCAAATGCATTAAGCCTGATAATCATCGCACCCAAAACAACCTCAGGAGGAAGATAATCCCCCATAGAAACCGAATGTGATAACACAAGCTTTTTCTGGAACTCCCGCGAACGCTCGATCGGCAATCTCACCCTCGCCAGCTCGCCAACACCAGTATTCACACCATAAACAATAGCCCCAGAATTAACAATCGACTCCAAAACCTCATACGACCTTTTTATCCTCCATCGAGCATCATCCGAAATCGACACTTCCTCACCATCACGAATAGCTCTTATAAAACGAGGTATATTGAGATTCTCACCCGTAATGACAAGCATTTAAATACCTCCTTATATATTCCTTTCGCATAAAATTTCAATCGGACAGATATTGCACATCGGTTTCCCTGACTTACAGAAATTTCGCCCAAGATTAATAAGATTTATGTGAATAGGGAAATGTAAATCACATGGGAGATATTTGCTCATCACATCCTGCATTATCTTTGTTGATGTTCCTCGAGCGAAAATCCCCATTCTCACAAGAATCCTTCTTATATGGGTATCGACTGGGAAAAGAGGGAAACCAAAATTGAAGAGCAAAAATACCGCAGCAGTTTTAACCCCAATGCCATCAATCGAAATAAGCCTCTCCATTGCTTCATCAGGTTCTAGTTTGCCAAGTTCTCGAATTTCTTCTTCAGTAATATTCTCTATCATCTTTTTTATCCTTGCTGCCCGTACCATAGAAAGTCCTGCAGGTCTTATAATTGATGCGAGCTTATCTACAGGAATTGATGCTATCTCCTCTGCATTGGAAACCCTCCTTTGCAATCTCGAAAATGCTAAGTCCCTGTTCTTATCCGATGTGTTTTGCGATAGAATCCCCTTTATTAAGCTCCACAAAAGGCTTTTCTCCTTATGGGAATGGGGCAACCCAAAAGCGTCCTTAAGGTATTGATTTAGTCGTTGGAAGAATATTTTGTCAAGTTTGCGGGGATTTCCTTTTGTAGATTCCGCTCCCCTGCGCATAAATATTGCCCTTTCGGTCAACTATTTCGCCCTCAGCAAAAAAAATTTCACCCTTTTCTTTAACGAGCCTTCCCTTAAAAATATAAGTCGAACCAAAGATAAGGGGTTTTCTGAATCGGATATTAATCTCCATTGTGATATAAAAATTTCCGGTTTTAGGGAAAATTGTCCAGCCCATGCCCTCATCAATAATCGCCGCCTGAATGCCGCCATGCACAATCCCCTTGTATCCACACCACCACTCCTCAGGCGAAAACTCACTTATAATCTCACCCTTTTCATCATCATAATAGAACTGAAGCGAAATACCTCGTTCATTTTTGTCGCCGCAAATAAAGCAGGTTGGGTATCGAGGAATGGGTCGTTTCATTGTTTAATTTCTCTGGCTTTTTCAATCAAGGCTATATGAGATTTAAAGGCAATATCAGGTAGCTTGTCAAGTTCGAAATAGCGAGCATCAATAGCATCATCGCCAGCTTTTGGCGCGCCTTTTGGCTCAATAGCAATAAACCCCAGAAGGAGTACCTTATCATATACCGGGTTATCCTGCACAAAAACATCAACAAGAGAAAACCCGGATGCCTCAAGCATAGTTTCCTCGAACAGTTCTCGTCTGGCTGTTTCGTAAGGTGTTTCGTCGAGTTCTATAAATCCACCTGGTAGAGACCACTTTCCTTTGCCCGGTTCAACCCCGCGCCTAACAAGTAGAACCCTCTTGCAATCATCGAAAACAACGACAGCAACGGCGGGAACAGGATTTTCATAAATCAACCTGCCACATATAAGACAAACCTTTCGCTCCCTATCATCGAGATTCTTTACCCCGAGCGCTCCACCACAATACGGGCAGTGCTTTTTCCACGCCATATTCGCTCCTTTATGATATAAAAAAACGATGCCCAAAAAATACCAATAACCCAACCTGCAAAGATATCAGTCGGGTAATGAAGCCCAAGGTATATTCGAGTGAAAGATATAAAAACGGATAGCAAAATGAAACATAGTCCCAATAATCTTTTATGAAGGAACAGGAAAAAGGCGAATGCCATAGAATTTGTTGCATGTCCTGACGGGAAAGAAAAGGACTCACTGCAACCCGAAATCGTGGTGAGTTCAAGTATATGACAGGGACGAACACGAGCAAAAAGCGGTTTCATAATGCCTGAACTCAATATATCTGTTGCGCTAATTAGAAACGGTATAACAAGAAGCATCCGCTTTGTTTGAGGTGTGGCTCGAATAATGAGGAGAAGCCATATTATTACAAGAAGAGGAACAAATGGTCGGGCATCAGCAAAGAAAAGCGAAATGGAATCAAGAAAAAGGCATCTTGTTGAATGATTTATGGAAATAAGCAAGCTTTTATCGAAATCGAGTAGATTCATAGTGGTAGAAGAGGTTCATTGCCTGCGGATTTTATAATCATTGCGGTGAATTTTTTCGCACCCGCTATAGCATCATCAAGTTTAGTCCCTTTTGCAAGTATAGCGGTACAGGCGGCGCTAAGAAGGCAACCGGTACCATGAGGCGAATTACGCTTGCGCTTCCCGCCAAACTCGAGCAAATTATTACCATCGTAAAAAATATCCACAGGCTCACCGTCAAGATGCCCGCCTTTCAAAAGCACAGGGACCTTAAAACTTTTATAGAACTCTCGAACAGCAATCCTTGCGTTCTCAATATTTTTGACCTCCATACCTGTAAAAGTAGAAATTTCATCGGCATTTGGCATAACAAGAGCCACAAGCGGGAACAAGCGATATATCATCTCTTTGATGCCCTCATCGGTAATAAGGGGATAACCATTTTTAGATTTAAGTATGGGGTCAAGCACGATGTTTTTCAGAGAGAATCGTTTGATCAACATAGCAGTTTCGTTTACGAGCTCAGAAGATGCGAGCATACCGATCTTCACAGCATTAGGTGATAAATGATAAAGCAGGGTTTGAAGAGCTTTACGGAAAGTTGAAGCATCCTGCGGCTTAATTTCAAGAACATCTCTTGGCGTTTGAACCGTATATGCAGTTATAACACCATACCCATAAACCTCAAACCTCGAGAATACTTTAATGTCAAGGAGAATTCCCGCGCCACCCGTCGGATCAAATCCTGAAATTGCAAGCGCCCGTTTCATCTGTAGAATTTAAAGGATATTTCCAGCAAGTCAAGGCAGAAAGAATTATATTGCTTTAACGAAGATAAAACGCTTTATTATCATATATGGTAAGCACAAAGGAAAAAGCTTACATTTTGGTCTTCCTTCTGGGAACCCTTTCAATATTTTCGCAGGCGTTCCTTTTCAGGGAGCTAACAACTACCCTTCGTGCAAATGAGTTAATCCTCTCCCTCCTTCTTTTCAACTGGTTTCTTGGAACCAGTCTTGGGGCATCTTTTGGATTGCCTTTAAAAAGTCTGACATTGAAATTCGTCATCTACGTGATCCTTATTTCACTCAATCCATTTTTGTTAAAGTTTTATACAATACTTACGCAAAAAAGCCCCGGTGCATTTATCGAGCTTCATATTCTCATGCTTATAACGATTCTTCTTCTTTTCCCGTTCTGCTATTTAAGCGGTTCAATTTTCCTCGATATAAGTAAAGCATTTATAAAACTTGGTGGGAAGCCCGGCAAATTTTACGCCGCTGATGCACTCGGAGGATTTCTCGGCGGTTGTCTTACATATCTTGTCATAGCGAAACTCGACAGCGTGATTATACTTTCAATAGCCGGGATGTGCGGGCTTCTTGCGATAATCATTTTCGAAAGAAAACCTCAGTTGCTCGCTCTACTTTAGCCTTATCTCACTTTATCGATAAACGCATCAAAAATTAATTATAAGCTCGATTCAGTTCTGTGGCGAGGTTTCTCGATAAAAAATGTTGAAAGCATCTACGGAAAATCCTTCGTTCTTGAGCGGGAGGGCGAAAGATTTCTCTACCAAATAGGAAGTTTAAGTGCCTCAAGTGGAGATAGCATTACAAGAGAAATCCTTGTTCACCCGATTTTCTCCCAGCTCGATTCAGTAAAAAGCGTGTTTGTTGCTGGGGGAACTGCCCTTGGTATTCTCAATGAAATAGAAAAATACGAACCAGAACATATAAAATTGGTCGAAATGGACCCTGGTATATTCAAGTTGCTTGAGGAGTTTGGCGGTTCGATAAAATTTGCGAACAAGGGTGGGCTTTCTACCGAAATTGGCGACCCGAGATACATTTTAAAACACTCTAAGGAAAAGTTTGATATCATCGCAATCTATTTCAATAACCCTATATCAGGGGTTATGAATAGGTTTTACACAAGGGAATTTTTTGCTGAGGTTCTTGCTCATCTCAACAAAGATGGCATATTTGCGCTTTATCTAACCGTAGGCGAGAATTACCCATCAAAATTAGAACAGGTTATGGTGAATTCCATTTTAAGGAGTTTACAGGAATTATATCCAAAAACAAAGATTCTTTCGGCGGGTTCAATACTTATCTTATTGGGTTCGAATGGGAAGGAGCTAAAAAA
>JBAMLU010000014.1:6821-11178 GCA_039793385.1 bacterium
TCAAGAAGCTGTGAAAGTGAAAATAGAGTCCAATGGATTAAAACTCAAGTTACTTTATGGCGCAAACCTGAACTTTACATTCGAACCGATGAGAGAAAAACAGGTAGAAAGGCTTATAAAGAATGTAAAATATTCGTTCTCGAACACAGATATAAGACCAATAGCATATATGTTTACCATTCTCAACTGGACTAAGAAATTGAACATCTCTCCCGAATTTTTCGTAAAACTCGCATACTGGTTTTACATATTCATATGGATTAATATTATTATTGCGAAAATTATATCAAATTTTATATTAAAATATAAACTTTACTTCATCGAGAATCTGCTTTTCACAACGGTTTGGGGAATCGGAGTGATATTAGTTCAGTTATCAGCGCTATACTTTTATCAGTCAAATAGCGGTTACATGCTCTGGGCAATAGGCATATTAACGGGTGGACTAATGCTCGGACTTGCAATTGGTTCAAGGATAAGTGGGTATTTCACAAACTATAAGCTAACCATAAGAGCGATAGGGATTTCTGGGTTTCTGTGGGGAGTAATTTTTCTAATCCTAAGCTACCAGACAAGTAGATTAAGCTGGTTCAAGGGTTCGTTTTTGCTTCTTTTATTCTTGCCATTTATGATAGTTCACGGTATAATATCTGGTGCACTTTATCCGCAGAATGTCAACTGGATGCAAGATAGAGGGTTATTCGGCAACAGGCGAATGGGCGTTGCATCAACATTCGATTTGCTTGGCGCATCAACAGGAGCTCTTCTATCAGGAGTTCTTCTTTTACCCGCCTTAGGGATAAGAACAAACATTATCTTTTGGCTTATAACCCTTTCTCTTGCTATACCCTGGAGATTGTAAATTATGAAAACGCTTCGTTTATTATTGGTTTTGCTTGTTATTTTAAGCTGTGCGAAGAAAAAAACAGAAACAAAAGGGGGAAATGAATTGAGAGGCGAAAAGATTAGAAAACCGGCTGTTAGTGGTCAATGGTATCCAGCATCAAAGGAACGCCTTAGAAGTATGGTTGAAAAATTCCTTGATGATGCTCAGGTAAAGTTAGAAGTTAAGGGGGAACTTGTCGGGCTAATCGCTCCGCATGCTGGATTCGTCTATTCAGGTTGGGTTGCTGGCTATGCTTATAAATACATCCAGATGCACAAAGAGGATTTCAAGGGAAGAACATTTATTCTCGTTGGACCAAGCCACTATGTTGATTTTAATGGAATAGCGTTATACCCTGATGGTGGATTTGAAACCCCTCTTGGGATTGTTCCCGTCGATACCGAACTCGCTAATCTGATTACAAAAGAAATATCGTTCGTTCAAAAATACGAGAAACCCCATATTCCTGAGCATAGCCTTGAGGCACAGATTCCTTTTTTACAAGTAGCGCTTGATAATGAGTTCAAGATTGTTCCACTACTATTTGGAAGAGCAACACTTGATGATGCTATGCTGGTTGGCGAGAAACTGGCAAAATTAGTAAAGGAAAATCGGGCGGTAATTGTGGCATCAACGGATATGTCCCATTATCATCCTTATAATGTTGCGGTGCGTATGGATAGTGCTACCGCTCAGGCTACGAAAAAACTAGATATAAACGAGCTTGTCGATGGTCTTGAGGAAGGGAGGATGGAACTTTGTGGATACTTTGCTGTGCTAACACTTATGAGAGCATCTACGGTGCTTGGCGCTAAAGAAGGAATTGTGCTGAAATATGCTAATTCAGGCGATGTACCTTATGGTGAAAAAAGCAGGGTCGTTGGGTATTACTCAGTTATATTTTTAACTGAAGAAGATGTCGAAAGCAGGGGAAAAGGTGAGAAGGAATTCGAACTCACACTCGAGCAAAAGAAATACCTTTTACAACTTGCGAGAAATACCATCGAGGAGTATGTCAGGCACAAGAGGCGGGTAGAGGTTAAACCGCCTGATGACCCTGTTTTAAGGGCTGATGGTGCGGTTTTTGTAACACTGCACAAAAAGGGCGCCCTCCGAGGATGCATAGGACAGATGATTCCGCAGGGTCCACTTTATAAATCGGTTATCGATATGGCAATCTCCTCAGCGACCCGCGACTATAGATTTTCACCGGTAAAACCTGAAGAACTTGACGAAATAGATATTGAAATTTCTGTCCTCTCACCATTAAAACAAATCAAAAACTGGAAAGAGATAAAACTTGGTGAGCATGGTGTTTATATAAGAAAAGGGTACAATACTGGGGTATTTTTGCCTCAGGTAGGACGAATGCCGGGGTTCACGCTCGAGAGCTTTCTTGAGGAACTCTGCGTACAAAAGGCAGGACTTCCTCCAGATTGCTACAAAGACCCAGCCACTGAAATATATGTTTTCACTGTTCTCGAATTCGACGAGAGCATTCTGAAAAAGTGAAAAGGTATGAGAAATAGAAAAGGGAAATATACTTGCTTTCTAATTTTTACATTTTGTCAGATGCTCTGTTTAAGTTGTGAACATGGGTTATCACCAACGCCACCTAATCCCACGGATACAGGTTTTTCTGGTAGGGTGAGTTTCGTTGGTGATTGGCCATCTGACACAAAAGAATGCTGGATAGTGGTTCTAAAGGATATGCCTCAAACACCATCAGAAGCGGCTATGTTTATCCTTCAGGCACCTAAGGATAGCATCCCAAAATTTGTCGAATACTACGACTATACATTATATGTGCCTGCAGGTGAGTACCAAGTTGTGTTCGTAGCATTACTCAGACAAGGACAATTCTGGGGATTAAATTCCGTTGTCGGCGTATATTTTGAGGATGCAGACTCATCACATACAGGTGTTGTCAGGGTTAAGGAGGAAAGAATAACACGAAATATCGACATAAGGGTTGATTTCAGAAGAATACCCGTTACAATACCAGGACTACCAACAGGCAAAGAGGGTAAAAGATGAAAGGAAAACATTGCTGGTTTATCATCCTTTTTTTCAATCTAACTTTGAGTTTTGTCCTCAACGGTGCGTTAATAAAAGGTGTGGTTCTTGATAATAAAAAAAATATACCCCTTCAAGGTGTGAATATTCTTGTTGAGGGGACAAAAAGAGGGTCATTTACAAACCTTGATGGACAATTCTATATAGAGCATATTCAACCTGGAAGTTACAAAATAATTGTTTCGATGGTCGGATATGAAAAGAACGAGAGAAACATAGTTATAAAGGGCGATGATGATGTTGTTGAGCTCAAGATTTACCTTAAGGAGAAACCCCTTGTAGCGGACCAGGTGGTAGTAACAGCGAACCGTCGTGAGGAAACGATTCTCAATTCAAATATAGCAATAAGCGTCTATGAGCCAGATATAACATCATCAAGAAATATAGTTAGCATGGAAAAGGCAATAAATTATGTTGGCGGCGTTACAATGAATCGTGAGCAGGTCTC
Organism: bacterium; assembly: GCA_039793385.1. Taxonomy (GTDB): domain Bacteria; phylum UBP14; class UBA6098; order JBAMLU01; family JBAMLU01; genus JBAMLU01. Next base: position 10,232 of record JBAMLU010000014.1, read on the forward strand.
CATAAGAAACTCATCTGGGTATGCTTATGGAACAGGAAGTCGGGTTCTCCTTCTTATTGATGGTATTCCTCTTCTTGCGGGGGACACGGGCGAGATAAAATGGGATGCTGTACCAACAACAAATATTAAGCGAATAGAGGTTGTTAAGCAGCCGGGAAGCGCTCTTTATGGCTCGAATGCTCTTGGCGGCGTTATAAATATTGTCACATCTGAACCTGATGGTCCCCCATCAACAACTATATCCGCAAAAATCGGCTTCTACGAAAAACCCTACTTCAAAGAATGGCAATGGACAAACAAACTCCAATACTTTCAGGCTCTTGAGCTTTCTCATTCACGCCGAATTGAAAAACTGGGGTTCATCTTTAACATTGACGAAAAAACAAATAAGGGCTATCGCCAGAACGAGGATTACGAAAGATTTCATTCCTTCTTTAAGACAATCTATCACTTAAACGATACAAAGAAACTTTTTTTCGGATATAATACTGCTTATGAGGAACATGGCAGTTTCACAATGTGGCGTAGCTCACAGCACCCTTTCGAGCCTGACCCTGATGCTATAGGAAACAGAGTATGGTCTTTCAAAGGAAACGGCTATATTTCATATGAAAGGAAGAATTTTATCAAAGGTTCTTTTTCTTCGGTCAAATTCAACACATATTATAACAGGTGGAACGACAATTTTTCGGATGAGGTAAACAAATCAGGGAATTGGTCCAGAAGTTTGACCAATGGGCTCTATTTGCAACACAATCCGAGGGCATATAAATTAGTCGAGCGAGAAAATATTTTAACATTCGGCTCTGACCTCTATTATTCTACCACTAAATCAAAAATATTCAAGGAACATTTTTCATATGGGATATCATTATTCGCGCAGGATGAGCTCAATCTTTTGAAATACATGTACTTTTCTTTTTGAGTTAGGAGTGATTTTATCTAAG
>JBAMLU010000015.1:0-10102 GCA_039793385.1 bacterium
CCATCGTAAATGTTAGCACAAGGATTAAAGAAGCTGAGCGGCTTGGCTATAAACGAGCTATTATACCTGTATCAAACGGTTCAATTAAAACACTGAAAGGCACCATAAAGCTTGTTGAGGTAAAAAACTTATTTGATGTTTTTAAAGAGGCTTTTAAAAGAGATTCATAAGGGAAGCCCTCGATTTAAAATAGGGCTCCTTTTTATTGTTATAAGCCCTTTTATAAGTTGGGTTTTTGTTCCTTTTTTCGGTGTACTCGCAATTGAAAAAAATAACCCACATTTCGGGCTTCTTGCGCTTATTATTTATGCGACAACCTGGATCCTAACATTCATTGGGCTTCTTCTTTCCGGTAAAAGAGGAATTCAGTTCGCATTCTGCTTTTTCAAAAAGGGAAAAGATGGTTGAATTTTCCCTCATCCATTATAGTCCTTCATCAGGACCGAGATCAGGAATTTTAAGAGACGAAAGAGGGATAGTTGTTGAGACTCCGGTATTTATGCCTGTTGGAACACAGGGATGCGTGAAAACGCTTACATGGGAGGAGATAAAGCAATGCTCTTCTAAGCTTGTTTTGATGAACGTTTTCTATCTCTATCTCAGACCTGGAATAGAGATAATAAAGAAAGCGGGGGGAATACACAGGTTCACCGGATGGGACGGGCTTATACTCTCGGATTCTGGTGGATATCAGGTTTTCAGCCTGGCAAAGAGACGGAAAATAAAAGAGGAGGGGGCAACATTTCAGTCTCACATTGACGGAAGCTATCACACATTTACGCCTGAAAATGTGATAAAACTTCAGCTTGAGGCAGGTGTGGACATCGCTATGTGTTTTGACGAGTGCATTCAATACCCAGCCACAGAAAAGGAAACGAGAAGGTCAATGGAGTTGACATTAAGATGGGCTGAGAGATGTAAATCGGTGTGGGAAAAAGAATCAAAAGAATTTCGAAAATTACCTGCGTTATTCGGTATTATTCAGGGTGGATTTTCTAAAGAGGCAAGGATAGAAGCAACACAAAGGACACTCGAACTCGGGTTTAACGGATATGCTATTGGAGGATTATCCGTTGGAGAGCCCAGGGAGTTAACATATGAATTAACCAGATGCGTAACAGACCTCCTTCCAGCTGAGCATCCACGATACCTTATGGGTGTTGGAACTCCTCTTGATATAGTTGAGGCTGTGAATGCTGGGGTTGATATGTTCGATTGTGTCATCCCAACAAGGCATGGAAGAAACGGCACAGTCTATACATGGGCTGGAAAGCTCGTCATTAGAAACAGCATATATAAGGATGATTTCAATCCGATTGACGAAAATTGCGACTGCTTTACCTGTAGAAATTACACCAGGGCTTATATAAGACACCTTTTCGCAAGCGGTGAACTCCTCGGTCCAAGGTTAGCAACCCTTCATAATATCCACTTCTACCTCGAACTAATGAAAAAAATCAGGGATTCTATTGCGATGAATAAATTCGATGAGCTTGCTCAAACAATAAGGGAAAATTATTCCGATAGTTTAAGGGAAAATCGATTCGATTCGTAGTTTATTCTTCTTTTGGAATTTTACTGGCAATATGGGAGAGTTGAATATCTATTTTCACATTCTCTGCTATCTTTATCTGAGCAATACCTTTTTCTTTATTGATTGACTGAACAACACCGATAATTCCACCTGATGTTACAATTCTATCGCCTTTCTCGAGCGAATTCAACATCTCTTTATGTGCCTTTTGCCTTCTCTGAACTGGAAGGAAAAAGAAAATGTAGAAGATAACGAATATAAGTATTATAGGAAGCAAAGATATGAATGGATTTCCTCCCTGTTGCGAGCCTTGAGGTGGTGTACCCATGAAAAATTCCATCGTTCTCCTTTCTTTATGCACGAGCTACAACTAACCCTGCAATCCTTCCATTAGCCTTTCGTCGAAGAGTGCCACAGAATTCTTTTAGGGTTGAGCCCGTTGTCATAACATCATCAAGTATGATTATATTCCCATTCTCGGGGATTCTATCATCAACAATACCAAATGTACCTTTGACATTCTCTATTCTTTCATCCCTGCCCAATCCTATCTGCGAACGCTTGAACTTAACCCTCCTCGCACCATCGGCAATAAGCCTTATTCCAGTAAGCTTTGATACCTCTTTTGCGAGAAGAAGGGTCTGACTATAACCTCTTTCTCTCAATTTTACACCTGATGTAGGCACAGGAATTATATATTCAAATCCATCGAAAAACCCGCTATTTAATATTGCACCGGCGAGTTCACGGCTGAGAAATTCCTTGAGCGCAACCTGCCTTTGAAGCTTAAATGCCTCAACAAGCCTACCCCATCCCATCTTATAATTTCCCACCGCAAAGACGAACTCGACAGGCGAATCACCACAACAAATTATTTTGCCATCCCGAATCTCTTTCCCACACATAAGACAAAACGGATTCCTATACCTCTCGAGCCCCTGTACACAATTATCGCAAAGAACAACCTTGTATGTATCCAGCTTTTCTCCGCAGAGAAAACATTCTGGAGATAAAAGGAATGTAGCTATCTCATCGAAAAAAAGCCTTAAATCATACATGAGATTCATCAAATTTCTGCCTTCCGGTTAAAATGGCGTTAACGATAAAAATAATTCCCATGCTCGCAAGTATCAAAACTATAAGTTGGTTATAGGTCATCTTAAACCCTGCGGAGTTAATGAAATAGGCGTTTTTTTCGTAGTATCTTATGGTATCGAGCCAGAATCTATCCGCTCCGTAAAGCAAGAGAAACACTCCGAATATAACTCCCTTTTGGGGTTTGAGTATTCGTTCTATCAAAAGGAGTATGATGAAGATAATAAATCCGAGAGCACTGGCATAAAGCTGAGCTGGAATAAGTGGGGTAGCCGGGAAAGTATCTCCTGCAGGCGAACCTGGCGGGAAAATCACACTTGGTCCGCTTTTGGCTGGAAGACCAAAACAGCATCCGTTCAAAAAACATCCAATCCTTCCTAACCCAAGCCCCAACCCAAGCGATGGTGCGACCGAATCTCCAACATCATAAATATTTACCTTTTTATATGCCGTGTATCCAATTCCCACGAAAAGAGCAAGCACAACCCCACCAAGCATAGACAACCCTGCAAGACCACAACTACCATCGCTTTGAACAGGACTTATAATATCTAACCAATGCCCCCTGAACTCGCTCATATGGAATATGACATAGAAAAATCGGCTTCCAACTATTGAGGCAATCACAATCAAAAAGGATAAATCGTTCATAAATTTCGGTGATATGCCTCGCTTTTCTCCCCTTTTTATGGCAAGAATAATGCCAATAAAGAAGGCTATCGCAAGCATCACGCCATACGACCTTATTGAGAAATTTCCTATATGAAAAATTTCAGGATGCATTTCTACCTCCAAATCTCCTTTCGCGCCTTGAATAATCGATAAGAGCTATAAGAAGTTCTCTTTCATCAAAATCGGGCCACAGGGTTTTTGTAACATAGAATTCAGCATAAGATGATTGCCATAGAAGAAAATTCGAGAGCCTATTTTCCCCGCTTGTTCTTATGATAAGGTCTGGAGGGGGTAGCTCTGGGTGGTAGAGATAATTTTCAAATGTTTTTTCATCGAGTCTAACAAGATCGATTTTCCCCGCCTTATAATCCTTTGCTATAAGCCTTGTAGCCCTAATAATCTCCTCTTTCCCGCTGTAGTTTATAGCGAGATTAAGGATAAGCCCCGTATTTTCCTTTGTTTTTGAGATAGCGTAAAGTAAAGCTTTTCTGCTTGGTAGCGGGAGCTCTTGGATTTCACCGGTAGCGATGAGTTTCACATTATTTTCCATAAGCTCGCCGAGCTCGTTCTCGCTCGTAATTTTAAGCAACCTCATCAGGGCAGAAACCTCTTTTGCTGGTCTTTTCCAGTTCTCCTTACTAAAAGTATAAAGTGTTAGGACCTTAATTCCAAGTCTGCCACAATATCTTACAATCTTTTTTACAGCCCTGACACCAGCCTTATGTCCCTCCTCAGGTGAAAGTTGATGCTGTTCTGCCCATCGCCTATTTCCATCCATAATTATAGCTATGTGGAGTGGTAAGCGACCGTAACTGATAAGAGCGCGTTCTAGTTGTTCTATTTCTTCCATGATGACTCGCTTTCTCCGGCAAGAATAACCCTGTTCTTCCCCGCCCTCTTAGCATTATAAAGGGCGTCATCAGCAGCCTTTATGAACTTCGCCGGATCTTTCACATCATCCGAAAGCATCGCAATCCCAATTGAGACTGAAAACAGACCAAGAGGTAATGCTTGAGCCCCCGGAAGATTAATCCTTGAAACATTCTTCCTTATCCTTTCTGCTACCCTTAAAGCCCCCTTTCTATCGGTCTCAGGAAGGATTATTACGAATTCCTCGCCCCCGTATCGAGCGACAAAATCTATTTCAGGTCTAACGCTTTTTGCAAGAGCGTTTGCAATAGCTTTAAGAAGTTCATCGCCAGCAGGGTGCCCGAATGTATCGTTATAAATTTTGAAATCATCGATATCTATCATCATAAGGGCAAGATTATGTTTGAACCGCAATGCTCTTCTAACCTCTTTTTGAATGGATCGCATAAAGTGTCTATAATTGAAAAGTCCTGTCATACCATCAGTTATAGCGAGTTCCCGCATCTTCTCGTATAGTGTAGCATTGTCAATCGCAATACCCAAATGTGGGGCAAAAAGTTCGAGAACTTTGAGATCTTCGTCATCAAATTCATTTATCCTCGGCGATTGAACATCGAGAACGCCTATTACTCTATTCCCTTTTCTTATTGGTACAGCAAGTTCACTTCTAACCTCAGGACTTGCGGGCACAGCAAGAGGAAATGCATGAACATCACCAATATTCAACGGTTTCCCGGTTGCAGCAACTATCCCTGGAATCCCCTCCTTGCCGACTTTCAATGTTTTAGATTCAAGCCTTTCTTCGGTTTCAACGCCAACCGATGATTTAAGAACAAGCTCCATCCCATCCTCTGAAACAAGATATATTGATGCATTCCAGTATGAAAATTGGGTTCGTAGAAGGTCTAATACTGTTCTCAAAAGCCTTTCGAGCTCGAGAACTGAGCTTATGAGGTTTGTTAATTCTGAAAGGGCGGTTCTTATTTGAAGTTCTTTTTTGAGTCGTTCCATCGTCTGGAAATTCTCGATAGCGCTTCCGAGCTGGTTAGCTATCGTTCTGAAGAATTTCCTTTCCTCGGGGCTGAAAACATTCTTATCTTTGCTTTCGATATCGAGAACTCCTACTACTCTTCCTCTCTTTTTGATCGGGAAAGCAGCCTCGCTTTTAGCATCGTCGATAAACGGGATATAAGGGCCGGAGTAATTTTCGAGGTCGTTTACGACCTTTGGTTTTCCAGTTACAGCGACCTCGCCTGTCATACCTCTATCCCTTCCCGTCTCAAACCTCACCCCCTTAAATCTTTCATCCTCGAGCCCTTTTTGTGCACGCACATAAAGAGTTCCTGTCCGTTCATCCTTCATCAACACTCCAACCCATAGATAATTGAAACCATCATATATAACCTGCACAGCCTGTTTCAATAGTTCGTCAAGGTCGAGCGCGGTATTTATAAGAGAGCTTATCTCGAAAAGAACGCTTGAACGAACAAGCTTTGCCTGAAGTTCCTTATAGAATTTGTAGTTCTTCATTGTAAGCGATGCTATATCTGCGAATAGTTCGAGCGTTTTCAATTTCGTTTCAGATGGTATTCGTCCATCAACAGGGTCATCAACAGTGAAAAATCCGGTGATCTTATCCTCTTCACCATATATTGGCACAACAAGTATATCATCCTTTTTCCATGCTTTAGGGTCGATGGATTCTTTTTTGGGGCGAGGCGTGTATGCGTAAGATTCGAGTTCGGCTGGAAGTTTCTCCCTTATAAAATAGGACCTGCTAACACGGTATTTTTCTGTAAATACCATCTTTATAACATTTTGTGGCAAGAGCTGTTTAGCAAGCCTATCGAACTCCTCTTTAGGAATACCCTCATATGCCACCCTCTTAAAATAAAGCCCATCATCTGTAGCAAGCGAAAGCAACACAACCCTGAAACCCAGATGTTCATGCATAAGCCTCACAAGCTCCTGAATAAGATTCTCAAGCGATACCCCATAACTCAATATATGCGCAACCTCAAATATCTTGTACAGTACCTTTAGCTCCTTCTCAGGGAAATAACTCTCCATATACCCTTCGAATAGTTTTTCCAGCTCCTCTTTGTACTTGACAATATTCTGTTTAAGTCCTGTAGAACAATTCTCCATCAAGAACATCACAAATTTTTCTGTTGCCTCGTTCCTTTTAGGTTTTTCCTCTACCATCTTTTCACCCTACAAAAAGAACCCTTTCTTTAAATATATTCCCACCTATCCTCACAACAACAAGGTAAACCCCAGAAGAAACTCTTGTTCCTTTATCATCTCGCCCATCCCATATAATTAAACTCCTCGGTGAACAGTCGAGCATTCGAACAAGCTGCCCCTGTATATTGTATATCTCAATCTCACGTATATTAAAATTAGAATTTTCCACCTTGATCGCAAGGAAAGAATTAAATGGATTAGGGTAAAGGCTCACCGCAATTGGCTTATTGTCAGTTTGTTGAGATGGGACAAGAAGGGGTAGTATTAGTTGGTAGCGAAAGTATATTTCGTTTGCAAGTACTTCCTGTTGAACTCGAAGGTCGTTTCCATTGAGGTTCATCATAAAAGGAAGGGTGTTGTAGATGAAATTTTTCAAAGCGGTAATATGAGGCTGTATTATGCTGAACCTATATGTATCAAATATGCCCGGCTCATAGGGGAAAGGCTCGACAATCTTTCGAACGGAGTCGGCGGCAGCACAGATTGACGAACCCCATCCCTGAAGAACAGCCGGTACCGAGCCCGTTTTCACCCATAAAGGGAGAGGCACAGAAATTATTGGTTTCCCCATAATAGCAAACATAATTCCGCCTAAACTATCGCTAACACCGTTTCTCCCTATAATAATTACCGCTGCCCTTGTTATGTATCGATTTATCGTCTCATATGTCGGAACACAACCGGGCGGGAAATTCCTATATGTTCCCTCATAAGGCAATGGATAAGGATCGATTTCCTCAGACCTTATATCTGCTGCGACTGTATCAATGATATACTCGTAGTCGATATAACCTTGTGAAAGTCGTCGTTCTAAAAGTTCCCGTGCCCTCAAATACCTGAATACTCCAACCCGCCTTTCTGAAGAACCAGAGATAGAGAAATTTGTTCTTACCACATACTTGTTTATATGATCAAGGTTTACCCTGAAATATCCATATGGTGATACCTCGAAAAGGGCGCAGTTACCATAAGTATCGATTACCATAAAGTTATATGAGTTTATAAGTCTCACAGATTCGAGCAGGAAGGCAAAATCATCAACATTTTCGCAGCTTTTCAATGCGAGCCACATAACAATTCCATCATCAACTCCGAAATTATTCGTGTCGGGCAGATTATAAGAATTCGAATTAACAATTCCAAATCCAGCTTTATTTATTCCAGCCCATGCTCTATCGGTTTCGCCTCTGGAGACAAGTGCCATGAACTGATATGGCGTTTCATTGAAATATCGAATTTCCTGCTCAACTGATATGATATCGCGGTTTTTCCAAAGAATCGGACGACCATCAAAAGTTGCGCTCCCATGAATTACCGCTATAGTACAGGTTATAGCGGTTTTAACGAAAAAAGCGGCTATTATCAAAGATAACATTAACCCTTTCGTGATCATCAACCAATTATCATAAGTTCATCTTTGGGGAATTTTGTAAGTATTTCGGCTGATTCTGTGTTCACAAGTACATCATCCTCAATCCTTATCCCACCGAACCCTTCAATATAAATCCCCGGCTCAATAGTGACAATCATACCCTGCTTTAGTTCATCCTTAACACCTGCAGAAAGGCTTGGGTAAGAATGGACGAGCATTCCGAGCCCATGTCCGATGCTATGCTGGAAATTCTCACCGAATCCAGCCCTTTTTATCTCTTCCCTCGCAATTGTGTCAAGATTTTCTCCAGATATTCCCTCCCTAATGGATTCTATAGCCTTCTTCTGGGCAGAAAGAACAATCTCATAGAGCTTTTTTGCCTCTTTTTTAGCTTTTCCTACAGCGAATGTTCTTGTGATATCAGCGCAGTAACCATTATACATTGCGCCAACATCAATCAATAATAGGTCACCATACTCAATTATCTTATCTGATGGTTGCCCGTGAACAAAGGCAGAGTTCACTCCAGAAAGAACTATAGTTGGAAAAGCAAGCCCACTCGCACCAAGTTTTTTTATCTTATAGTCGAGTTCGGTTGCTATGTCACGCTCTGAAAGCCCCGGATTGATGAATTGAATTATATCAAACAACGCTTTCTCGGTTATCTCTATTGCACGCCTTATATATCCGAGTTCATCAGGTTCCTTAATAGCGGAGATATCATCAAGAAGATTCTCAACGGGCACAAATTCTACACCGTTTAGGTCTGATGAGTATTCGTTGTATTCTTTATAGGTCATATGAATTGGGTCGAAAGCAATCTTATCGCCAGGTTTGAAAATACCGGCAGATTTGATAATGTCGAGCGCTTTTTTCTCGTAGATGAAAATTTTAGCGTTTGATATCTCCTTTTTTGACTGAAGATTATACCTTCTATCGGTGAAAAAGTAAGCATCACTCCCACTACCAACTATAAGAATCCCCGCTGAACCTGAAAACCCTATCAAATACCTTATATCTCCCATATGCTTGATTAAACCATAATCTATGCTCAATTCTCTCAGTTTTCGTGCAAACTTCTCTACTCGCACTTTACCTCCTTTAGCCTCTTAACGAAATCACAAGCGAAAATTTCTATAAGTTTTTCCCAATCTTTATTGTTTGGCGAGAACCTCGGAAAATACAATGGCGGAAAGAACTCCATACCGAGCGCATCAAAAAAATATCTAACCGTAAGCTCAATAGAAGAAAAATTCCTATCCCTTTCGGAATGGGCTATAAGGGTTCCAAGCCCCGGTTTTCGAGGGGATATTTTCAGAAGATATTTTCTTATATAAAACATCTGCATCCTATCGACAAGCGCTTTAGCCTGTGACGGAAGGTTCGCAAAAAATACGGGCGTTATTATGATAAGCCCATCACAAAGCTCTATTTTCTTATATAATTGAGCCATATCGTCCTGAATAACACAATCTGACCCATCATAGCACCCTTCACATTCCGTGCATCCGGATATATCTAAATCATACAGGTATTCAATTTCTAAACTAATATTTTCCTTTGCAAATGAACTTTCAATCTCATAGGTGATTAGTGCGGAATTACCGTTTTTCTTAGGGGATGCATAAAGTATTTCTATTGACGCGTCATTCATCTTTATTAAGATAATAAAGTTCAATAAATCATCAAGGGGAAGGTTATGAAGAAGCCTGATGAGCGTTCTTTTGTGGGAGAGGGTATAATGGGTTCGGTATTTTCTGTGACGGTTGGCATAATGCTTTCGCGGATAACCGGGTTTTTACGGGAGCTTGGGCTTGCTGCTTTGTTTGGGACAGGTTTTGGGGCGGATATTTTTGCTGCAGCTTTTAGAATACCAAATCTATTCAGGCGGCTTCTTGGTGAGGGCACTTTTAATGCCGCTTTTATACCGAAATATTCTCAGATTCGCGCTTTGAAGGGGCAGGATAAAGCTGAGGATTTTGCCGGCACGGTTGGAATGTGGCTTCTTATTAGCTCAGCGGTAATTTCCTTTCTCGGCGTTGTATTTGCCCAAAAACTTGTCCCCATTTTGCTTTTTGGCTGGAAAATTATTCCCGAAAAACTCGGGCTTACAATCGAACTCACTCAAATACTCTTTCCTTATCTTTCCCTTGTTATAGCGTACTCATTTTATTCAGCATTCCTGAATTGCAAGCGAGTTTTCTTTATTCCTTCCGTTGCATCTGCGGTGATGAATATAGTCGGGCTCGCAGGAATTATAATCGGCATTTTATATGGCAGAAACTGGGACCAAAGGAAACTACTTTTCCTTG
>JBAMLU010000015.1:10112-11121 GCA_039793385.1 bacterium
TGTCCAGGGGATTATGACATTTATTCCCGCTATTAAAAGGAATTTCAGGTTTGCGCTTGGTAAGGATGTTGAACGAGAGGACATTGTTGATTTCACCAGGCTTTTGGTTCCCGGCATTATAGGATTTGGCGTTGTTGAGGTAAATCATCTTGTTGATTTGTTTTTGGCGTCGCTTTTGCCTGAGGGTAGCGTATCATCGTTGAGATACGGTAATCTCGTGGTTATGCTCCCGCTCGCCCTTTTCGGAACATCGATTTACACCGTGCTTCTGCCATCATCATCTGATGCTGCCGCTTCAAACGACAAGAACAAGGTAGGAAATCTTGCTCTATTCGGTGTAAATCTCAATTTTGCAATCCTTCTTCCTATATCAGCTTTTATGATCCTGTTTAGCATTCCTATAACCTCAATCCTTTTTGAGCGTGGGGCATTTTCGGGCAAACAATCAACACCAATGACAGCAATTGCACTCTCAATGTATGCATACGGGCTTTTCGCTTATGGTGCTACAAGAAGTGTGGCACAGGCGTTCTATTCCCTTAGGGATACATACACCCCGTTTAAAATCGCTGTATACTCTATGTTATTAAACATAATGCTCAACCTCTTATTAATCGGTCCATTAAAACATGGTGGGCTTGCTCTTGCCACAAGCATGAGCTCCATTTTCAATCTGACCACACTTTTATACCTCCTCAAAAGAAAAATCAATTCCTTCCCAATAAAAGAGGCGGTGAGAAAGTTCGGAATTCTGGTATTGCTTTCGATCTTGTCGGCAGGAACAGCATATCTTCTCTATTCATCAATTTTTGTTATTCTTCCCCAAACATTCTGGGGAAAACTATTAAATCTTGTTATCTCCTGTGGAATAGGGTCTGGATTATATCTTATTCTCGGGTTTATGCTTAAAATAAGGGAGATAATAATTTTGAACAAGGTAAAGAATTTGTTGACACCGAATAGAAAATCATTTTAGCCGGGCGAGGCTCTTACAGTGATTGGTGGCGGT
>JBAMLU010000016.1:0-11011 GCA_039793385.1 bacterium
ACTTTACACGGGAATATCAAGATCAAGTTGGCTTAAAAGCGTCAAGGTTTATGAGTTTATTCAGAAATATCCACCCGATAAAACATTGGAGAATAATCTTTACCCCGGTTCATGGATAAACGCCAGTTTTGCAACATGGATAGGCGAGCCTGAGGAAAACAGAGCCTGGGATGCACTTTATGATATGCGGAAAGCTGTTCAGACAAGAGGAGTTAGTGATGAAAAGGTTATGGTTGAAGTTTATGGGGTTGAGGGAAGCGATTGGTTCTGGTGGTATGGGAAAGACCAGGAATCAGCAGGTGGTGATAGAAACTGGGATATAATGTTCAGAGAAGGGCTAAAAAATATATACAGGCTTATAGGAATTGAACCACCATCATACCTCGATAACCCATTTATAGGTTCAGGCGAATATTATGGGCAAACGGGCGGTGTTATGGCTGAGAGCGAAAATGTTAGATGGTTTTTCACAATGAATGATAATGCTAACGATGATTATGGACCGGGAATCTATAAATACCCTAAGGATGAGGCATTCTTCCCATATAGGGATATATTTGACCTGCGCACATACAAAGTTGGGGAAACGGAAAATGAGCTCGTGTTCAAGCTCTATTTCGGCTTGCTCACAAACCCTTGGAACGCTCCGTTAGGTTTTTGTATGCCAATCATAAATATATACATTGCAGCTGACCCGACCATTCCGAAAAGTGATTCCCCACTATTTAAGGCGGCAAATATTAAATTCGATAAATCCTATAAATGGAACTATTGCATAAAAATAGCTGGATTTCCTGAGCACGGTCAACATATTTATACGGTAGATGGTAAGAAATGGAATGTTCGCGTTGTTGCATTAAGAAGTGAGAATTCTGTCTCTATTTATGTTCCAAAATCGATAATTGGCGAACATAAAGGAAAGAAATGGGCTCATTATGTTATTATTGGTAGTTATGATGGTTATGGACCTGATAATTTCAGGGATATTAGTCCTAAACCGACTCAGTGGACATTTGGTGGAAATGAGATTGGCACTCTCGCACCTCGCGTTATCGATATGCTTGACCCTTCATATACCGGTGAAACACAAAAGGATATGCTTTCATCTGTTGACCCTGAAACAGGAAAGCTTGCAACCGTGAAACCAATAATAGTTGATGGCAAATAATTATGGCTAAACTTCGCCTCGAGAATGTCACAAAGATATATGGAAAAGATATAATTGGTGTTAAAGGGATCTCGCTTGATGTTTCAGATGGTGAATTTCTTGTTGTGGTGGGTCCATCCGGGTGCGGGAAATCAACCCTACTCCGCCTCATCGCTGGACTTGAAAAACCATCGGAAGGCAAAATATTCATCGATGATATACTCGTTAATGATATGCCGCCTAAGGATAGGAATATTGCGATGGTCTTTCAAGATTACGCCCTTTACCCACATATGAGAGTAAAGGAGAATATCGGGTTCGGGCTTAAGATGCGGCAGATACCCGGAAGCGAAATAGAAAGAAAGGTTGCGGAAATAGCGAGGATTTTACAGATTGAAAACCTTCTTGAAAGATATCCGAGAGAACTTTCTGGAGGGCAAAGGCAAAGGGTTGCTGTGGGACGAGCAATCGTTAGAGAGCCAAAGCTATTCCTCTTTGACGAGCCTCTTTCAAACCTTGATGCCAAACTCCGCGAGGAGATGCGCACCGAACTCCTACGCCTCCACGATAGACTTAAAGCAACAGTTGTCTATGTCACACACGATCAACTTGAGGCTATGACTATGGGAACAAAAATCGCTATCTTAAACAAAGGGGAATTGCAACAAATAGGTCCACCACTCATACTTTACAATAAACCATCAAACCTCTTTGTAGCAAGCTTCATAGGCACACCAACGATGAATTTCATAAATGGATATATCGAAAATGGCAAATTCGTTTCGAATGTATTAACTTTTCCGGTATTTACACAACAGATTAGTGAACCGACCGCGGTTATTGCAGGAATTAGACCTGAGGATTTCATTATCGAAAGTGAAGGCGAATACTGGGGAACAGTAGAAATAATCGAACCCCTGGGAAGCGAACTCTTCGTGTATATAAATGTGAAAAACAAAAGCCTTATCGTCAGAACAAAACCGAATGAGAATATAAAAAAGGGCGCAAGGATTAATTTCAAAATCATCCTCGAAAAAGTCCACCTATTCAATCGTGATGATGGAAAAAGAATAAACTGACTCAATGCTAAAATTAAAAGGCTTGTTCATTGAATTTTTCATAGAATTCGAAAATGTTTTTATTTTTTCGAACTTCAATTGCGCATCTTTTCGAGGAGCCTTTGGCGAGGTCTTAAAGCTTTTAGCCTGTATGGAACCGCAAAGACCTTCCTGCGCAAAATGTCCTCAAAAAATTTGCGGATACCGATTGATATTTGAAGGGATACCAGATACAGAAAGATTTGCCCGATATAAAACCCCACCAAAGCCATACACCATTTATTTTCACTCTACTCCTTTAAAAACCGGTATTACACTCACTCTATGGGGAAAAGCAGCACAATTCAGGGATTTAGCAGTTCTGGCTGTTAGCGCAATTGGAACGAGAGGAGTTGGCGTAAAGAGAAAAGCGGGCTATGGAAGATTTTCGATAAAGAATATTGAGGAAAAATCTTTGGATTTTTCAGGTTTCAATAAAAACTACCCTATACCTTATACACCTGAATTCACCCTCAACCTCAAAACTCCGTTAAGAATAAAGAGACAGGGGAAAGTTCTCACAAGCTTTGATATCAAAGAATTTATGAAAACCCTTTTGGAGCGTCAAAGCCTTCTATCATATTATTACGATGAAAACCCGGAGATACTTGACTACAGAAATCTTTTGAAAGAATTAGAAAGCGTATCAATCATTTCCGCAGCAACAGAGTTCAAATACATTGAGCGATATTCAAGAAGGCAAAAAAGATTTGTAAATATGGCAGGTATAATAGGAAGTGTTAGGGTTCGAGATTTTCCAATCTCCCTATGGGACCATATTTGTTTTGGAATTTACACAGGCTGTGGTGAACACACAACAGCAGGTCTTGGCAAATATGAGATATTAGCAGAAAAATAAGGAGGAAAAATGATTGACACTACTATACAAGAGTTTTCAAAAAGATTTCTCGCTTTGGAAAGGCTTTTCGGTTTTCAGGAGGAGGCTGTAAAGCTACTTTTAGAAGGTGAAAATGTTGTTCTTCGTGCGCCCACGGGAAGTGGTAAAACAGTTGTTCCGATTCTTGCTTACACTTATTCAAAGGAGAACCATTATGAACTTTGGGACAGGCTTATTTATGTGGTACCGCTCCGTAGTCTTGCTTCCGCTCAATATAATGAATATGGTAAATTCCTGAGCAATTATGGTGCATCTATCCAAATAGGCGGGGAATCGAGGGATGAAAAATTCGAGCAGAATGTCATATTCTGCACCATAGATCAACTTCTCGGCGGATATCTTACCCTTCCCATAGGGATAAGTGAAAGGCAATCGAATATTCGTGCAGGCGCACTAATAGGTTCCCTTATTGTCTTTGATGAAATCCATCTGCTTGAACCCGATAAAAGCCTTGCTACAGCAATTCATCTTGGCAAGACACTAAAAGGTTGTGCTTCTTTCCTCATTATGACCGCAACACTCTCAAAAGCGCTTTTAAACTTCATTGCCTCAAAATTCAACGCCAGAATTGTAGAACCTCAAGAAAAAGAACTTCAGGATATCCCCTCACAGAAAAACAAGCATCGCGAATACATCTGGCAAGATAAAAAACTTTCAGCCAGTGAAATTGAGCCCAATTCAATCGTCGTGTGCAATACTGTCCAGAAAGCACAGGAGATATACACTGAGCTTAAAGAAAAGTACAAAAACGACATTGACTTAATACTTCTTCACAGCCAGTTCTACAAATTTCACAGGAAAGAAAAAGAGGATAAATTGCGCAGAATCTTCGGTAAAGGTAGCGAAAGCAAAGCTAAAGATGCGATACTTGTTGCAACGCAGGTAATAGAGGTTGGTCTTGATATATCAGCGGAAAGATTATATACTGAACTCTCGCCCGCTAATTCTCTTATTCAGAGGGCTGGACGATGTGCAAGGTGGGAAAATTCTTCGGGTAAGGTATTTGTTTACCCAGCTTTTGACCGTGAGGGGAATAAAAATTACCATCCTTATGATGATATTCTCAATGCGGATAATGCAACGCAGAATAATGTTTATCCCTATGATACCATCAGAGTGTTTTTGGTTCCTCAATACACAATGGTAGTATTAAAAGCTGGTGTATGGCATCACATACCAAAAAGAACTCGATTTTATTGAAAAAACGCTTGGCGACTACGAAAAAGAAATACTCGAAAATTTCCCCAATCTTGAGCACAAGATTCTATCGTGCTGGTATAGTGGTAAGTTACATCATGCTCGAGAACTCATCCGCGATATTGATGCTATCTCGCTTATCCTCGCTGACCAACCTGAAAAAATAGATTGGAACAAAAATCCACAGACTTTTTCCATACCTACTAACACAGTTTTGGGACGGCTAAAAGAAAAATTTGCGCCAGGAGTAATAAAAGGATACAGGGAGAAGTTTGACGAAAGCACCGGAAATATTGAGGTTAAATGGGAACCAATTGAAGAGCTCAACAAAATAAAAAGCGAAGCCCTAATTGCTATACCAAGCACATTGGCATCCTATTCTCAAGATATTGGACTTATCTTGGGTATACCATCTGATAAACCAGCAGAGATAATTTATGAGATGAAAAATAAGGAGAAAATTACATTTAAATATCAAACAGAATACCTTGATGATCACAGGGCTCGCACAAAAGCAGAGGGTAAAAACCTTATAAACGATAATCCTGTTTCGCTTAAGAAAATATCTAAAAGTGTTGGTATAGACGAAAACACCATTATAAGGATAATGGAGCTCCTATTCGAGCATCATGATGATGGAAAACTTTCTGAAAAATGGCAAACACAAGCAAAAAACTATTTACAGAAAATCGGGCAAAAATTCGATCCCACAAGAGCCTTAGCTCACCTACAATCTGAAGAAAAGGAGAACGAAAAAACAGAAAAAGTTTACTTACCACCACATTCAGCCCCAGGCGCTATATATCTGAGAAAAAATAACAACTTTGTGAAAAAGTTTAAAGATATAACAGAAAATCTGCCAGACGAGAAAAAAAGGGCTCTTATTTGTGCATTTCTTATGGCAATTCTCTCTCACCATACGGGGCATCCACAATTTGAAAAAAAAGAAGAACCCCTTCGAATAAACTCCCTTGAGATAGAACCATCGCACTACTCTGACCTTAAAAATTTTATCGAAAATTGTAGAAATGAGGACATTACGGTAATGTTGCTTTATTTCTATATGGTCAGGTATCTACGGTTGGCAGATCAAAAAGCAACAGAAAAAATAGGAGGATAAAAATGGAACTAAAAAGCTTTGAAGTACCCAAAAAGTTTAACAATTATGCGGATGCTATTGCTGCAACAGGGTTAGCAAAAATTCTTATGGAATCATTGGAAGGTCTGAAGATTACTGTTGAAGAAGCGGGTGACCACTATAAACTTAATTTTGAGCATCCCATAAAGGATACAGAGCTCGAAAATTTCTCATTAAAGCCCGGGTTCGAATATTTCAAAACAAAAGGGGACAAAACTCGTTTGCCACATGGTGGAACCTATTTTGATTATGATAGGGAAAGGGAAATAGAAGATAAAGCAAAAGAAGGGAAAAAACCTAGGGGAATCAGTTCAGACGAAGAAGGCTCTGAATCATTGACCAAGCCCAACCCTAAGCTATCTCTATGGAAACTCTATTATCAAATGGTAACGCGAAAAGGGTCAAAATTCCCTAACAACCTCTATCTCGATATCATGGACAATAAGGATACCTACAAAAAGATGGTATTCAATCGATTGGGATTATTAGCCGTTCCGGATAAAGAAAAGGATGAGTTTGTCAAAAACTTCAGGAAAAATTTCGCCCCGCTTCAGCTATTCAACCCATCCATCGGGAAAGGATATAGTCTACCAAAACCATTAAGCACTTCAAGGGGGTCATTTGAGGAGAGCGAGCTTGATTGGTTATTTGAGTGGGCAAAACCAGCCGGATTCCTCTGCTCGGCTTTCCCCGGGATTGTTAAAGATGGGCAAAAGGTTTTCGTGCTCGTACCCAAAAAATGCACAATCACAAATCTGATTCTTCTTCAAGAAAAGCTTTTAAAAGAAAGAACCTACTACGGTAAACTTAAAGCCGAGATTTCTGCTATGCTCACACTTGTTGAACAGCTGATAGAACACTCTGAGGAATACGCTGCTCCGGAACCCGATACACTATTTACGTTCGGTGGGAAGACCCCAAACGATATAATTCTTGGATTTTATAGCACATATTTCAAAAGCCTCGGAATGAGTTCAGCAACGATGGACCAATCTTTCCTCGCAACGCCAGGCTGGTTCCCCATAAAGAATAAGGAAGACGCTAGTGACTGGATCAATATCATTGGTGAACACAGAAGCATAATTAATACGCTTGATGAGGATAATTCCGATGACATCTTGGTATTACAGCATTATCGCAATTTTATAGGCTCTGGCAAAAACAAGCTTTCAATTCTTTTCGATTTCCTTGAATTCTCCGCGCAGCATGCGACTATTATCTTAGGGAAAATAAACAACGAGAAGCCATATAAACTACAAACAACAAAAAATCAAAGGAGGTTGCTTATGAGCTTTGATGTTTCTGAGATCATAAACAATGAGGGGTTCAAGGCACTCGCTAATGCAGTGCGAAACGCAACAGTGAACGCACAAATTGCCCTTTCAAAGAATCGTTCAGATTATCAGGTTCATTATGGGCTTGCTCAGGAATGGAAACGCAAGGCAAGACATCCGAAGGAATTCACTGAATCACTTTCTGAGTTCGCTGCACTCTACAATTATGAAACCGCCCGCTACAGAGAACAAAACCCGGATAAACCTCATAGACCATTCATCCAAACTGAAGAACTCAACCAATTTTTTGAACTTATGAAAAAACACGACCCTACGCTTGTAGCTCTTCTTTTACTTGCCTACGGTTTCGCACTTGAAAGCAAAGAGGGAAAAACGCAATCATAAAAACAAAACAAAATGAAAGGATCAGAAATGAAACTCTACACATTATCAATCTCAGGGCTTATTGGGCTTCAGCTCCATTCGCTCAATAATGAGGGTGGTGAAGGGAATGTCACACAAACAAGAATAGTGGAGATAGTTGATGATAATGGCGAGCTCCAGGCTGTGAACGCCATATCAGGCGATATGTTCAAACATATCCAAGCTAAACACCTTCACAACATAGCACTCAAAGAAAATCTACCGCTCTGTTCAGCGTGCAAACATTTTAATGCCAACAGAATCAATGCCTCGGACGAACTCGAAAACCTGAAAAAACAAAAAGACGAGAAGGAGAAGTTTGACTCAATAATCAAGGCTTGCACTATTGATGATATCGAGGGAATCCTCGTAACTGAGGGTGGAATGGCGCTTGGTGTAAAATCTAAGGTCGAGTTCGGATGGGTTATTGGGCTTCCGGAAAAGACGAAAACCAACAGCTATTTCCATGTTAAATTCGACATAGAAAGGGGTAAGGGTTCAGGCAGTGAGACAGGCAGAAATATTGGTCAGAACATCTTCCACCGCCCAGCATCATCAGGGCTTTATGCCACAGTTATGAACGCAGAACTTTATAGAGTGGGTAAAAACGACTATACCCTTCAATACTCCATCCCACCAACCCTGAGAATAGAAAGAATTAAAGCCCTTCTCAATTCCATCATTTATACTTATGTCCATCCTGATGGTGCAATGACAAGCTTCCAGCTCCCACATATAACAGGGTTCTCTGGCATTATATCAACCTCAACATCCTATATCCCGGCGCCTATATTCAGCCCGCTCAACCCCAACTACCGAGATGAAATTCAAAAAATTGCCCAAACCCTTGGAGAGTCAATTCGCCTTTATCCTTTCAACTCGCTTGGGGAATTCACAGAGATAATGACAGAGCTAACTAATTCAGTTGAACCAGTGGAGGCATAAATGGCAGGCAAGAAAACCAGAGCACTAAAAGAACGCGAGCCCCTTAAATCCTCTGGTAAATACCTTGTTGCAATTTATGCCCCAGCCTCAATCTTCTCCCTCAGAATGTCCCCATCATCAAGCACCGGCGGTAAAACACTATTCATACCCACCCCATACTCTGTTAAGCTTGCCCTTGTTGATGTTGGCTTCCGTTTGCTCGGCGGTTTTATTACCGCGGA
Organism: bacterium; assembly: GCA_039793385.1. Lineage (GTDB taxonomy): Bacteria > UBP14 > UBA6098 > JBAMLU01 > JBAMLU01 > JBAMLU01. The sequence goes on from JBAMLU010000016.1 coordinate 8,341, forward strand.
AAAAATATTCAATATCGTGAAGGATAAACATATCCGCTTCCTTCCTCCCCAACATATCGTCATCACTCATACTTTCCAAAAAATGCTTCGGGAGGACTCAGGCTCCTTATACAAAGAAACCATAAACTATAGGGAATACTGCTTCTACCGAGGAAACCTCAAAATTGCAACCAATATTAGTGACCTAAAAACCGACGAGATAGAATTGCTGAAAAAAGGGTTAATTCTCATAAACTACTTCGGCAAAAGGGGCTCGTTTTTCCAGTTCATTGGTTTTGAGGAGAAGTCTAATGAGGAACTCGATGATGAGGGCTATACGCGGATTAAAGATACATCACTTACAAAACAAATCCTTGAACGATACGGCATTGCGCAACCACTTGACGATTTTGCTTATCCATCTGACCCAAAGCTTTTCTCTAAGATAAACTCATACTCGTCTGAAAAGCTCGATAAATCTGAGAGACCTTACACCCTAACCCTTCTACCTTATCATCTCATCCGTTCATCATATGGATACACATACTGGAGCAGAAAAAAACAGGGATAAAGCCTCTTCCAAACCTTTAAATATCTCTGCATCAACCCCTGAAACCATACTAATTCAGGAGCATGGGATATTCCTCGGTAAGGAATCTGAAAGACTCGTGATTTCCAAAGGGAAAGATAAGCTCGACGAAATACCGTTTTTCAGGATAAGGGAAATAATTGTCGCTGTTAATGGTGTCACGATTTCATCGGACCTGATTTATTCGCTTATGGAAAACGGGATAAAACTCTTTTTTACCAACGAGACAGGCGAACCTTATGCTTTGGTATCAAGCGCGCTACATGATGCCACCATCCTCACAAGACGGCAGCAGTTGTTAGCATTCTACGATACGCGTGGAGGTAAGCTTGCTAAGGCTTTCGCTTCTGGAAAGATATCTAATATGAGGTCGCTATTGCTTTATCTTACCAAGAATTCGAAAAAGCGAACGAGTATTGCTGATTTTATCGAGTTCCTTGAGGCAAGCGAGAAGAAAATAAATTCACTTGACGATCGCCCGGTCGATGAAATTCGAGCAACTATTATGGGCATTGAAGGGGCGGCTACACAAAGATACTGGGAAGCCCTTGCAACAATTGTGAGCAAATCTGTATTTGTTCGAAGGCAAACTCGTGGAGCATCAGACCCGTTTAATTCAGCCCTGAATTATGGTTACGGTATTCTTTATGGTAAGGTTTGGGCTTCTACTCTATCCGCCGGACTCGACCCTTTCGGTGGATTCCTTCATGTCGACCGACCCGGAAAACCTTCGCTCGTACTAGACCTTATCGAGGAATTCCGCCAGCCTGTTGTCGATAGGGCTATCGTTTCCATTTTCAATAAGAAAATAAAAATAACCTGCGAAAACGGCTTGCTTAAAAGCGAATCAAAACGAATCATCGCCTCAAGGGTCCTTGAAAACCTTGAAACCACAGTAAGATTCGAGGGCAAGTTCCACAAAATGCGCTCAGTTATACAGATACAAGCTCGCCATCTCGCTGCTTTTCTTAAAGGTGAACGCAATTATCACCCCTATAGGTTTAAATGGTAGCCCCCTTGCTCTTTTAAAACTTCATATTATCTTCTAAATATGAGAAATTATGAGTACGTTGTCATAGTTATCTATGATATCCAGGACAACAAAAAACGCTCCCGAGCTCAAACTATATGCAAGGATTTCGGTCTTCGATCGGTGCAGTATTCTGTTTTCTGTGGTTCACTTACCATTCCCAAGATAAACGAGCTTTTTGCAAGACTTGTCCGTTATGTTGGGAAGGAAAGCTCCCATATTTGGGTAATACAGCTTGAACGCCAGCTTTTTAGCAGAATCCTCGTTCATGGTGAACCCCTGAGCATCCATCAGTACAGAAAAGAAGCTGTGCGGATATACGGATGATATTTAAAGTTACTGACCTCAAGGAATATGCTTTTTGCCCAAGAATTATTTATTTTACCTATGTATTACCTCTTCCAGTCAAATTGACAACTTTGATGGAGGAGGGAAGCACCGAGCATGAGAGCGTTTCGAAACTCATCAAAAGACGAAGCATAAGAAGATTTGGGCTTGATGAGGGTAAAGTTGAGCTCAGATTGAGAATGTTCTCTGAAAAACTTAGACTTAGTGGCATACTTGATATGTGTATTTTTGATAACTCTGATAAGGCATACCCGGTGGATTTCAAGCGGACAAGGGGCAAAGTATACTTCAATCATCGAGTTCAACTTTGTGGATACTCTCTTCTTCTTGAGGAAACCAGAGGAGTTAAGGTTGAATGGGGGTTTATTTACACAGTCCCTGAAAGGAAAATATTCACAGTCGAGATTGATGACAGATTAAGAGGCTTCATTCTTGATATAATAAGGGATATGGAGGATATGATTTCTACAGAGAGGTTCCCTGAAAGAACAAGAAGGGTTGGTTGGTGCGTTGACTGTGAGTACAGGAATTGGTGTGACGATATCGAATAGTAGGGGCGAATGATTATTCGCCCTTTCTCAAGAAGATGGCAAATAGACGCAGAAAATTGAAATGAGAAAAACGATGTTAAAAAATATGGTAGGGGCAAATGATTATTCGCCCTTATATCATGCGGGTATCACTCTATGCCCCGATGATAAGGGGACTGAAAGTGTACCAATCTA
>JBAMLU010000017.1:0-19094 GCA_039793385.1 bacterium
TGGATTTTATCTCTCCTGTTAGCGAGAGCTCTCCGAGGATAATCGTATTATCCACGACAACTAATTCCCTGAAAGATGATACAATGGCAATTGCAACCGCAAGATCGATTGCTGGCTCGTCAAGTTTTAACCCACCAACAACATTAACAAAGCAATCATACCTTGAAAGCGGTAATCCACATCTTTTCTCGAGTATTGCGAGGATTAGAAGGGTTCGTTTAAGTTCAAGCCCTCGGATAACTCGCTGAGGATAAGAATATGTTGTTGGTGATACAAGCGCCTGGATTTCGATGAGAAAAGGTCTCAAACCCTCAAGCCCGACAGAAACGACAGAACCAGGACTCTTTCCTGCACCAGGCGTTAGAAATACCTCAGACGGATTATGAACATCCTTAATGCCGGCGTCAGTCATCCTAAAAACCCCAATTTCACCCACTACTCCATACCTGTTCTTAAACACCCTAATCAACCTGTATTCCCCATCAGTTTCCTCTTCGAAATACAAGACAACGTCAACCATATGTTCCAGAAATTTCGGTCCCGCAATCGCTCCTTCTTTAGTTATATGACCGACAAGAAAAACCGAGATATTCTTTGACTTTGCAAGCTCAGATATGACCCTTGTTATCTCTTTTATCTGGCTATAAGAACCCGCGGCAGTCTCAAGCTCCGGTAGATATACGGATTGAACAGAATCTATCACAACGACGGAGTACTCTTCTTGTTCTATTTCAGATATGAGCTGGGTTATGTCGGTCTCGGTGAGAATGAAAAGGTTGTCTGAAATGGCACCAATTCTTGCGGCGCGAAGCATAATCTGCTCTGGCGATTCCTCTCCGGATAGATATATTACCCTTTGCCCATTTGATGCCATAGAAGAGACAACCTGCATAAGAAGCGTTGATTTACCAATCCCTGGCGGACCACCAATAAGAATTGTGCTTCCCGGAACAACCCCGCCACCTAAAACCCTGTCAAGCTCAGAAAATCCAGTGTTTATCCTTTCTGGTGGTTTAATCCCTGAGCTAACCAGTTTTAAAAGTTTCCCTGGGGAACGCAGAGACGAAACTTTGTTCTTTGATGATGTAGTAATAATCCTCTCAACAATCGTATTCCAATTTCCGCAGATGTCGCACTTACCTTGCCATTTATAATACTCTGTGCCACATTCAGTGCACACAAATATCTGTTTTTCTTTCATCAGAAATAGAAGCGATTACCCTTCTTTTGGAGGATATCTTTTCAGAAGCTCTTCCTCCCATTTTATAGCGGATTCACCGTGATAGAGCTCATTAAGCTCCTCTTTGTTTGACATCTTTATCTTAAACATCCATCCTGCACCGTAAGGGTCCTTGTTTATGAGTGATGGTTCATCATCAAGTTCCTCGTTTATCTCAATAATCTCGCCCGATACCGGAGCAAAAATCTTGCCAACCCACTTTCCAGTCTCGAATGTTCCAATTCGCTCGTCTTTCGTAACCTCCTCACCAACCTCAGGAAGGTCAACGAAAGCTATAGCCCCCGCAACATCCTGGTAATGGTCGGTAAGCCCACAAACAGCTATATCACCCTCAACTCGAACCCAAACATACTCCTTGTGATAATAAAGTTCATCCGGAAGCTCATACTTACCAACTTTTGCCATAAATACTCCCTTCCTTTTGTTCTAACATTCTCAAACATACATATATTAATTGAGGTGAGTTGAAAAGTCAATACGAAAACCTGTAGTTTAAATCTATTGACAATATAATTAAAAGTGATAGATTAATAAAAACGGGGCGTGGCGCAGTTGGTTTAGCGCGTGCGGTTCGGGACCGCAAGGTCGGGAGTTCAAATCTCCCCGCCCCGAGTTAGGTATGATGATGGGTAAACCTTTTATTGGAGTCATTGGTGGTTCTAATGCAAAGGGGCACATCCTTAAGATTGCCGAGCGTGTTGGTGAACTCATTGCCGAGAAAGGTGGCATACTTGTTTGCGGTGGAATGAGCGGTGTTATGGAATCGGCGGCTCGTGGCGCTAAATTAAAGGGTGGACTTACTATTGGGATTATCCCCACTAAAAACAAGAGGGATGCAAACGAATATATTGACATACCCATTGCAACAGGAATTGATATAGCAAGGAATTTTATTATCGCCTGCACATGTGATGCATTTGTGGCTGTTGATGGTGCTTATGGCACACTTACTGAAATTGGTTATGCTATTCAACTTGGCAAAAGGGTTGTCGGTTTGGAAAGCTGGGGAATACCAGGCGTTGTTCAGGCATCAACACCTGAGGAAGCTGTTGACCTTTTGTTTGAGCATCTCTTATGAACAAAGCAGCATTTCACTGTATAGTTGAGGGTGAGGTTCAAGGGGTGGGGTATAGATTCTTTGCTATAAGACACGCAAATAGGCTCGGGATTAAAGGATTTGTGAGAAACCTTGATGATGGCTCTGTTGAGGTTTTTGCTGAGGGTGAAAGGGAAAAGCTCGAGGAGTTTTTAGAATTGCTCTATGATGGTCCTTCAGCCGCTTTCGTCAGAAACATCAAACTTGAATGGAAACCTTTTAAAGGCGAATACACCAATTTCACAATAGCTTTTTAAGGGAAGGGAAAATGGATTACAGAAGATATATAAGGGATATACCTGACTTTCCAAGTAAAGGTATTATATTCAGGGATATAACACCGCTATTGAGAGACCCTGTGGGATTTAAATCGGTGCTGGATGAGTTTCAGAAGCGATATGAGGATAAAGGTATTAACGCGGTTGTAGCAATTGAGTCGAGAGGATTTATCTTTGGAGGGGCTATTGCTGATAGGCTTGGGGTGGGATTCGTGCCCATAAGGAAGGCTGGAAAACTTCCGTGGGAAACGGTTAAAATGGACTACGAACTCGAATATGGAACCGCAACGATAGAGATTCACAAGGACGCTTTAAAACCAGGCGATGTTGTGCTTCTTTTTGATGATGTTGTGGCTACTGGGGGCTCACTTGAAGCTTCAGCAAAACTTATCGAACATCTCGGCGCTAGCGTATTCGAAATCGCTGTGCTTATTGAACTTACATATCTCAACGGAAGGGAAAAGCTCAAAAATTACAATATGTTCTCACTTATCAAACTCTGAGGAAAACTCCTTTTTTTCTGGAAAAATTTTAAATACTCGCTTGACAATAAGGTAAATTTTCTTTATTCTATATGCTTAAAGGGAGCAAGTTTATGGCAAATCTGAGATTCCCGGATGGTTCTATTGTTGAGGTTCCATACGGAAAACCGTTAAAAGACCTTCTCGAATATCTTCCGCAAAGCGTTCGCAAGAAGGTTGTTTGTGCGAAGATTGATGACGAAATTGTTGACCTTTCCGCAACACCATCACATGACGGTCTTATTAGGTTTATAACTTTCGACGATATTGAGGGTAAAAGCGTATATTGGCACTCAACTGCTCACATAATGGCTCAAGCGGTAAAAGAGCTTTTCCCTGGCACAAAAATAGCAATTGGACCATCTATAGAAAATGGCTTTTACTACGATTTTGACCCACCTGCGCCATTTAAACCCGAGGACCTTGAAAAAATAGAAAAAAGAATGAAACAAATAATAAGTGAGAATCTTCCGTTTATGCGGAAGGAAATAACCAAGGATGAAGCTCGAACGATATTTAAAGACGAACCTTACAAGCTTGAGCTTATAGAGGAGATAGAGGGGGATAAAGTTTCAATATACACGCAGGGTGGATTTAAAGATCTATGTCGTGGTCCACATATACCATCAACAGGATATATAAAAGCTTTTAAACTTCTATCTATAGCAGGAGCATATTGGTGTGGGAACGAGAAGAATCCTATGTTACAGCGAATCTACGGAATATCATTCCCGAGCGAGAACGAGCTAAAGGAATATATTATGAAGCTTGAGGAGGCGGAGAGAAGGGACCATAGGCGATTAAGTAAGGAGTTAGAACTTTTGGGGTTTGATGATGATATAGGTCCGGGGCTTGTTTTGTGGTATCCCAAGGGCGCAATCGTGAGAAAAATAATCGAGGATTTCTGGAAAGATGAGCATCTAAAAAGAGGCTACCAGCTTCTTTATACACCACACATAGCACGGGCCCGATTGTGGGAAATAAGTGGTCATGCAAGTTTCTATGCCGAGAATATGTTCCCTGCAATGGAGATTGAAGGTGCACCCTACCAGCTGAAACCGATGAACTGCCCCTTCCACATAATTATCTTTAAAAAGAAACTTCACAGTTACAAAGAATTTCCGATAAGATGGGCAGAACTTGGCACAGTTTACAGATATGAACGGTCTGGAGTTTTGCATGGATTTATGCGGGTTAGAGGGTTCACTCAGGATGATGCTCATATATTCTGCCGCCCACAAGAACTTCAGGCTGAGGTTGAGGAGCTTATAGATTTCACATTCTTTATGCTAAGCAGTTTCGGATTTAATGAGTTTGAGGTTCATCTTTCAACAAGGCCGGAGAAATTCGTTGGAGTAATAGATAACTGGGACCTTGCAACCGAAGCGCTTAAAAACGCACTTGATAAGAAGAATATAAATTATGTGATTGATATTGGTGCCGGCGCATTCTACGGACCAAAGATCGATGTTAATATAAAGGACGCTCTTGGAAGGATCTGGCAGTGCTCTACAATACAGGTTGATTTTAATATTCCTGAGAGATTTGACCTGAAATATATGGATTCAGATGGCACAGCTAAGCGTCCAATTATGATTCATCGAGCACTTTTGGGCTCACTCGAGAGGTTTTTGGGAGTACTTCTCGAATACTATGGCGGAGCTTTCCCCTTCTGGCTCGCACCCGTTCAGGTGGCTATAATCCCTATAACTGATGATGAGTTTGAGCATGCAAAACGAATAAATGACCGCCTTATATATGATGGATTCAGGGTTGAGCTCTACGGAAGCAATGAAAAGATGAACGCAAAAATAAGGGATGCTGAAATGAAAAAAATCCCATATATGGTTGTTATAGGGAAGAAAGAGGTTGATGAAAATAAGCTCGCTTTGAGAAAACACAAAGCAGGTATGATAGGGAGTTTCACTTACAGCGAGCTTGTTGAACTTCTGAAAAAGGAGAACAAAATTGTACAGGGGTGACGGGAGAGATTTGTTAAGGGAAAAATTTAGAGTAAATGAAAGAATAAAGTCCCCGCAGGTGAGGGTATTGAATGAGGAAGGCAGACAAATAGGAATAATGATACCTGAAGAAGCATTAAGGCTTGCAAGAGAGGCAGGGCTTGACCTTGTTGAAATAGCACCTGAGGCTAATCCGCCCGTATGCAAGATAATCGACTTCGGAAAATTCCTCTATCAACTTGCTAAAAAGGAGAAACAACAGAGAAAAAAGATGGCATCGCAGCTCAAAGAGATAAGGTTCTCCGTCAAGATATCCGAGCATGATTACTCATACAAGGTAAAACATATAAGGGAATTTCTTGAGGATGGTGATAAGGTTAAGGTAGTGGTTTTGTTCAAGGGGCGTGAGATTGTTCACAGCGAAAAGGGATTTGAGGTTATGGGGAAGGTAATAAACGATGTTGCTGATATAGGTAAGCCCGTGAATGAGCCGCGCCTTATCGGCAGAACGATATCTGTGGTTATCACACCCTCAAAGGGCGAAAATAAAAAATCAGTTAGAGAAGTTAAGGAAAATATAAAGGAGTAGAGATGCCAAAGCTGAAAACAAGGAAATCAGCAAAGAAGCGTTTTAAGATAACAGCAACTGGCAAGATTTTGCGTAAAAGGGCTGCACATAGCCATATGCAAAGGAAAAAAAGCACAAGGCGTAAAATGGAACTTTCTAAACCGACAACGGTTTCCGGCGCCGACAAAAAAAGGGTTAAAAGAATGCTCGGGAAACTCAAATAGGAGGATTAATTATGTCGAGAGCAACCGGAAATGTGCCATCACATAGAAGAAGACGAAAATATGTTAAACTTGCTAAGGGATATTTTGGGGGAAGACACAGGCTTTACAGGACTGCTCGTGAGGTAGTCGAGAGGGCATGGACTTTTGAATATAGGGACAGAAAAAGAAGGAAAAGGGATTTCCGTGCGCTTTGGATTATGCGTATTAACGCTGCAACAAGGATGTTCGGCTTGCATTACTCAAAGTTCATCGCTGGACTCAAAAAAGCCAATGTCGAACTCAATAGAAAGATTCTCGCTGATATGGCGATGAACTCGCCTGGAGAGTTCGAGGAACTCGTAAAAATAGCAAAAGAAGCCCTTCAGATAAGTTAATTATAGATTTTTTAAGCTAATGGTTGTTCATTGAAAAAGTAAGGGTTTATGCTTTCACAGCTTGACCGAATAGAAACTGAACTTGAGCTTGCAATTCAAAACGCACGGACTGCGGACGATGTAAATGTAATCAGGATTAAATATCTCGGTAAAAAGGGCGAAATAACAAAGCTCCTTCATACCCTCGGAAAGCTTCCACCTAATGAACGCCCACTTTATGGGAAAAGAATAAACGAACTAAAAGAAAAGGCGAATATCCTCATTGAAAAGAAACTCGGTGAACTTAAAACCATTTCAGGCTCAAAGGAGCTTGACCTAACCCTACCCGGTCGAACCCATTATATCGGCGGGTTACACCCGATAAATATCGTTATTGACAGGGTTGTCGAGATATTCACAGGCATGGGGTTTGAGATTGCGTCTGGCCCGGAGATAGAGACCGAATATTATAATTTTGACGCACTAAATACCCCTGAGGACCATCCAGCAAGAGATATTCAGGACACATTCTACCTTGAAAAAAGCAGTTATCTACTTCGAACACATACCTCACCAGTGCAGATTCGTGTTATGAGCACACAAAGGCCACCGGTGCGAATTATAGCGCCAGGCAAATGTTTCCGCCGTGATGCCATTGATGCTACGCATTTCATCTGCTTCCACCAGGTTGAGGGACTTTATGTCGATGAGGATGTCTCGCTTGCCGACCTTAAAGGGGTGCTCACTGTGTTTGCCCGTGAACTGCTCAGTATAAATGTTAAGGTCCGTTTCCGCCCGCATTTCTTCCCTTTCACTGAACCATCCGTTGAATACGATTTCTCCTGTATATTCTGCAACGGTAGAGGTTGTAGGATATGTAAAAATACCGGCTGGATAGAAATTTCCGGGGCTGGTATGGTTCAAAACGATGTGTTTAAAAATGTCGGATACGAGCCTGAAAAATGGAGAGGATACGCCTTCGGTATGGGTATTGAAAGAATTGCTATGCTCCTGTTCGGCATCGATGATATTCGCCTCTTTTATGAAAATGACTTACGATTTCTATCACAGTTTAGAGGCGTTTAATTATGAGAATTAGCTACAATTGGCTTAAGGATTTTATTCAAGTAGATTTGAAACCAGAAAAGATAGCCGATTACCTCACGATGAGCGGAACAGAGGTTGAGAAGATTGAAAGAAGTTCAATGTTTTTTGCTAAGGGGATTGCGGTTATTGTTGTGGATAAACTTGATGATGGCGGAGTAAAAATATTTGATGGGAAAAGTGAGATAATTATTAATACGGATTTACCCCTTGAAAAAGGGAAACTTTACGCATTTTCTAAAGATGGATTTATAATGGATGAAAAGGAGTTGGGTTTGAGTAGCTTTTCAAGAGCACTTGAGATTGATAAGATTTTTGAACCGGGGACACATCTTCTTGCTCTTCCGGATTTTGATGATGTAATATTCGAGGTTGAGATTACACCAAACCGCCCCGACTGCTTAAGTCATATTGGTATTGCAAGGGAGCTATCGGCGCTTCTGGGACTTCCTTTTAGGAAACCCGAATTCGAAATTGAAGAGGTTGAGGAGAAGATTGAGGATAATTTTTCGGTAGAGATTGAGGATACTGATGGTTGCCCGAGATATGCCTGCCGGTATATACGGGGTGTTAAAATCGGGGACTCTCCTTTAAAGATGAGGCTTAGATTGTTCTTCGCCGGGATAAGGCCAATCAATAACGCTGTCGATGTCACGAACTATGTTATGTTAGAACTCGGACATCCTCTTCATGCATTCGATAAATATAAACTTAACTCGAATAAGATAGTTATAAGAAGTTCAACTGCGGGCGAGAAAATAAAGGCGCTCGATGAAAAGGAATATATTCTTCCTGATGGTGTCGTTCTTATAACTAATGGAGATATGCCTGTGGCTATTGGTGGAGTTATTGGTGGTGAGAACTCTGGCATAAGCGAAAGAACGAGAGAGATAATACTCGAGTCCGCTTATTTTAATCCGCGGTTTATAAGAAGAGCCTCAAGGAAACTTCAGGTGGTTACTGGCTCATCTGTGCGTTTTGAGCGTGGCGCTGACCCAAATATGGTCCCATTTGCTTGTGATAGGGCTGCTTATCTTATTGCTCTTCTTACAGGCGGGCAGGTTCTCAAAGGGATTATTGATGTTAAGGCGGAGGAATTTAAGCCCAGATTTATAAGGCTTAAAAAGGAGACAATTCAGAAGGTTCTCGGAATAAAATTAGATATGGAGAGGGCTAACAGGTTTCTTGTTGGACTTGGTCTTGTTCGCAAGAGCGGAAGCAACAAGGCAATTCTTTATGAGGTGCCGACATTCAGGCATGATCTTAAGGATGAAGTCGATCTTGTTGAGGAGGTTGGGAGGTTAAACGGATATGGCAGGATTCGCCCCAATATGAGACTTAGCGGACTTCCACCCAACCGAAGTACAACAGATTACTTCTTTAAAAGGAAAATAGCTCAACACCTCGCAAGTATGGGCTTCTTCGAGGTCGTGACCAATCCTTTCGGCTCTGAAACAGATTTTTCACCATTTGAAAGGGTTGAAAATTTAGTTCGCATTATTAATCCGATAAGCCTCGATTTCGCTTTCCTCCGTCCTACACTTGTGCCATCAATTCTCAGGGTATTCTCACAAAATCATAGACACAAAAAGCTTAATTGTCGTTTATTTGAAATCGCCTCTGTTTATCGACATCGAGGACTTGAATACGAGGAACCACATTATCTCATTATCGGGAGCTCGGGGTTAAGAATGCCCTTTTCATGGGGATGGGGAAAAGCATTGGTCGATATATTCGATATTAAAGGTGTTGTTGAGAATCTGTTCAATTTTCTCGGGATTGATGAGGTCGAGTTTATACAGAATGATGTGAAACCATCTTATTTTGTGCCAGATGAATCAATAGTTGTAAAGCATGGCGAGACGAGAGGATATTGTGGGAAGATTACAGAGGAGATAATGGAGAGGTTCGAGCTCAAGACCCCCGTTTATATTGCTGAGCTCCCGTTTGTAATTTTCAGGTATATTCCAAAACGAATATTCAAGGAATTTGAACGGATCCCAACATCAAGGCGTGATGTTTCTTTTGTTGTGGATAAAAGCACACCAGCATCAAATATCTTGAGGGCTATAAAAGGGGTGTCGGAGTATATTGTTGATGTTGTTCTTTTTGATCTTTTCGAGGGGAAACAGATTCCTCAAGGAAAAAGGAATTTGACTTTAGCCATAGAATATCAATGCCCCAGACGAACACTCACTGATGATGAGATAAACTCAATTCATCAAAAGGTTATCGAGCTTTTAAGGACCCGCTTTGGTGCCCTTGTAAGAGGAATTGATTTATAACGGAACTACTCATAAAATACTATTTTTGTTGACTTAATAATATTTCCTCCTATTTTAATTCAAGGGATATATGGAGCTTTTCAAGGACATTCCGTTAAGGTTAAAATTCCCTTTTACACTTGTGCTCATAACAACATTAATATTCTCTATAAGTGGTGGGGTATTACTGGAACATCTTTATGATATCCACGAGGAGGATCTAAAAGGTGAACTTCAATCCGTTTCGCAGGTGCTTTTTTATGCAGCATTAATGGATACGACTATCTCCATAAGTGAGCTCGAGCTACCTTACGCAATATATCATCTTCGCGAAGTTGAGGGTTTCTGGAGGGTTGTGGATTCAAGAAACACCGGTAACGAACCCCCAAACGAACTCCTTTTTCAGTTCGCATTTGCACGAAAAGCCTCGTTCGGACTCCTTCCACTGCCTGATGCCATAAGGATTTTCAAAACCCCATATGCATCGTATTTCTCGATGAAAAACGGCAAAGAGATAGTAGTTCTTGCTATCCCTCAAACAGTAGTTAAAACTTTCGTTAAAAACACAAAAAGAGATTTCATAATGCTTTATCTTCTCGCACTCCTTTCGATGCTCATAGTTTCTATTGCGCTTTCGGACTCCCTTTCGCGAAGATTGAAACGGGTTGAGGAAACTATACGCGGATTGAATAACGGGAAGTTTGAAAGCAGGTTTTTCCCTTTGAGCGCTGATGAGATAGGCTCAATTGGTCGTGGCGTTAATGATTTAGCGCAAATTCTTTCTGAACTCAAGCGGATAAGTGATAATATGAAATCCGCTATTGATGCTATTCAGCTACCTTTTGTTTTTATCTATCAGGATGGAACATTTGAATCAAACAAAGCATTCAAGGAGAATTTCGAAAATAACACAAAAAAGATAAACGAAATAGTTGAAGGGATTAAAGATCCATCACAATCCAAGATCATCTTGTCATTAAAATCGAGGGAAAAAACGAGCGTTTTGATTTTTTCTCCGGTGAGCGGGAAAAGGTTCACATTCATTTTTTATCCTGTAGATAGCAAGGATTATTGTGGCGTAGGGTGTGGGTTATCCGAGGAATTTATTGGTGTTGGCGAGGAGGGATTAAGTTCTGTGCTTGCTGGAATAGCGAGAAAGTTTTCGGATTCGGGCGCGGTTCTTTCGAGATTTGCTGAGGAAGCTTGTAAGAAAGCAAAGGAAAAAGAGCTCATTCAACTGCTTAAGACTATTTCGCAAAGGGCTAAGTCTATTCAGGAAACGATGGAATCCGTTGAATTTTATGCCCTTATTCAACCCCCAAAGCTCGAGGAGTTAGAAATTCAGCGAGAGGTTATCGAAAGTATAGAAAAACTCGATAGCGGTTGCAAGGTGAAAATCTCGGTCGAAATTGAGAGTGGCATGGTGCTAAAAGCTGATAAGGAACTTTTTCGAAGAGCATTACTGGAAATTCTGAAAAACGCCTGCTACGCAACAAGAAACCGCGGCGAAATATTCATAAGGGCTCAAGAGAAGGAGAAAGAAATAGTAATCTCAGTGGTAGATACAGGCGAGGGAATTGAAGGGGATAAGCTTAATGAGGCGCTTAAACCGTTAAGCTCCAACTGGGGTAGACCCGGAATGGGACTTCCAATCTTAGAAAAAATATTAAAGCTTCACAACGGGCGCATAGAAATAACAAGCTCAAAATTAAAAGGCACAACAGCAAAGATGATTTTCCCAAAAGATTAATCTGGAGCTGACGGGATTTGAACCCGCCACCTCTGGAGTGCGATTCCAGCGCTCTTCCAACTGAGCTACAGCCCCTTATCTTAAATAATAATTTAAATACATACTTTGTCAACAGCAAACAATCCGTATATTTAATACATTAAATCGATGTTGACATAAAGAAAGATTTTGTTTTATTAATGTGATGAGTTATTTGATACTTGTCGTAAATCCAGGAGGAGGTTCAACAAAGGTAGCATTGTTTGATGATGAAAGGGTTATATTTTCGGAAAATATAAGGCATAGCCACGATGAATTGAAAAGATTCCCCAACACGCTTTCACAGCTCGATTTTCGCGTATCAGTTATAAGAAAATTTCTTGAGGATAAAGAAGTTGAACTTGGTAAGCTTTCTGCTGTTGTTGGGCGAGGAGGTCCATTTAAGCCATTGGAAAGCGGCACATACAGGGTCAATGAAACGATGATAAACGATATTCAATCAGGACGAACACAGGCTGACCACCCATCAAATTTAGGTGCACTCATCGCCAATAAAATTGCTCGTCCACTTAATATCCCAGCATTCGTGGTCGATCCCGTTTCGGTTGATGAGTTTGACCCTGTAGCACGGCTCTCCGGGCTCAAAGAATTGCCAAGAATAAGCCTCTCTCACGCCTTGAATATTAAGATGATTGCCAAGAGATTCGCAAAAGAAATCAAAAGAAGATATGATGAATTGAATCTCATCGTCGTTCATCTTGGCACAGGAATATCTGTTACAGCGCATAGAAAAGGGCGGATGATAGATGTCAATAATGCTAATGATGAGGGTCCTTTTTCTCCACAGAGAACAGGGACCCTGCCGCTCACTGGGCTAATCAAGCTGTGCTATTCTGGAAGATTTACCGAGGAGGAGATTTTAAAATATGTGCACACTCAGGGTGGGCTCCTAAGTTACACCGGTACCGACAATGTCCTCGAACTTCAAACACGAGCGCAAAACGGTGATAATGAGGCACTATTTTATCTTTCGGCAATGGCATACCAGATTTCAAAGGAAATCGGTGCTATGGCGGCTGTGCTTGAAGGAAAAGTTGATGCTATTCTTATAACTGGAGGAATTGCTCACTCAACTCTTGTCGTTAAAGAGATAAAAAGAAGAGTAGAATTCATAGCACCTGTTGAAGTTTATCCGGGTGAGGATGAAATGCTCGGGCTTGCTCTCGGTGCGCTTAGAGTTCTCAAAGGTGAGGAAAATCCAAAGGAGTATAAATAATAGAATAGGAGAAAAGTTTTAGGGGGTAGCATTATGGGTTATAAGATTTTAGTCATAAATCCCGGGTCAACATCTACAAAGTTTGCTGTTTATGATGATGAGAGTGAGGTTTTTTTGGAAAATATTTTTCATACGAAAGATGAGCTCGCACCATATCCGGATATAAGCAGCCAGTACGAATTCCGGATGAATACAGTGCTAAAAGCATTAGAAGAAAGGAATTGGAATATAACCGATTTTAATGCTGTTGTTGGACGGGGTGGGCTCCTTTATCCTCTTGAGAGCGGAACATATGAGGTTAACGATAAGATGTGTGAACATCTAAAGCTCGGAATTCAAGGCGAGCATGCATCAAATCTTGGCGGACTTATAGCAAGGGCTATAGCGGATAAGGTCAATATCCCTGCATTCATTGTGGACCCTGTTATTGTTGATGAGTTTGAGGATGTTGCGCGAATATCCGGCTGCCCGCTTATTAAAAGGCGGTCAATCTTCCACGCCCTAAATCACAAGGCTGTTGCGCGTAAGGTTGCTGATCTTTTTAGAAAAAGGTATGAGGATTTAAACCTTATTGTTGCTCATCTTGGTGGCGGAATATCTGTTGCTGCCCATAAAAAGGGGCGGGTGATTGATGTTAATAATGCTCTTGATGGTGATGGTCCTTTTGCACCAGAAAGATCAGGCGGACTTCCTGTAGGAGACCTTGTAAGGCTTTGCTTCTCCGGAAAATATTCATATGATGAGATTATATCTATGATACGAGGAAAGGGCGGATTAGTGGCATATCTCGGTGTTAATGATGTTCGAAAAGTAATAGAAATGATAAAAAACGGTAACAAACAGGCTGAGCTCGTTTTTGAGGCTATGGCATATCAGGTTGCTAAGGAGATAGGCGGTATGGCAACCGTTCTTGAAGGGAATATTGACCAGATTGTCCTCACCGGTGGAATCGCTTATAGTGAGGAATTTATATCGAAAATCATTAAAAGGGTCAGCTTTATTGCCCCTATTACAGTTATCCCAGGAGAACGAGAGATGGAGGCATTAGCGCTCGGGGCGTTAAGGGTTCTGCGAGGCGAGGAAAAAGCTAAAACTTACAATCCACCGGAGGAAATATGAAAACCTTTGATGAACTTATCTCTCTTGCTAAAAAGGGGAAAAAGAAATTTGTCGCTGTCGCCGATATTGAGGAGGAAGTTCTTTTAGCTCTTGAGGAAGCGAGAAAAAATATCGGGGTAAAAGGGATTCTTGTGGGAAATGTTAAGGCGGTTGAGGAGATCGCTAAAAGGAACAATATCGATCTTTCAGATTACGAAATTGTTGACGAAGGCGATAGAGAAGAGGCTTTGCGTCGGTCAATTGCGCTTGTTCGTGAGAAGAAAGCCGATATTCTTATGAAAGGACTTATCCATTCGAGCACATTTCTTAAAGCTGTGCTTGACAAAGATAAAGGGCTTGTTCAGGGGAGATTCCTCTCACATTTTGCATTTTTTGAGATTCCAGCTTACCATAAGATGCTCGCTCTTACAGATGTCGCGATAAATATTGCGCCCAGCCTTGATGAGAAAGTTAAGATAATAGAAAATGCAGTCGAAATTATGCTGAAACTCGGTTACGAGAAGCCTCTTATTGCGGTGCTCTCCGCTGTTGAACGGGTAAATCCAGGCAAGATGCCGTCAACTGAGGATGGTGCTATACTATCGAAGATGGCTGAGCGAGGGCAGATAAAGAACTGCATAGTTGATGGTCCACTTGCATTTGATAATGCTATATCTGAGGAAAGTGTTAGAATTAAAGGGATAAAGAGTAAGGTTGCGGGTAATGCTGATGTTATATTATGTCCAAATATAGAGTGTGGCAATGCTCTTTATAAATGCCTAAATGAATTCGCTGGCGCCAGGTGCGCTGCTATAGTTGCCGGCGCAAGCGCACCAATCGTCCTAACATCAAGAGCAGATACACATAAAACAAAATTCCTCTCTATAGTGCTCGCATCCATTATTAGTTAATTCTTGTTCATTCGCCTTAATTTTATAACATTTTTCGTGTGTTCCTCAATATTATCCGAAAATATATGCTTTCCACCCTCACCAAGAACAAAGTATAAGTAATCGTTTTTCTCCGGATATAGCGCTGCTTTTATAGCCTCAAGCCCAGGATTGCATATTGGGCTGGGCGGAAGACCGGGATATTTGTATGTATTATATGGTGAATTGCTTTCGAGATCAGCATATGTCGGTGCCCTGTTGAAAACCCTTATCCCGTAAAGAACTGTCGGGTCTGCTTGAAGCCTCATTCCTAATCTTAATCGATTGTGATAAACAGCAGATATATTCGGTAGCTCTTCCTTGTGTTTCCCCTCTTTTTCGATTATAGATGCAATGGTTATTGCCTGTGTAAAAGTAAGCCCGAGACTGCAAGCCCTCATATAATATCCCTCAGGCACAACCTCCTTGAACCGCTTGAACATTCGCAAAATTATCTCACGCTCGCTCATATCGGGAGTGAAATTATATGTATCGGGGAAAAGAAAACCCTCGGCTTTTGTTGATGGTATCCCGATTGAATCCATAAACGCCGAATCCTCAGCCACTTCTACAAATCTAACAGAATCAATTCCCAAAGAATCCTTTAATACCCTTGCAATCTCGAATATATTGTAACCCTCAGGAATGGTTATATCGACCGAGATTGCTCCACCTTTTGCAAGCTCCTTTATCGCAACAAGCGCTGGGACTCGGTAATTGAAAACATATCTTCCAGCTTTGATTTTCCTATCCAATCCGGTTATTCTTGAGCAAAGTAAGAAATCACTCTTGAAAAGTATGATTCCATTTTGAGACAATTCAGTTGCAAGCTGGGCTAAAGATTTTCCTCGCAATACACTAATTCTCACGGCTTTTTGAAGCTTTTGGTAAGGCGGTGGATAATAAATTGAAAGCCCTGCCCAAAAAAGAAGAATAGAGAGAAGGAAGTATAAGAAGGAGAGAAAATCCTTTGATGGTCTGAGTTTCATTGGAATCACTTGAATAAAATAGAGAAACGCCAATATTAGCCCTTGTAAGATAACTATTGCTATCCCTTTAGCTTTTGCCATCGCATTTCTAAGAATGTTTGAAGGATTATTGCAGCACTGAGTTTGTCGATAAGACCTTTCCGCTTGAGATGCCTGGATTTATGTCTTTTTAGAATCTTTTCAGCCTCAACAGATGTTAACCATTCGGGAAGAAGATGAACTTTTAAGCTCAGTGCCTTCTCTAACTTCTCCTTCAAAACAAAAACATCACCAGAAATTTCTGACTCCTCACCCGTGTCTGTTCGCAAAGGATTCCCAATAATTATCTCGCCAACCCCTCGCTCCCTAACAATACCTGCTACGACATTTACAAGTTCATCAATTGATGATATCCTTATAGTTTCAAGTGGCATAGCGATTCTCCCACAAGAATCGCTTATAGCGAGCCCCACCCGTCTCCTTCCATAGTCTATCCCCAAAAACCGACTCATCTCAATATCCCAACCCTTTTTACATACTTTTCACCTTCAGAACTTATAACGATTATATAAACTCCTGCGGGAAGTTTTTTGCCGTTAAGGTTTGTTCCTTTCCAACTGTATGGCGATTGGAATTCTTTTTCATATAGAATTGTTCCTGATGGAGAATAGACAAGTAATCTGCCTTTAGAAGGGCGCTCTAAAATTATAGTGCAACTGTCGGCAAACGGATTTGGATAAACCCGAATGCTTTCCTCAAATCGTCGGTTTACAGGTATTCTTATAACCTCCTTCCCGCTACCACGGGCATTGAATTTGTAAGTGAAAAATCTATTGGGCGAAAGTTCTATTATGAGCCTGTATTCTCCACTTAAAGAAGGATAATAACGGCATATACCTCTTCCGTTTGTATAAAGTGTGCAGGAGGTATCGGCGGTTTGGAGTAGGAATCTTGTAGTATCGAGTGGCATAAGGGTTTCGGCGTCATAAAGGTATAAGTATAAGGTTGGTAGTGTAGTATATGATAGAAAAGGGCTAGGAATTCCCCAACCTGCGTTAGTGTCGGGTTCGAAGAATTGGTCGGCAAACGAAAGGAGTATTTCTTTTAGTTGCATTGGAGTAAGGGAAGGGATTGCCTGAAGCAGAAGTGCACAAGCGCCGGCAACAAGTGGCGTGGACATTGATGTTCCGGATATGGCTATTATTCCAGTCGAATCAGTTGGCGAGCTCGTCGGAACAGCTGACCCAAGAGCGACAAGTTCAGGCTTTATTCTTCCATCATAAGTTGGTCCCGGCGATGAAAAAGGCGTAACTGCACCAAATCTATCAACTGCTCCAACACTTATCACACTTTCAGCATCAGCAGGAACTATAATGTAATTCCATGCCGTGCCCCTTTCATTACCAGCCGATGTCACAACAAGTACACCAAGTGATGCTGCTATGTTTGCTGCCCTTGTGGTTATCGCTGTCCGCCCGTTAACATCCTCACGAGAATACCACTCCGTATACCCCAACGAACTCGAAACAATATCAACTCCAAGTGATTCAGCCCACTCAAGCCCTCTAACCCAATAACTCTCCTCTACCCTTATCTCCTCCTGAACTATCTCCGTTTTTGCAAGCAGGAATTCTGCTTTATAGGCAACCCCAACAAGTGTCCCCGGAAGGTATCCACCTATTACACCAAGCGTATATGTGCCGTGATACGGTTGCTCAGGATAATCCTGTGTCGGGTCATACGAGATATCCGGGTCATTGTTTATGAAATCCCAAGTCGCAACAACCTGAAGGCTATCGAATGCCCTGTGCGTAAGGCGCGCCCCTGTATCTAACAAGCATATCCTTACACCTTCACCATTGAACCCAATCCTATGCATCCTGTTTATTTCGAGCTGGTAAATGGGCAATGTTGAATATCCATAGAAAGTATCGGCATATGTTGGTGGTGGAGCAAGGATTTCAGGAGCTCGCCTTCGGTAAACCGCAACCGGACGAACCTCACGAACAAAAGGTAGCCGCAAAATCTCGCCAAATTTAACATTATCCGAAAATTCGAACACAGCCCCGTTTAACCATTTCGAACTCAATATGAATCTTGCACCAATCCTTTCAACCGAATGAATATATTCCTCTTTCAAGGGAAGGTCTAACTCTGTCGCAGATATAATCCCAGCTTTTGCACGGCGGTTTCTTGTCCGCTCAGGAAGTGCACGGTAAATATCATCAAGAGCAGATTTATTATAATACCCCTTTTCTTCGAAAAATACCCAGTACCTGGCAGAAATGAATATCGACGCAATGAAAAATAAGAATATTAAACTGATTTTTCTACCCATTCGATCCTTATTTCCCTTTCCGTTTCGCCAAGCGGGGCAATGTAGACTTCAGCTCTTTTGCCTTTATAAATTCCCGAAAGCTTCTCTGCCCATTCGACAACCGCAATACAATCCTCACCTAATATCTCCTCAAGCCCAAGTTCTTTTAGCTCGTTTTCGCCCTGTATCCTGTAAAGGTCGATATGATAAAGCGGCGGATTAGTAGGATAGATACTTATTATAACAAAGCTCGGACTGAAAACATCATCAAAACCAAGCGCTCGTGCCATTCCTCGTAAGAATGTGGTTTTCCCTGCTCCAAGCGGTCCATAAAGAAACACAACATCACCAACTCCAACCATCTTCCCAAATTCATACCCAATTCTTTCCGTTTCGCTTTCGCTTTCACTTATAACAAGCGAGCTCAACATATTATTAATTAATAAAATTTCTCTTTGTTGTAAACAGTTTGTTGATTAAATTTCCTTTTTGCTTTTTGTCTGAAACCTTTATATTTATTGTTAGGGTAATATGTCAGGAGAAAAAGTAAAACAGGTTGAAAGACTTATTCTATCTCTGCTCGGTGATAATCTCCTTTCGCTTGTTCTTTATGGTGGTGTGGCGCGAGGTGAATATATTGAGGGAGTTTCTGATATTAATGTGCTTGCGGTGGTTAAGGAATATAGGAACGAAATTTGCCGAAAATTCTGGAACAAACTGAAGGAGATGAGGAAACTCAAGCTCAATGTGGTGATAATGACAAAAGAATACATAAATCGTTCGCTCGATACTTTCCCACTCGAATTTCTTGATATAAAAGAAACGGGCAAACTTATCTATGGTGAGCCAATACTTGAGAATATCGAGATTCCTCTTGAGCAACTCCGGCTCCAGTGTGAGCGAGAGTTAAAGGAAAAGACGATGCATTTGAGAAGAATATATCTCTATTCTCATGGGAAAAGGGAACCTATTGTTGCTGCTATTGTGAGGTCATATAACTCATTAAATGCTATTGGTAAAGGGATTCTTTATCTCAAAGGCGAGAAGGATATTGGTACAGATGCGATCAAACGGGTCTCTGAGATATTGGGGCTCAAGTATGAAGTTTTCGAGCATGCTGAGGGGATAAAGAAGAAGAAGTTGAAATTGTCTAAAAAAGAATTGCAGG
>JBAMLU010000017.1:19104-22097 GCA_039793385.1 bacterium
GAATTCGAAAAGGCTCATAACTCAATCGATAGGCTCAACCTGTAGCGGAATCCTTTATATTGTTCCAACACCTATTGGCAATCTTGAGGATATAACATTGAGGGCTAAGCGCGTACTTTTGGAATCCGACATAATTCTTGCTGAGGATACTCGGTCGGCGGCAATTTTAAAAAATACTTACGGGTTTAATGCTCCGATTATAAGCCTGTATGCGCAAAAGGAAAAGAGGATGATTCCTTTCGTGATGGAGAAGATTTCAGAGGGGATGAAACTATCGATTATATCGGAGTCAGGTACCCCAGCGATATCTGACCCAGGCGCTCTTGTTGTTAAATCCGCTATAGATAATGGTTTCAAGGTTGAGGTTCTTCCCGGACCGGTTGCTTTTATCCCAGCACTTATTCTTTCCGGACTTAATGTTCATCCCTTTCTTTTCTACGGCTTCCTACCCGCACATCCCAAAAGAAGAAGGAAAATTTTAAGAGAACTCAAATATATCCCGCATACGCTCGTTTTCTACGAGTCACCCAAAAGGATAGTCAAAACACTTGCCGATTGCCTCGAGATTTTAGGCAATAGAAAAGCCTCACTCTCACGCGAATTAACAAAGTTGCATGAGGAAACATTAAGAGGAACAATAAGCGAAATACTCGATAATCTGGAAAATAACCCGAGAAAAGGGGAAATGGTTTTGGTTATTGAAGGATGTGAGTAATATGTTTCTTATTATAATTTTATTATTCTGGGGCATGGGCTACCATAGTGCCGGATACTACTCAGCAATGAGACCGAACGAGATTAATAATCCCCATTCGCAGAAACTTTCGCACCATTATTATGGATATCCTGAGGAAATTACCATAAAATTAACAGAAGAGGCTATAAAAGAACCCTGGTGCATTTTTGAGAAGAATCCCAATCCTGCTGAAATAACCTGGACTGCTCAGCTTTTGTGGGAAAGATATATGTACAACTCCAATGATTCCCTTGCGTATCGTAGATTCCTCCAGTATGCTCAGTGGCTCAAAGAAAATATAACGGTTGACAAAAGCTGCTATGGGTGCTGGAAATATAATTTCCCGATAAAAAGAACAAACATAAACCTTTCCCCAGGATGGGTTTCGGCGCTTTCACAGGGACATGGAATTTCTGTTCTGGCAAAAGCATTCCAGCTTTCCGGGGATAGTTCTTATATAAAAGCAGCATTTTTGGCTTTAGAACCTTTCAAAAGAACTGTTTTTGAAAATGGCGTTTTGAGACCGGAGATAAGATTCTATGAGGAATATCCAACCAAACCCGAAGGCACATATGTGCTCAATGGATTTATCTCATCCCTTTTGGGAATCTATGACCTTTTCAGAATCACAAGAGATACCACAGCTTTTAGACTTTACAACGATGGACTGATGACATTGAAAATCATCCTGCCTAAATATGATATAGGTTTCTGGTCGAGATACTCGTTGACAAAGAAAAGGAATATACAAAATAGATTCGATATCTCAAGCCCATTTTACCATAGATTGCACATAGTTCAACTAATATCGCTTTACAATCTCACAGGGCATAAGGATTTTCTTTTCTTTGCAATGAGGTGGGAGAAAGAAGAAAGCTCGGGCTGGGCTTTTTTATGGGAAAATCTTTTTTACATTTATAAAGGGGCAAAAAATATAAGAGAATTTTATTTTGGCAGGAAGGCTTTTCTCTTTTCGCCTGTTAGTTGAAGGAAATAATCCTCGAGGGTAAGCCCCTCTTTTTTTGCTTTCTCAACGAGTTCTTCCTTTGTGCCAACCACAAGGAGTTTTCCCTGGTGAATTATCCCTATTCTTGTACAGATTTCATCAGCGATGGCGAGTGTATGAGTTGACATAAATATTGTGCAACCACGCTGAGCGAGAAGCAAGAATATGTCCTTAACAAGGCGCTGGCTTTGCGGGTCAAGTCCAACCATTGGCTCATCAATAACGAGAAGTTTGGGGTCGTGAATGATTGCGCCTGCCATAACTATTTTCTGCTTCATCCCATGAGAATACTCTCCAGCGTAGCTATCTCCCCAGTCGCCAACGCCAAATAATTCGAAAAGTTGCTCTATCCTGCTCGAAACACTATTACCCTCAAGCGAACGAAGGGATGCAAGAAGATAAAGAAATTCTCGCCCGGTAAGCTTATCATATATATAAGGGCTATCGGGAATATAACCGATTATCGATTTTGCCTTTTCAGGCTCTTTCTTAATATTTATTCCTCCAACGAATATATCACCTGAGCTTGGCGCAAGAAGCCCTACAAGCATCTTTATCGTTGTGGTTTTACCTGCACCGTTTGGACCGAGAAAACCAAATATTTCACCCTCACCTATAGACAATGTAAGGCTATCAACTGCTATAAGATTGCCAAACCTTTTAGAAACATTTTCAAACCTCACAATTTCCATATCTTTCCTTTCAGTGCGAGCCAAGAGCTGTAGTTTTGCGAATTTTTTGATGTGTCAGCGGGCGTTATAAATGATAGAATCTTTATCTTTGGGCTCTCGAGCCGAAGAAGCGCTATTTGTTTACTTATATCTCCAGTTATGAGCCTTATATGAGTTGCGTCAGGTGGAGCCTGCCCAAGCGTCGGGTCAAAATACCACCACCTCCCACCCATAAATGCTGATACCCACGAATGATAAAAAAACCTTCCTTCTTTGTATATTAACCCAACCTCAATTCGTGCTGGAATTTTTAGTGCACGGGCAAGCGCCACAAACAAAATCGAATGCTCGTTGCAATCCCCTCTCATTGACGATAGAACCTCAACCGCTTGTGGCAATGTTCCACGGTAGACCTTTTTTATGTTCCTGTAAAGATAATTGTTTATTTTCATTAGCATCTCAAGTGTATCCACTGTTCCAGAAATTATCTCCTTCGCTTTTGAGATTATCCTTATATCATCAGATTGTATAAATGGAGTGGGCTTTATCAATGATGAATCTGGCACAGGTTCGGTTGCGA
>JBAMLU010000017.1:22107-26623 GCA_039793385.1 bacterium
ATATTACAAGGGTATCCGGTTCGATGAGTTTTTGGTGGGTTCCGTTGAAATCGAAGAATCCTTTTTCAAACCCGGAAAGCTGAACTACGAGAAGCACAAGTTCGCGTGGAAACGGGATTGGCGATGGTGAGGTGGGCGTGATTGCGAAGTCCAGAAGGATGTCTTTTTCAATGCCCCTGTCGAGCGTGAATGTGAGCGCGTTTTTTTTATCGTCAGCATAACTTATCATCCCACCAGGACCCTCTTCCATAATAACATTACCGCCATCACTAATGTACATCCTGCTTGTCATCCCGGCAAAGCTTATCCCTAAAACCCAAATCTCCCCCTTGCTTCTAAATTCCCTAAGCGTTGTTTTGCCAAGGACTTTAACATCGAAACTCGTTTCTTTTGCTGTGAGTGGGTCAAATGTCGGAAAACTATATTCCCTTCTTCTGAAATTGTCAGCAGCGAGTATAAGGGGAACTGATGATGGCGAGTAGAGTTTTTTCTCGAACCTGAACTCAAGTGAATCCTTCCTTTGCCCGCTTGTGAAAAGTAATTTTACATTTTTATCTTGAACAACAATATTAGCACCAAACGATGCGTTTGAAGCCGAAATCACTGAGTTTGCTGATTTAAGCGCAAATGTGGAATCTAATACCGTTGTGTTCTCGAGCATGAGCTCCTCTTTTACACCACCTATGGGAAGTCTAAGGTATGAGGTTTCAGTAATAAGAAGGTTTTTGCCGACATTCTGAATAAAGCGGCTTGTATACCCAATTTTGCTACCTTTAAGATAAATCGAGAGCCACTCTTCTTTAATGATATTGCCTGTGTTCACAATGTTCAGTTCTGGAAGGTTTTTGATTGTCGGGTGTTTTGAGCGGCTGTAGAGCAAAAACAACATAACAAACCACCAGATAATAGTCCCAATCTCGAATACTCTTCTAACCCTTTTGCTCATCAGAATTCGAACCCTTTTCTCGCCTTAATGCCTTTATCGAAATAGTGTTTTATCTTTTTCATTTCTGTTATGAGTTGAGCGCGTTCAATAATGCTTTCCGGTGCTTTAAGCCCAGTCATCACAAGCTCCGTTCTTTTGGCTTTAGCGTCAACTATAGAAATCAAATCCTCTTCACCTATTATTCCAAGCGCATATGCGGTGAGTATTTCATCGAGGACAACGAGTTCGAAATCCCCTGATGATAAAACTTTCTTAGCAAACTCTAACCCCTCTCTTGTGCGCTTTATGATTCTTTCCTGCGGGTACTCAGGCGTAAGAAAATCCTTCGTGCCGAACTGAAAAATATTACATATCCCTAAATTCCTCGCTATTGTGACCTCACCGCTAGTTGTTCCTTTCAAAAACTGGATAACAACGCATCGCAACCCTCTTCCTACCGCCCGCATAATAAGCCCAAAAGCCGCGCTCGTTTTCCCTTTCCCGTCGCCTGTATAAATCTGAATGAGTCCATTCATATTTTCACGGGATTCGCCAATCGCCGCTTTTGATATCTTTAAGCTTGAGCTCGATATCAAAAGTGCCCTGAAACCATTCCTTTTTCTCCAGCACAACAGCGAGATGAATAGGTTTTGATGAGTTGAATAGTATAAATTTGTCGCTCATATTAAACCCAATAACATCAAACGCCCTCTTTTGATTTTTTATCCTGAACCTTATGTGTTCTCCATTGAGAATCCGTGGTTCACAGATGATTTGAGCGTTTTCTATGAGGAATACTGGACGCATATTCTGTGGACCGAAAGGCATAAAAAGGTCAAGCCATTGGATAAGATTTGGTTCTATTTCATCGGGGTCTAGTTTTGCGTCTATTGTGAGTGTAGGGATTAGAGTATCATCAGGGAGGTTGAGCTCCGCATATTCAAGCATTGCCCGCTTAAATTGTTCTATTTTATCAGGTTCAATTGCAATTCCGGCGGCTTGTGTGTGTCCCCCAAATTTCAATAGGTATTCACCACAGGATTTTATAGCATTCAAAAGATGGAATCCAGCAACGGAACGCCCAGAGCCTTTTCCTATGCCATTCTTTGTACTTATAAGGAGAGTCGGTTTAAAATACTTTTCAACAAGTCTTGATGCTACAATACCGATCACGCCTATGTGCCAATTGGCATCATCAATTATAATCATCTTCTTCTCGCTTGCCCTGGGATCAGATTCGAATCTTGATACTGCCTGCTTGAAAATTTCCTCGTCGAGTTGCTTTCTCCTCTGGTTTTCCTTTTCGATGAATTCAGCGAATTTTTCGGCTTTATAATTGTCGTATGTTATGAGTAGTTCGAGCGATGCTTTGGGTTCGCTTATTCTACCTGCGGAATTGAGCCTTGGAGCGAGGATGAAAACTATCTTCCATGTAGCAAGTTCCTCGCCCCAGATATGAGCTTTCTGCATCAATGCCCTTAAGCCTGGCTTTGATGTTTTTTCGAGTGTGCGAAGTCCGAATCGGGTAAGGATACGGTTCTCGCCAATTAATGGAACGATATCAGCAACTGTGCCGAGAGCAACGAGGTCGAGGTGCTGGTAAATCTCATCCTCGATACTAACCGCCTTATACAACCCTTGTGCAAGCTTAAATGCAACGCCTACACCAGCAAGATGATATATCTTTTCATTATCTGGCGATAGTTTCGGCGTAACGACAGCATAGGCTGGCGGAAGATTATCTATCGGTTCGTGGTGGTCAGTGATTATAACATCTATGCCAAGTTCCCTTGCGTATCTTGTTTCCTCAATATTTGTTATGCCGCAGTCTATCGTTATTAAAAGCGTTGCGTTGTTATCCTTCAAATATTTTATCGCTTTTCTTGAAAGCCCGTAACCTTCAAGCAACCTATTCGGTATATATGGAAAAACATTTGCCCCGAGCCTTGTCAAAACGAGGTAAAGAAGCGCTGTGCCGCAAAGCCCATCAACATCATAATCACCGTACAAACCGATGTTCTCCCTATTTTTAAGAGCAAAGAGAATCCTTTCAACAGCCTGTTCAAGGTTGGGAATTTCGAATGGGTCAGAAAGCTCATCTAACGACGGGAAAAGGTAGCTTTTTATCTTCTGGTGCGTATCATAAGACCTCGTTATGAGAATAGACGCAATAAGTGGTGGAACCCTTAATGATTCGGAAATTGTTTGTATTTTAGCTTCATCAGGCGTATTTCTGAGTATCCATCTCATAGATTTTATAAAAAATTTTGGGGACCTGTAAGCCGGGTTCTGTCCTGAAGATTATTTCTTCAGGTGTGGTCATCCATCTTGGTGTTAAGTTGCCTTAACACTCAAGCGACCTACCCGGAAGTCACGGGGGAGAGTCGCCCCTACTTCCCTATTTGGTCTTGCTCCGTGGTGGGGTTTGCCTTGCCCCAAACCTCTCAGCTTGGGCGGTGAGCTCTTACCTCACCTTTTCACCCTTACCCTTTTAAACGGGCGGTATTTTTTCTGTGGCACTTTCCTTGAGGTTGCCCTCACCGGGGGTTACCCGGCACCCTGACCCGTCGGAGCCCGGACTTTCCTCTGCGCATAAAAATGCACAGCGACCACACGGTCCCCAGTATTTAAATTATAATAAGTTATACCGAAAAATCAAGCAATTTATCAAACCATTTTTACAAGAAAAAGTTCCCCATATTCCACAAATAGCTTTTGAAAACCATATATTCACATAACCTTTTTAATAAATAAGTTTTACAGAGACCTCGGTTGCAGAACCGGATTTTACCACAAGTGTACGGTCCGCATCTGTATCACCATCAGTCCTTACAATTATTCTTCCGAGTGAAAAGTTCAACAGTTCGATAGGCGTTGGAGATGTTGTCTGTGCTGTGCCTGCACCAACCCCTGAAGGGGTAATTCTTGTATATGCTATCTGATTATCGTTCTCAACACATATAAGCATACCAGTGAATTCTGCTTGACCGTACATCTCTCCAACGATTAAGATAAAAGCCGAGTAATGCGGGAATGTAATTACAAGGGAATCATTTGAATATAAAACCCAGGAGCCTTTAGATGCGAGAGCACCAAGATGAGCACCATCAACCATATCGGCATTGAGACTGTCAACCTTTGTAGTGGAACGAACATCCAAAGGCTTAGTTCCCGTTCCTACGGTTGATATAAGCTGTCCTGATGTGCGTATATTCCCACCCTGAACATCTAATTTTGCGCTGGGGCTTGTGGTTCCAATTCCAACATCTCCACCCATTATAGCAAGCCTACTGCTAGCATAAATCTTGAGCTTGTCATCCTCATCTTCTTGAAGATAGACATAATCCCCATCGCCCATATTTATCTTCCCCTGCGAACCATAAGAACCGGTCCCCCAGATTCTGATAGAATTTATATCACCATTAAAATAAGCAGCATATTCATGGTCATTCATTTTCATAGCCAGTCCTGTATAAACAGAGCCATTATATGATGCTCCGAGGACAGCCGCTGATGTATCACGATCGAGGTAAGACCAGCCAGCCAAACCAAAGTTATATTTTGCAGCATTAAAGTCATAGGCAGCTATAT
>JBAMLU010000017.1:26633-31203 GCA_039793385.1 bacterium
GCTATATTTGCCCTTGCTTCCCACCATCCAAACCCCGTTCCTGGTATGTAATCATTATTATTAACAACAAATATGCTGTGCCTCACAGAATCATCATCAGTTAAGATAAATATATCGTAGGCTGAATCGGCATCCATTATTCTTATATCCCTATTCTTTTTCGGTCTTATAGAACCCAAAGTATCTTCCCATAGATTAATGCTTGATGGGACAGCGAGTGCATATGGGCTTGCGCCAAGTTTGTATCGGGGAAGCAACTCTGGTGTGCCATCTATGGATACACCAAGCCATAATTGCCTTGCAAAATCAAAGTCTGCGGGGAAGGGATTCACTGAGCCGAGCATCACATTATAAAGCCCATTCTGAATTTGCACATTGTTGTGCGTCTCTTGCCATACCATCAATGTTCCAAGCGAATCGGTATAAAGTTTGAATGTAATATTACTCGTTCCTGTTATTGGATTGCCAAAGCTATCGGCAAGCCTGCCCTGATATGAAATCAATCGCGGAACATCACCCCAGGACAATTCTACAAAACCAAAAATCGCTACGAAAACAACCAAACACCTTTTCATATTACCTCCTTTTTTGTTTGTGCAACATCAATTTATTATTCGTTTACTTTTTGTCAAGGGGAAATTTATTTTTCATTTTAAATTTTTTCTATTCTGAATAAATCCTCAGGGGAATAAAACCCTTCAGTAGCATTGGACAAAAACTTGGCGCATTTGAGGGCGCCTCTTGCAAATACCTCCCGTGAGAGAACATCATGAGCTATAATTATATTCTCATATGGAAGAGAGAATATTATTTCATGTTTTCCGATGAAATTTCCTCCCCTTACAGCGTGTATTCCTATTTCATTTTGTTTTCTTTTGCTTTCTTTGCCATATCTGCCGAATTTTGCGACATCATTTAAAACAAGTCCCAGGCTATTAGCAATGATTTCGGCGAGTTTCATTGCGGTTCCGCTTGGGGAGTCGGGTTTCTCGCGGTGGTGGTATTCGATTATTTCGATATCTGCTTTATCACCAATGAGCCTTGCCATCTTCCTGAGTAATATAAATATGAGGTTCATCCCTATGCTCATATTGGAACCGTATAGTATTGGGATTTTTGAGGAATATTCTTTCATCTTTTGAAAATCCTTTTGCGATAGCCCAGTTGTGCCCGAAAGAAAAGGAAGTTCCCTTTCGTATGCGAATTGTAAAGCCTCAAAAGTAGCGTCCGGCGATGAAAAATCAATCACTACCCCTCTTAGTAATTCTTCAGGAAATCGGTCATAGACCGCAACCCCTATTTGTTTTGCAGCGACAAGTTCACCTATGTCTTTGCCTATGTTTTGGTGCCCTTCTTTCTCTTTAGCCCATACTAATTTGAATTCATCGGAATCAATTATTAATCTTGCGATCGTTTTGCCCATTTTCCCGCAGGCGCCGACAAGTATTATGTTTATCATATTAACCCTGCTTTTTCAAGTGTTTTTCTTATGAGTTCGAGATTCTTTTCAGACACAGGCGCAAGAGGTGGTCTCAGATATCCATCCGATAACCCCATTAGTTTCATCGCTGCTTTCAAAGGCGCAGGATTACCCTCAACAAAAAGAACCTTTATCACCGGGAAAAGCTTGAGATGGATCTTAGCTGCTGACAAGAA
Source organism: bacterium (assembly GCA_039793385.1). Lineage (GTDB taxonomy): Bacteria > UBP14 > UBA6098 > JBAMLU01 > JBAMLU01 > JBAMLU01. The sequence goes on from JBAMLU010000017.1 coordinate 28,290, forward strand.
GTCGCCGTTTAATGCAAGTGAACACATCTCGCTTGTTTCCCTTGGCATAATATTACTTACGGTTGAGATCACTCCTTTTGCCCCAACAGCCATCATCGGAAGCGTAAGTGAATCATCACCCGAGAGCACGGTTATATCGCATTCCGAAAGAATAGCGCTTATGGCATCAACAGAACCACTTGCCTCTTTTATTGCAACGATATTCGGATGTTTTGCAAGCCTTATTACGGTTTCTGGAAGAAGATTTGAGCCTGTTCTTGATGGCACATTGTAAAGTATGACAGGAATGCCTATATCTGCTATCTCCATGAAATATTTATACATACCTTCTTGATTTGGTTTATTCCCGTAAGGTGTTATGACAAGAATAGCATAAGCGCCGTGCTCTTTGGCGAGGCGTGCCATATGCTTAGCCCTCGAGAGGCTTGATGACCCGGCACCAATTATAACGGGCACTCTACCCTTACAAATCTCACGAGCCTTCTCTAACATCTCAACCCACTCATATTCCTCAATAGTGAAAGATTCTCCCGTACAGCCTGCAAGAAGGATTCCATTTATCCCGTTATTAAGCTGGAAATCAAGAAGATGCTCGAGTTCTTTAAGATTTAGTCTATTTTCGCTATCCCATGGTGTTATTAATGCTGTTATTGCGCCTTTGAACATAATCCCTCCATTCAATTAAGGGTTTCTGTGGATGGTTTAAACTAATAAAAAAACTTGGATATAGTCAACAATTAGTTTTCGCTTTTTATGGATTAGCCTCGTAAGTTAAAGACCAATCGAGGAGTTTAGGGGAGTGTGATGAGTTAGAGGTTGTAAGTGTTGCACGAAGTTTTATTGCGGGATGTGCTGCGGCATCAACGCCTGCGAGGTGAAGGTCTGTGCCCGACGGAACATCAGAAAGAAGAACTGTATCATCATCACTTAAGATATCAACTGTAAGAGATGTCCCCGACATTGATATATCCCTTGTGTAATAGAGTATTCCCCATCGACGGATACCGGTTGGTGCGATAATGTATGTAACGGTGGAACCCGACGAAAGATAAGTATTGGGCAATTCGCTCCAGCCAACATTGGGAGATATTGTTCCATCAGAATAAAATGGATGGCTCTTCGTATATGATACACAGTCCATACGGATCCTGCCGTAGCCACCGTTTGCACTATATGAAGGACCGCCAAAACTCATACCCCCAGGGCGTGCCTCAATAGAACCGGTATTTATGATTTTCTCTGCTCTAAGCCAGATTGAACCGCCAGCACCACCCCCACCATAGTTGTAGCTATAGCCCCAACTATAACCTGCACCGCCATGTCCACCATTTGCCCTTATACCACCGCCACTGTTTATTGTAATTCTCTGTGCGGTCAAAAGAAGAGCCCCACCTCCACCACCACCTCCACCACCTCCGTAGTTATAGCCAGAGTAACTGGAGCCACCTCCACCTCCACCTCCAGAGCCTCCATATAGTGTCGTTAGTTGTGGGTTGCCATATTGCGTACCACCGCTCCCACCTAAATTATATCCTCTGGACCCCGGAGTTCCATATCCGCCACCTCCGCCTCCATATGGATAATACCCACCTGGTGCACCACCACCCCCACCACCTGGACCACTACCATTTTCACCGTTCGTATTATAATCGCCGCCTCTTCCACCCGCATATCCCCCTGGACCACCGAGCCCACCGCTTCCACCAGATGTCCCGCTGTAGCCTGAGCCATTATTCCCGCTTAGGTCCAGCCAGCCGCTTATAACAACATCACCAAGGCATCTTATAATAAGTGGATTTGATGTTCCTCGCTCAACTGTAACCGTAACACCGGGATCAATTCTAAATGTCCTAAAATTATAGGTTCCAGAGTTAAGCGTCATATTTGTTGTTGCATGGAAATCCCCGTCCGCGCCAGTTCCAAGGTCGAGCATCCCAAGCCAAACCATATCCCCTGTCGTTTGAACATTTATGTTCGTGTTCTCGTCGAATTGTTGCGTTGTTGTTTGCGTCCAGGTATATGTTTCATATATAAGGTTCAGGTAAAATATAGTTCTCGCAATACTGCCATCAGATGAGCGACCGATTATAGTTAAAGGATATGAGCCTATAGGGGTTGTATCTGAGGTTGTTATAGCGAATGTGCCGGAGCTTGTGGGCAAGAGGGAATCGGGTTCGAACTCGGCTGTTGTTCCTCGAGGTAAGCCAACTGCAGAAAACTTAACCCAGCCTGAAAAGGACGAATCCGCAAGCACTGCTGTGACAATTGTGTAAGTCTTTAGTCCCGGTCTTATAGTTGATTCAACCGGCAAACAGGCAATGTTAAAAGGATTAGCAAAAGAGAATCCGCCAGATGCTCCCGTTCCGCTTGAAAAGAAAAGGAAAATCGAATCCCCTGCCTCAGTGAGTGTTACACCTTCTCCCTCAGCAAGGACGAGTGTCCCAGTATGCGATATACTGCTTCCTCGCCTCCGAATACCCTGAATCGCCCTCTCAACACTTCTCGCCCTCACACTATATGGAACCGATGATAAAGCAACACGAGGAGCAAATCTCTCACCATTAGCCTCTATCTCCAAAAAATATGTATCAGTAAATCCCAATGAGTCTGGTATACCATCAAGGTTAACCGAAAATAGTCCCCGTACTACAGGCACATTTTCAACCGTATCGACCCACAAAGGACTACCACCTATCGAACTCGTGTAAAGCCGAAATATCATAGAAATCGTGTCATTTATACCAACACCAAAATTATCCGTTAGTTTACCCTGATAATTAAATGTTCTTGGCATCGAGGATAATAAAAATATAACAACAATCACTACTATCTTCCTTATCATTCTATTCTCCTTTTTTATTAATATATGTAAATTTGTAATATTTTCAATGATGAATTTTTATTTATATTAATT
>JBAMLU010000017.1:31213-45532 GCA_039793385.1 bacterium
TATCCCGTTTTCATATTGGTTTATATGGATTTTTTCGATTATCCTTTTCCGCAATCTTCTTGAGGCGTTCTCGAGCGAGACATACTTATATAGATTTTCCTGGTTTTTTGTCCATTACCCGCTCTTTTATTTCACGCTTTTCGCATATTTGCTTATCCTTTATAAATTTTTGAGTGGCGAAAAGATAGAGCGGGTTTTTAGAGTTATGGCTGGGGCATTTGCCATAATACTTGTTCCGCCTTTGGTTGATATTCTCACAAGTGGAATTGGAATTGCAAAGATGAGATACATCGAGGCTAACAGGGTAAGCGAACTCCCCGATTACTTCTTCACCTTCTTCGGATTGCCCTTTTTCTCGCGTTATGGAATAACATTTGGCATAAAGTTTGAAATCATTATAATCCTTGCCACAAGCGCAACTTACATATTTTTAAAGACGAAAAACCTCATAAGAACGACGACCTGCATATTTTTTACCTATTGTTTTATATTCTTTTTTGTTTCTGCCCCGGCGTTTAAAAACGAGCTCGTATTGTGGCTCAAGAAATCGGGTATTGTGTCTCCAATATCCTATCTCTCTTTCGAATTATATTATATCCTCGGTATTATCCCGGCGTTGCTTTTGTGCCTTTATTTTTACGAGAAAAACTCCATCCGTTTCTTATTTTATGTTGTGAGATTTCCACGGCTTGCCCATTTTTGGTTGATGTTTCTGACCGGGATTTTTGTTGGTTTTAAGGGGAATATGGATAGAATAAGATATATGAACAGTTTTGATATATTTTTTATCCTATTATCGCTTGGCTTTTTGTGGTGCTTTTCTGTAATATCGAATGATATATTTGACATTACGGGTGATATGGTTTCATTAAGGAATAAACCCCTTGCGAAAAATATCGTAAGCCCAAGAGTTGCAACGATTATCGCAAGCTTTTTCTTGATTTTAGGGCTCGCTATTTCTGCCCTCGTTGACTATAAATACTTTGCTCTTTCAGCAATCTTTACCCTTCTATACTGGATTTATTCAGCCCCTCCAGTGAGATTGAAAAACCTCCCGATTATATCAACATTTATAATCGCAACTGCGTCAGTTGTGCCTCTCATTATGGGTAATATTCTTGCAGGGAATAGGCTTGTAGAACTCCCCTCAAAATTAGTAGCGCTACTTCTAATATGTTTTACGCTCGCCTTTAACGCAAAAGACCTAAAGGATGTACAAACCGATAGAATTAACAAAACCTTAACATTACCCGTTCTTTTAGGCGAAAAAAGAGGCAGATTATTTGTTGGAATCCTGATTTTCATAGCATTCGTTATCGTTCCTTTTATATTGGGCTCAAAAAATCCTTTATCTTTTGTCTTGTCTTTCCTCTTTGGTTTCACAGGACTTTGGATTGCTACAAGAAAGAAGGTTAAAGAAGGAATTTTTTTCATATTGTATTTTGCCTTTGTTTTTGTTATATTTATATTGATAAGGGAATTTAATAGGCTCTTTTAAGAAAAGGAGGTATAAATGAAATTATGGGTAATTATTGGTTTAGTATTAGGATTTTCGTTGTTATATAGCAAAGAAGAAGTGAGAGATGGTTTTGTCCCTGCAGCGAGTGATAAGGAACAGATAGCGATGCTCAAGGGAATTGGGGCTAAGGTTCTGGGGAGATTGAAAGAGCTGGAATATGTTGCGGGGCTAAAAAAGGATATAGTTGAGCTTGACGAGGTTGAGGCTGATATAAAAGTTGTTGAGAGCATTATGAAAGAGCTTAACGAGAACAACCTTGAGGGTGCGAAGGTGTATTTTCCGCAGTGCAGCCCGAGGGTTCTTGGTTTGAAGGATGATGTGTTAAGGGAACCGGCAAAATGTGATTTTACCTCAGAAAACCCGATTTGCGTTTTCAAGAGACCGGAAAGCTGGGGTAAACCTGTTATAAGGCAAAAAGAGGAGGATAAACCGAAATATGCTCCGGAGATAGAGAAAATAGATATTAACACGCTTGATGCTATGTATCCATCACCTGCTACCGTGTTTTGTGAGGTCGTTCATCACAAAGACAATATAAATGAGTGGTATGATGACCCACTGGGACCGGCAAACGATGTCGGATACAGAATAAATATTGCCGGTATGGTTTTTTGGTCAGGAAGGACCTCGGTAAACAATAATGATTTCGATTGCCACATTGGGCTTGCACAGGCAGTTTATTCGAGCCCGTCAATTGTGATTGAGGCGTGGGATGTTGATGGAGGTTGGTCATTCTCCAATCAGATTGATATAAGCCCAACAGGTTCAGAGGTTAATATAACTTATTCCCTTTCAAGTAAGACCTGGACTGGTGAGGTAAGCACGCCATATGCTGAACAGGACGCAAATAATGCCTGTTGGTTCTATGTTGAGAGCGGCTATGATGATGAGATGGGCAACAAGAATATAAGTTGGATAAGAAACGAATCAAGTCATATAAGCGGGGCGGTTTACGGTGGGACAAGCTCTGGTAGCGCTCCTGTTATACAGAATAACGCTGGGTTAAAATATCAGGACGCTTTCCTTGACCCTTCAACATACAGGGATATGTATTATAAATTCTATGTTCAAAGTGGTGATTATTTCCAGATATACCTTGATGACCTTGAATACGATTACGACATATACCTTTACGACCCGAGCGGGAATCTTAAAGATAGTGGAACAAACAGTGGGACAACAGCGGACCATGTGGAGTATACGGCTGATGTTTCGGGGTGGTGGTATATAAGGGTTTACGCATACAATACGACACCACCATCTGGTGAAACTGGGTGGTTTTCAATTCGCTTTTCCGACCAACTTGTGAATTCTTATAATTATGTTTCAATTCCTATTTCTGGCGAGGCGGGATTTGGTATATCGAGTTATAACGGGGTTTACAACTACTCAGATAATGAGGATTATTACAAGTTTTATCTTACGAGTGGAAGCGGGCGGCTGAGATTTATTGTCACGCCAGGCTCAGGCACAGATTATGACCTATATCTATACAACCCGAGCGGCAGTCAGGTAGATTATTCGGGTGCCACAGGCTCAACCCCTGATACTGTAGAATACGATATAAACACAACAGGCTATTGGTATGTACGGGTTTACAGATATAGTGGATGGGGACCATATACATTTGCAGGCATGCTTGTAAATCTTAATGATGCGTATGAGGATGATGACAACTGCTATCAGTGGCAATGGATTGCACCAACAACATCAGTTCAATCTCAGTCAAGAACAATATGGCCCGCTGGAGACTATGACTATATGAGATTTACAGCTTATTGCGGGAGAAAGTATGTATTCTACACAACCGGTTCCCTTGATACTTACGGCTATCTTGGCACGGATAATTGTACAGTTATTACACAGGATGATGATAGTAATGGTGGAGGCAATTTCAGGATAGAATGGTGTTGCACTGCCACCGGTAATTATAAACTCTGGATTAGAGCTTATTCTTCTTCAGAGACCGGAAGCTATACATTTTCTTATTACTATGTTGTTGAGTCAAGTTGTAATGCTGATAGCTACGAGAGTGACGATCTTTGTACGAGTGCAAAACCTATTACACCTGGCTCAAGTCAAACACACACTATAAATCGCGATGGTGCAGATATAGATTGGGTTACATTCACGACGACATATCCCGCCGATTTCACAGTATATACCGGAAGCTCGGATACACTTAACGATACAAGGATATGGGTTTATCGTGGGAGCTGTGCAAGCCTTACTGAGGTTGGATTTGATGATGATAGCGGTCCGGGAACTCTTTCACTTGTCAGTTTGACCTGCCAGCCAGCAGGGACATATTATGTTAAAGTTGATGAATATGGGAATAGCGATAATATTTGCAGTTACACTATAAATGTTTCCTCACTTGTAGACAGGCGAATTTCAACGCCAACACTTGCTTCGCCATCAAATGGGGCAAGAACAACGGGTTCAACGGTTAACTTTTCATGGAGTTCTGTTAGTGGTGCGACGGGATACAGGCTTTATGTGAATGGTGTTCAGGTTTACAGCGGAACAGCAACATCAACATCCTATACCCCTTCAAGATGTCAAACATATAACTGGTTTGTTGTAGCATATAACCCCTGTGTGGCTAACACATCTGAGGTCAGGACATTCAGGCATAATGGTCTTCCAACTGTTTCTCTTGTTAGCCCGAGCTCTGGCTATCACAATACCACATCATCAGTAACATTGAGCTGGAGCGGGAGCGATTGTGATGGTGACCTTATTCAATATGAGGTTTACTTCGGCACAACCGACCCACCTCCTCTTTACACTACAACATCATCAACATCAGTAACCGTCTCCACAACCGACAGATGCGGACCATACTATTGGCGTGTTCGTGGACATGATGGCTATGAGTATTCCTCTTACTCTGAGACTCGAACATTCTATGAAAATATGCCGCCGGACACCCCGACACTTTCATCACCATCTGATGGCTCAAGAAATGTTGGCAATAACCCGACATTAAGCTGGACAGGTGTGACGGATTGCAATGGTGATGCCGTTCAGTATGAGGTATATTTTGGAACATCACCAACACCACCATATTACAATACCACAACCTCAACATCAATTTCAATACCTACTGTAGATTGCACACAATACTACTGGAGAATACGCTCATATGATGGTTATGAATATTCCTATTATTCAGCAACAAGGTCATTTAGAGAAAATGGGGCACCCGGGGCGCCTGTTCCTTTGGAACCTCCAAATGGTGGGACAGTTTCTTCAACGCCAACCACAGTTCGCTGGAATACAGCCTCAGATTGTGATGGTGACCCATTGACTTACACATATGTTGTTGATACCGAAAACCCACCATCACCACCATATGTTGCAACTGGAACAGTTACAACTACGGTTTCGAATCCTTTTCCTGTCGAGCATGGAAGGACATATTACTGGCAGGTTCGGGCTAATGATAGTTATGAGGATGGTTCGTGGAGCCCAGTCTGGTCATTTAATGTTATGCTGCCCACAGTAACGGTTACAATAAGAACAAATGTTTCAGGTGGAACAGTTTATGTTGATGGAGCGAACAGGTCATCGCCATATACAGTTGAATGGGTTGTTGGGACATCGCACGAGATAGGCTGTCCGAGCCCCCAGCTTGAGAGTGGGGATAGTGTGAGGTATGTATTCAGTAGCTGGTCTGATGGTGGAGCGCAATACCATACTATAACAGCAACAACATCAGTGACAACTTATACCGCAACGCTTGTGCGTCAGTTCAGGATAACGATAACAAATAATCCTACTGCAGCTGGTGGTGGTCAGGTGGTTGTTGATGGTGTTTCGCGGAGCGTGCCTTATATTGTGTGGTTTGATGAGGGTTCTACTCACTCGTTGAGTGTGATTGACTCTTTCACTACATCGGGCACAAGGTATATATGGACGAGCTGGTCTGATGGTGGGGCAAGAAGTCACAATATAACGGTGAGTTCAAGCTCACCCCGAGTATACACAGCGAATTTCACCACGCAATACTATTTAACAATAAACACAAATGGTCATGGACGAGCAACAGGCGAGGGCTGGTATAATGCCGGTAGCACAGCAAACTTCTCCATTGACCCATACGCTGATGAATCTGGTGGTATAAGGTGGAGATTTGTCTCCTGGACAGGCACGGGTAGCGGCTCTTATTCTGGCTCATCTAACCCTGCAACCTGCACGATGAACAGTCCAATAACCGAAACCGCTAATTGGGTTCGACAGTTCTCTCTTACAATTATTAATAGTGAAGGATATGATAGTCCAAATCCGCCAGCGGGAACGCACTGGTATGATGAGAATTCAAGTGTTTTGGCTCGTATAAGTTCATTACATAATGTGTCATCTGGGGTGCGCGCAGTATGCACAGGATTCACAGGTAGTGGTAGTTGCCCATCTGGAAGCGACACAACTGTTAACTTCACCATAACATCACCATCAACATTGCAGTGGAACTGGAAGGTCCAATATAGATTTATCGTTGAGAACCCATCCGGGTATGATACACCGGTGCCACCTGTCGGCGAGCATTGGTATGATGCCGGGAGCCTTATTACAGGCAGCGTGACATCACCATATGATACATTCTATTGCACAGGATATACAGGGACGGGTTCTCTTCCGTCGGGTTATGGTTCGAGCTTCTCGTTTGTTATTGGTATGCCATCAAGTGTGCGCTGGAACTGGGCACCAAGAGGCGCTGTAAGAGAACTTGTTATAGTTTGCCCATACGATGAGCCCAATCCACCTGCAGGACGGTTCTATTTCTTGACTGGAACCAATATAACAGCAAGGGTAACGAGTCCGGCACCAGACACTACAAACTCTGGCATAAGATACAGATGCACCGGCTGGACAGGAACAGGTTCTGTGCCGGCAAGCGGCGATTCTTCATCTTTAAGCTTTGTGCTCAACACGAACTCGACTTTGACCTGGAACTGGGTTACCCAGTATAGATTTGTCCTTTCCAATCCTGGTGGATATGATTCCCCTAGACCATCAGCGGGAACTTACTGGTATGATGCTGGTTCTGTTGTTAGCGGCACAATAGAACTTCACGATGGAGGATATGTGTGCGTCGGATATGATGGCGAGGGGTCGGTTGGTGACGGCGTTGATACTGCTTTCTCTTTTACAATAAATGAACCGAGCTCGCTTACATGGATATGGATGAGCGAGAGCGAGCTTGTTTATCTTGATGTTTACTCTGCCTATGGGACACCATCACCCCTTGTTGGACGACATTATTTCGTCCCAAATACACTCGTTAACGCTACCTGCCCCGCTGCGTTCGATAGCGCTGATGGTGTGCGATTCATATGCACTGGTTGGACAGGCACAGGTAGTGTTCCATCATCTGGTTCAACGAACAGCGTAAGTTTCAGAATTACAGAGAATTCGTCAATCACCTGGAACTGGAGAAGAGAAGTGAGGCTCACTATATCGAGCGCATTTGATTCTCCTAATCCACCGAATGGTGCTCACTGGTATACAAGCGGGAGCACTATTACAGCATCGGTTAATCTCATCGATGGTGATATGGTTTGCATTGGATATTACGGAAGTGGTTCAGTTTCGAATGGGCTCGACACAAGCGTGACATTCACAATAACAACACCAACAACGATAACCTGGCTGTGGACGGAGCTTTCGGGAACCGTTACTCTTAATGTTAGCTCTGAAAGAGGTAGCCCTGTGCCGAGTAGGGGAATTCATTATTATCCCGCAGGAACATCAATAACAGCATATGTTCCCGATTCGATTATAACAATTGGCGACACAAGATACCTTGTTTCTGGCTATACTGGAACAGGAAGCGTATCATCAGGTAGCGGTGCGAGGGTTAGTTTTATCATAACAACAAACTCAACACTTACCTGGAATTGGAAGACACAATATCAATTCACTGTGGTAAGCAGTTTCGGTTCGCCTGTGCCACCGGTTGGGACACACTGGTTCGATAGCAGTTCGACAGTAACAGGTTATAATAGCCTTACCGATAGAGGACCAACGGGGGTAGTTGTCTGCATAGGGTATGATGGAACTGGTTCGCTTGGTGATGCTCCTGATACATCGTTTACATTTATAATCAATATGCCATCATCAGTTACCTGGCAATGGATACCAATCGATAGCGCAGCGCTTTTGATTGTTAACTCAGCCTACGGTAATCCTTATCCATCAAGGGGCTCGCACTATTTCAGGCGCAACACTGAGATAAACGCTCATCTTGATGATACCCTTATTACCGCAGGAAATACTCGTTATAGGTTCATCGGTTGGAATGGTACAGGTAGCGTTCCACCATCAGGAACGACGAATAGTTTCACATTTATCATAACAACAAACTCAACAATAACCTGGAACTGGCAGACTCAATATCGCATAACCCTTGACTTTTCCGGTTGTAATGGTTATGTGCCATCACAAAGGGGTGATGGTTGGTATAGTGCGGGTAGCGAGGTTCCGATTGTGTCAGATTCTGTTGTCGGTGTTGAGGGCGATATGTATGCATTTGTTAACTGGACAAGCACACCATCTGGCGCTATGATACGCGACGCCAATAACCACAGAACAACCGTTTTCGTTAGCTCACCATACACACTTACAGCAAATTATTCCAATGCTATAAGGGTTAGACTTGTAAAAGAACCATGCCATACAACTGGGTATTTTATCATCGATGATGATACAGTAACATCAACTTCCTGTACACTTCTTGTCTATCTCGCCTTTAACACTATCCACCGAATAGGAGTGAGTGAACTCGATACTAATACTGTTACCGGTTACGGCTACAGATTTGGTTGGTGGTCGGATAGGGGAGAGAGGATCCACTCGATAGGACCGTTGAGAAACGACACACTATTTGTAGCCACATATACACCGCTTTACAGGGCTATCATAAGGAAAGAGCCGTTGCAGACGCTCGGTAGTTTCACTGTGGACAGGATTTTATATACCGGGAGTAGTTCTGCAAGGCTATCGTTCTGGTGGGATGCTGGGAGCATTCACAACATAGTTGCGAGTACGCCTGATGTTTCCGATACGGTTAGATATGTGTTTGTGCGCTGGTCTGATGATGGAGCGAGGGATCACAATGTCACTATAACTGCACCCACGGAATATATAGCCTACTATCGTACGGAGTTCTTGTGCAGAATAATTAAGCAACCTGCGCAATCCTATGGTAATATCACCATTAATGATTCAACATACACAAGGGTTTCCTCAGTCACATTCTGGGCGGTTAAGGATTTAAGTTATAGGATAGGGGTTTCGAGCCCTGATATAAGCGTTGATTCTATTTACACATTCACTCACTGGTCAGATGGTGGAGAACTTATCCATAATACTGCCCCAATACGTTCGCCGACACTTTTCGTCGCATACTATGTGGGGGTGGAAGGTATATTGAGGGCTTGTTTGACACGGGATTTCTGGGATATAGGACTTGTAGAACTTTCGGGGACAAGAAATATGACTGCTTCTGAGGTTATTAGCGTTGCCAATTGCGGAACAGTACCAATGACAGTTGGACTTTACTCATATGACCCTGATGGTTTGTGGTCACCGGGATATACGAATGGAACAAACACATATATAATTCGAGCCAGGTTTGACGATAATCCATCACCACCTTCATCATTTAACTATATGTACGATTATGTGAAGCGAACTGTGACATGGGCTACAAGCGAGAGATTCGGTCCTAAAGGGTTCAATATACAACCTCCAGGCAGTTCAGACACGGCTGATAATATGTGGTTGCAGTTTGTTGCGCCAGTTGAAAGCAGCACTTATTCAAGAAAGACAATATATCTTGTAATAGAGCTTTCCGTCCATCTACCGTAGGAAATAGGATTAGAAAGTTCGAACCTGAATACTTTTTAGATAATCTTGTATTATTTCTTTAGGATTTTCTTTATTGTTTGCGTAAGATGTGGAAGGATATCGATGGATTTTTGGCGAAGGCTCCAGTTAGCTATGAATGTTAATGGGGTTTGAGAGGGGTTTATTTCGAGGACCAAAGCGCCGTTTTCTTTGGCTATAATTGGGAGTGATGCCGCTGGTTGAACGAGCGCTGAGGTTCCAATAATGATGAAGAAATCGGAGTTTAGGGCTGCGTCTATCGCCTCATTAAGCGCAGATTGCGGGATCTGTTCGTTGAACCAAACAACATCAGGACGCATAATTCCACCGCATATCCGGCATTTTGGGATTTCGAGCTCGAGTGAATAGGAATTTTTGTAATCACATCTTGCGCACCTGTCGTACCAGATGTTGCCGTGAAGTTCTATCACATTTTTGTTTCCGGCTTTGGTGTGAAGTCCATCGATGTTCTGTGTAATAAGAGTAAATTGCGGAAATAATGGTTCGAGTTCAGCTAAAGCTTTGTGTGATGGTCCGAAATTAACTTTTTCCATCCTTATTCGTCTTTCCCTATACCAGCTCCAAACAAATTGAGGATTTTTTCTAAATGCCTCTGGCGTTGCCACATCCTCAGGATTAACCCCCTCCCATAAACCATCAGTACCTCTAAATGTTGGAATACCAACCTCAGCCGATATGCCTGCACCAGTTAGTGCCACAACCCTTGAACTACCAGCCAAATGCCACACAATTTCCTCAGGATATTCGTTTTTCATATCTTGCCTCGCATATTCTCTTAAAAAGAACCATCCCTTTCTTCAAGCCTTGTTGCCAAAAGGCTTTCATCTATAATATTGTTTTTGATATCGGAGAGTAGTGTTTGAAGGAATGCTAAAACTTTATACGGGTCGCTCTCAAGAATATCAATCGATATCTCCGCCGGTACACCGAACTCTACTCTTGTTGGGAACCCATAAGGAGAAAGAAATCTTTCAAGTCTGTACCACCCAGGTGAAAACCCTTTCTTGAAAATTATCCTTATAAGAGAACCTCTTATCCGCATACCCTCAATTGGCATTTCTGATGCTTTTACCCTCGTTTTAAGATATTCGAACATAAGGTCTGTTTCTTTTGGTAGTGGACCGAACCTATCGATCATCTCCTCTTTTATCTTTTCTAACCTATTTATAGAATCCGCAAGATATGCTCGGCGATAGAATTCAAGGCGGAGCTCGAAATCTGGTATATAATTTTTAGGTATACCTACAGTAAAATCAACATCAAACGGCACAGGAACGAAAGGCTCATAAGATATTCTCTGGATTTCATTTACTGCTTCACGAAGGAATCGGATATAGAGGTCAAGTCCGATTTCATCGATAAACCCGTGCTGCTCAGAGCCAAGAATATTACCTGCGCCTCTTATTTCGAGGTCACGAAGGGCAAGTTGGAAGCTGCTACCTAATTCAGAGTATTCCATTATTGCTTTAAGTCGTGCGCGGACATTTTTGGGCAATGTTTTGTATGGCGGGATAAGAAAATATGCGTAGGCTTGTCTATCAGAACGACCAATTCGCCCCCTTAGCTGGTAAAGCTGAGCCAGCCCGAATTTATCGGCTCTGTTTACAATAAGCGTATTAACATTGGGTATATCGGTTCCAGCCTCGATTATCGTCGTTGTCACAAGTACATCAAATTCTTTTTCGATGAATCTTTGCATCACATTCCCGAGTTCAGCAGGTTTCATCCTCCCGTGAGCAACCGCAAATGATACATCAGGCATAAGGTTTTGGAGGAAGTTTTTCATCTGATTTATCGATTCAACACGATTGTGAAGGAAGTAAACTTGACCATCTCTTTCGAGTTCCCGTTTTATAGCCTCAACTATAATATCGGGCTTAAACTCGACAATCTCTGTGTATATGGGTTTTCTACCCTCCGGAGGAGAATTTATAATCGACATATCCCGCACTCCACCAAGCGACATATAAAGCGTCCTGGGAATTGGTGTTGCAGTAAGCGTGAGAACATCAACCCCCTTCTGCCACATCTTTATCTTCTCCTTCTGCTCAACCCCGAATTTCTGCTCCTCATCGATAATTAGTAGCCCCAGGTCTTGGAATTTAACATCATCAGAAAGCAACCTGTGTGTGCCTATAATTATATCTATCTCACCCTTAGCAAGCCTCTCTATAAGCTTCTTCTGTTCGCCGGCACTCCTCACGCGGGAAATTAGCTCAATCGTGACAGGGAAATATTTAAATCTTTCGGTGAAATTTTTGTAATGTTGATTGGCAAGCACAGTTGTTGGCGCAAGAACAGCTACCTGTTTTTTGCAGAGCACCGCAAGAAAAGCTGCTCGCATTGCCATCTCCGTCTTCCCAAAACCCACTTCCCCCGTCACAAGCCTGTCCATAGGCACATGAGCCTCCATATCCCTCTTTATCTCCTGCCAGGTCTTTGCCTGGTCCTCGGTCTCCTCATACGGAAATGCCTCAATAAATTCCTCAATAAGCCCTGAATTCTCCTTAAATGAGAACCCCCTCATACCCTTTCTAAGAGCGTATAGCTCCAGAAGTTGACCGGCATATTCCCTTATCCTTTCCCGTGCCTGTTCCTTAACCTTCTTGAATGTGAGTTTCTTCAGGCTCGCAAGCTTGACATCCGTTTTCCCGCCAAGATACTTGCTCACCTTGTGAAAATCATCAACAGGTACATAGAGTTTTTCTTTATCAGCATATTCAATAAGAAGGCATTCGGTGAGTTTCCCGTCGGTTTCTATTGTCTCAAGCCCGATGAATTTGCCAATCCCGTAGTCAGAATGGACAACATAATCCCCCTTCTCAAGTGCCATTGAGTAGAATTCGGCATTACCTTCCTTAAATGGTCGCGGTATCGCCGTGAGAACTGACTGCTTAAATGGTGGACTAACAAGAAACGCGAGTCTCGCATTTACAAGCTCAAACCCCTTGCGAAACCTCGTTATGAAAACGGGTATTGTAGGATATTCCGATTCTATAAGATCCAGTTTCGTCTGGGTTCTCACACCTATATATATTGTGTTACCTTTGCTTTTCTGAAGTTCAATTTCCTGTTTTAGTAGGTATTTATCCATTGGTAAGTAGGGAGTTTCACGCGAATCTATTCTTATTTTTGAGCCCCTTTCATCAAGCTTTATTCGCTGAAAATTTTCGAGCTTTTGGATTATATGTTCGGGATTTATGTAAAATTCCAGAGGCTTTGGGTATGGCAGGTTCGACCTATCCTCAAGATTGTAATACCTTTCGGCTTCATCAATGTAGTTTTTGAGAGATTCCTCGAGTTCCTCGCTTGAGCGTGTAATGACAATAGTATCTGGTTTAAGATGTTCAACAATTGAGACTGTTTCAGGTGTAAAAAGGACCGAAAACCACTGGAAGCCCGGAATTTCTCTGTCGAGTTTGAGCCTGGCAAAGAGCTCGTCAAGAAGTTTTTCCGGGTACATTTCCTTGATTCCCTTCCGTATCGTGCTTGCGATTGTTTCCTCTGATAATTCTTCACCATACCAGAAATCGCGAACGAACTCATGCACAGGAAGGATATTTGCACATTCTATTTTCTCGAGGCTCCGTTGGGTGAGCGCAGAGAATGTCCTTATTGATTCTATCCTATCGCCGAAGAACTCGAGCCTTATAGGGTCATTGTGAGCAGGGCTAAAGAAATCAACAACTCCACCTCGAACAGCAAAATCACCAAGAAATTCTACTCTCGTTTTGTGCGAATAGCCAAGTGCAATGAGAAATTTCTTGATCTCTTCAATGGGAATTTCATTCCCTATTTTAATATTCAATCTGAAACTATCAACTGTCTTCGGAGAATATGTCGGTTCCATAAGGGCTCTATAGCTTGCAATAATGAGCTGACCGCTTTGGCTCGAGTTTCTTATAGAAAAAATCGCTCGCATCCTCAGTCCGAGCCTGTGTAATTGTGGAAGTTTATGCTCGTATGGGTAGATATTCCACGACGGAAAGACCATAAGTGATTCGCCAAGTTGTGTATACATTTCCTCCCAGAATGAGAGCTCATTATCGGGGAGAATAAGAAGTGCCCGTTTTTTATATTCCTTCACAATCAATGTGAGGTAAAATGGAAGTAACCCGCCATCAAGACCAGAAACATCTATATTCTCGCCCTTTTCTGTTTTTTCTATCAGATTGACAAAATCAGGTGAGTTCCATACCTTCTTTTGAAGTTCGTCAAATAACATAGCCCTTGTCCTTTATTTTTTTGTGCACCTTATTTGAAGGAGTTTGTTGTACCTATCGATTATCTCAAGTGCCTGAATATAAGTTATCTTATGCCTTGTGGGGTCAGTTTTCTTAGCATTTATATATCCAATTAAACCGCTATATATAATTCCAATTCCACTCAAAACCATAAGCGTTCCACAAGCATACTCCAGCGTCTCTTTCGACCCCTTGCTCTTTGCATTATATATCCACCATCCACCAGCACTTCCAAGCGCAATCCCCAAAGGCAAACTTATCGTTAACTGCATCGCTTTCCTTTTCAATAACTCAATATCCTCTTTCTCAAGAATCCTCGCCTCCCTTTCCATTCCAACCTTATTTAAAAAAGTAATGTCATCTATCGGCTCATTTTTTACCCCTCTAACAAGAATCCATATCGGTTCGTGACTCCTTATGAAATTTGCATCAGCGGTCGAAAGAAGCTCAAATCGCTCAAAAAGGAACCGCTTATTAAGCTTGCTATATTCAAGAATTGCCCCTACCTTAGATGTATCATAACAGGGAACTTGCCCATAGCCATAAATACAGATAGCATATAGTATTAACACTATTATATATTTGTTCAACATATTAAGCAAAAATTATGGAAAATAAAGAGTTTTACGCGCTGGATATATT
>JBAMLU010000017.1:45542-59698 GCA_039793385.1 bacterium
TATTTATTTCTTCGTTGATTTCTATTTTATGAGCATCATTCTTTCGGTTTTGCGCTCACCCGAAAATTTCAATGTATAGAAGTATAATCCTGATGGCACGGGTTTGTCAAGGTTATTTTTACCATCCCAGATGAGTTTGTAGTATCCGGCTTTTATTTCATCGTCGAAGAGCGTTTTGACCTCTTGACCAAGCGCGTTATAAATAGTAAGGTTCACATGACCATCAGCGGGAATACCAAATGTTATAGCGGTAGACGCATTGAAAGGATTGGGATAATTCTTGTTTAGAACAAGTTTTTTCGGAAGCGAGAGGTTTGTCTCGATAGTGAGTTTGTATCTGCCGCTGTAAAGGAATATATTCTCGTTGTTATCTATCTTTATTTTTTGTTCACCATCATAGAGATAAACGATAGCTCCATAAGGGAGAGAACGGGTGCTGAATGTGAAGTTTGATGGTTGTTCAACGACGAGTGTCCATTCATTATACGAACCACATCTAACATCATACCAGAGATTGAATTCCGTTTCCATATTCTCGAAGTAAGAATGGGTAGGTGAATCAGGCAATCCAGGGAGAGCCGGAAAGTCAAATGATGGGTCAAACCTGTCTGTCGCTTTATTATCTATCCCGGCAATGAGTTTATTGCCATTAGAACCGAATATGGTAAGGTAGTATTCTGGAAGTTCGCGTTTATTTCTTGATGTAGCCTTCTTGCTCATGCCAGGTGAAATATCAAGCGTTATTGTGCAAGGCTCGTATGCGAATATCCAGTAAGATTTTCCGAACTCCCCGTTTTCAGCCTCTGTATAGGTTCTTGTTATAGGGTCGTATGTATATACTGCGGGCATAATAGCACCGGGTGGATTAACAGATATGCTCGACCAGTCAAGGTGTCTCGTGTGGACACAACCTATTATGTTCCATCCTCTCTGAAGTTCATATCGTGTTCTCAAAAGCGGGTTACCTTGCCATCTGAAACTCTTAAATCCTCGCGATAGAACAAAATAACCTCGCCCACAAACCACATTTTCCGCTCTAACAAATCTTCGCAATGAGGCATCATACTCGTATGGATAGCCAACAATATCCCTAAATACCTCATTCCATCGTCTGCTTTCACCAGCGCTTATCGAAACCATATTCCACCCATTGTAAAGATTCTTTATGAACCATGGTATTCCTCGTGTTCTAAGCGATAATGTAATTGTGCCATCACCACTATGCCTGTATTCCCTTATCGTTCGCATATCAACCCCGTCAATGAAAAGCTCGCCCGTAAGAATTGAATCAGGGTTCCATCTTATTACACACGGAGGACCTATGACAACAAGGTTAAAATCGTAATTTTGGTCCCTTATATTAACTATGTTTCGTTTAAGATATCGCGCTGTCGGATTAAGAGGGTCATTGATAATGAAATATGCATCATTGTAAGTGCGAGGCACACAGGGCTCGTCAAATTCTGGGTCATATCCTGATGTTGCAAATGAGTCCATACCAAAGAATACCACAACGGTCTCAGCGGGGAATTCAATATTTATGGGAAGGGTATAGGATTTTTTGGCAAGATAATCCCAGCCTATTCTTATTGTATCAACCCTCGTTAAAGGTGGTGGGGTTGCGTTTGAGATTGTGAAAGTCCCTTTCCACCACAGATATTGGTATGTTGCTTCGATTTCATACCAGCTTTCACCACCACCCGGAAGAGGAGGAGGCTCCTGTGCATGGTTTATGATAAGGAATGAATCTGTGGGACCTGACGCGCTTGTGCCAAATAAAAGATAATAATCTGTTGTGTCACCATCAGCAACATATTCTAATGCCATCCAGTTTACCCTGTTGTAATTTGATCCGCCGGCGAGTTCTTTAGAATAAAGCAAATTGTTTCCCTTGACCCTCATAGGATAAGTCTGCGCGAATCTCCATGTCTTGATTCCGCTGCTGTAATCGCTAAATATAACATATTCTCCATACTGCCTTGCGAATTCTGGCAAGGTGGGAACAGGGCTTGTGGCAACTACTGTTGGGTTTGACGGATTTTTCAGGTCAACAACTCGGACCCTGTCGGTTGATGCCACAAAGACAAAATTGCTCGACACTGTAACACCGAATGTACGCCCTATAGTTGATGCCGGGATTGTAGCGAGTTCACTCATACTTGCTGGATTCTTAACATCAACTATCTTGAGCCCGCCCTGTTCCATCGCAACGGCAACAATTGGCCATTCAATACCAACATCCCAAGCCCTTGCTGTTCCTGTTGCAGGAATTGTATCAAGTATTGCCATGGTGTCCCCTGCACCATCAGACGCTTTCACGCTTATAAGCCCGAGCCTGTCCGCCGCAATAAATAGGTACCCATTATTATAAATAATTCCGAAAACCGGCTCACTAAGCGCGATCGTATCGACAGGTGTATGGTCAGAGGCTCTCAATTTTATAATGCCTTTCGTCCCGGACATCGTTGCCGCATAAACATATTTTCCATCTGTTGCAACATCATAAACCTCGCTCCAGTTGAGATTTTCTTGCCATACTAATGTTGGTGCATCAGGATTTGCTGCGCTTGCTTTTACTACACCAGCGGCTCCAGCAGCTATGTAGATGTCAGTACCCCAGTTGCATATGCCAACTGTAGCATGGCGTGTATATGGTATGGAGAGCGTATCAATGGCTCTTATATCGCTCGGGTTAGATATATCAACCGTTATTAGACCGAGAAACTGGTCTGTCACATATAACCTTTTACCAATAATGACAAAATCAACGGCAACCTGACCCACAACAGCGCTATCATCAAAGGTTGTTGCAGGTGATATTGTCATAAGCTTCCTTATTGACATATCCACTGAGTCCGAAACAACAAGGTATCTGTTGGCTACAGTGAGATCAAAAGCGGGCTGCAATGTTGGGGGGATTCCTGTATATAAAGGTGTTGTAGAGCGAATATGAAGGAATGAATCGCCTCCAGCACATTCATAAACAACAACACCGGTGTCATTGTTCGCTACGAGAAGGAACTGACCCCATTTATAAATTCCCGCTCCGCCTGCTTCTGCGCCACCAAGTTTTAATGAAGGTTGTTCGCTTGAATTCCTGCTCATTGACGAAGGATTGGCTATATTTACGACCGAAACGACATCTCGCAAACTCACATAAGCCTTTGTCCCGCTTATAAAAAACCTTCGCGGAGCAGTTGCATATGATGGAGACAAAAGACTTGGTGTCCCAAGGTTTGTCGGATTCTCTATATTCACAGAAACGAGCGTCCTATTCCCGGCATCAAGAACAAATGCATAATTTCCAAACAAACTGATATCTATTGCTGATATGGTTCCTCCCCAGTTCGCTGTGTCAACCGGGAATGGGGTTGATGGAGCAGAAACATCAACCGCTATAAGCCCAACACTTCCAGCGGCAATAAAAGCATATTTATCCCTAACAGCAATGGCATTGCATGTTATCGTTAAAGAGCCAACCTCCTGAATACTATAGGGGTTATAAATCGAGAGTATCTTCAGTCTGCCCCCGCCGACGCAGATGTAAGCATAATTCCCCTGCACAGCAACATCACGCGCATCAGCTGTGAATGTGCTAACTGTACGCATGCTGTCAACACGATATATCATAAAGTCTCCACCATAACCACAAACATATACGAACGGTCCTCTCGATTCAAATGCAACTGGTATACCGGCAACAGAAACATAAGTTGTCTCAGGAAACGATTGCCCACCGCCACTGCCGTATGTTGAATCACCAATATCCCAGTAATCTTTAAACAGATGCCAGTCTCCTGTGGTCTTTACTATGTCGCACTTGTTAAGATTTTCGAATCTCTCAACATAATATTGCGCTCCACTCAAAAATCCAGCAAGAATCATTGTACAAAGCAGAAAACCAATTTTCGCTTTCATTTTTACCTCCTTGTTTGGTAAATTACTTGAGTTGTATCAAGGACAAGGACCCAATATCCCTTGCCGGGCAAAATTGTTGATGTTGTTTCATATCTTTTTATATCAGGGTTATATATGTATATAGGTGGGACAAAATTACCTATTGGAGTAAAACTCATGCTATCAACAGAAACTGGTTCGAAAAGTGAACCAATTATATTCCAGCCCGGCAAAAGCGTTTTAAGTGTAATCGATAATGGGGCTCCAGTGAGTTCATATGTAGTATCGGAAAAAAAGAGACCGAAATAACCTGTGCCAAGTTCAAGTCGTTCTACCAAAGAAAGCGACCTGTATCTCGTTCTTGATGGTTCCCACATAAAGACATACATTAAACCCGGAAATAGTTCGTGAATTCTCGAGTCTAAAGATAAAACGGGAACTGAAAACATATTCCAACCCGATTGAAATCCAATTCTTATTGTTTCTGAGGAATCTGTCACATATATGTATGCAGTATCGCTCCATACTTGGTAATTTGCCACAACATACCCATTGCCGGCGCTTGATGATGCAAAAGTACCATCAGGAAATAGCGCCCCGATTGAACCATATAGAGTATATGTGGATGGAACCCTGAATGAATCGCCTGTTGTTTCGTAAAGGTAACTTGAGAAGTTAACAAACTCCCCAACACGAAGGTTCACTATTTTGGGGGTTATTTTCATCCGATAAATAACATTTCTCCTTATCTCAAGTTCGAATGTAGCTGTTCCGGCTCTCCTCAGGCTGAATTGATACTCAGCTCTTGATAGCGAGCGAAGGTTAAAAAGGGAATCAGTTTGACGGTCTCTTAACCAGAAACTATGATAAGGTGGGATAATTGTAGGTTCTAATCCTTGCCAGGTGAGAAGCACATTTAAGTCTCTATAATATGTGCTTCTTATCTTAAATTTCCATATGCTACTTGTAAATGTCGGCGGTCTTCGGTCACAGGTATATATCCCAGTACAGGGTGGAGGCCAGTATGTATCGGGGTCGCTTATATCATCGTGAGGAAAATACAATATAAGATATTCTGGATTGGGCGGTATTAATTCAACAACATCAAACATATCGCAATCAAAACTGCAATATTGAGGTCTAACTCCAGCCTTGTTGTAAGGGTCCCTGTAAACAGATGTATCGGTTGACATAACTGATAATGTTAAGTCCCAGCTCTCACCAGTCTGACCTTTAATTTCTTCATTTAGTAGAAAAACTAAAACTAAAAGCATAGTAAAAACCATATTTCTATTTTTTTAAATCAACCCTGTTCGGGAACAGCAGGAAAAATAATAAGTTTGGAGAAACGCGGTCTTACGGGGCCGGCACTG
Source organism: bacterium (assembly GCA_039793385.1). Lineage (GTDB taxonomy): Bacteria > UBP14 > UBA6098 > JBAMLU01 > JBAMLU01 > JBAMLU01. Next base: position 50,813 of record JBAMLU010000017.1, read on the forward strand.
GCTTAGGTACAGCTTCACCTTCTTTCTCCATATAGAATTCAATAACTACTCGCCTGTTTATAGTTCTACCCTCAGGAAGCGTATCCTCTCCTAAGTTAACCTCCTTGAGCTGATTCTCCTCCCATTTTGTTATAACATAGGGTTTTGTGTCCGAGTATCCTTTATATGTCAGAACTGTGTTGTGTCTTTTAAGCCAGGCATCGAGCTCGCTGTTGCTCTTTAGCCCGAGCAAATAAATCAAATATCGCCTAAGATTTGCCTCCTCCTTTTTAGCCCTCTCTACGGAAAGCTCCCTGTTTCTATAGTCGAACCCGATTACATCAGTATGCCCGCTCACAACAGCAACAAGCGATTTCTTGGGTTCAAGCGCTTTTTCTATGAATTTCCTCGCAATATATTCTATACGGCTCTCAAGGAATTTCGATTCAGAGATTTCCTCATCAAATGTGAACTGAACGATTATAAGGGTTTCAACCTGTTGTTGTCTATCAGTGACCTCAACCTCTATAGTGTCAGAATATGCTACAGCCCTTTGACCGAGCTTATCTTTTATTTCAAGCTTGCATATATATTTTGTTTTGGGGTTTATGAGATTACCTTCATCGTCTTTCCAGTCCCAAGGTATTGCCTCTGGAACCTCCCCAGTTCCCTCAGCAAGCACCCTGAAAACATTTCCATTCTCATCAACGATTGATATTCTGAAGCTATCCACCCCAGCTTCAACCTCAGTTTTTGTTCTTATAAGGTTGCCCTGTGCCTCATCAAGTTCATATCCACTTGATGCCATAATGCCTTCCATCGGGCGGTATATCAGGCTCTCGCCTGAAAGTGCAAGCTCAACTTTGCCCTTATCAACTAGCCTCGTTGTGTTGCTGTAAACGAATAATCTATCACCATACATCTTTGTAAAATCATGTCCAAATGCATCCTCAAACGCCTTCTTCACCTTATATGCACGGCTAAACGCAAGGTCGGAATTAATTCCCTCCTCTTTTGATGTATACCCTTCAAATAGAAGAATCAATTCCTTGTTCCTTTCAAGCAGTGCTTTCAGTTTGGGAGCCTCGTTTTTTATCTTTTCAACAAAGGAGATGTCGAAATCGCTTGAGTTTCTGCTGAACGGGATGATATATTTCCAATCCTCGTAACCAATAATTTTTGTTCTCAACTCTACTCGACGGTTCTCGCTGTTTATTCTATCGACATCTTCAGGAAGCATTTCTTCAGGATGTCCTACACGCCATCTTGACGGGTCGTAGTTCTCCGTGGGAACAACTACTATCCTATCCTTAGCGTCGGGAGCAAATTTAAGAAGAATTGAGCGAACGGTCTTCGCTCTTTCTGATGCAAGTTTTTCCCCGTATGCTTCGCTTCCAACAGCCTCAGAAAGTGGATTATAATATCCATACAAGGAAAGCTGGATATCGGGGTTTTCGTTCAATCTCTTGCCGATTGTTTCAAGCATACGGTAAAATCTATCAGCGACTCTGGTTTCATAGGGTTCGAAGAATACGATAGGAACAATAGGTTCTTCTTCTCTTATGAGGGTGAGTTTAGATAGTTGAAGTACGAGTTGCTGTGGCTTGACCTCACCCTTCGGCAGCGGGAAAACATCAAACTCTGCGGTTGCCCTGTTATTTTCCTCGTCGAGTTCCGGTATCTCGCCTGTTATCGATGGTAGATTCGAACCATCGTCATCAATTGAAACGAACATCTGGTAATGTCCTTTACCAGGCGGAGTCCACTTAAATGTGAGCTCTTTCCGCTCACCAGCGTCTATCTCTGAAACAACATCAACCGGAATCGCAAGTTTCCACCCGCTTTCAGCATCCTCATAAGAAAGCGTTACCTTAACATTATGAACTGACCTTTCGCCAAGGTTCTCGACGAATGCGGTTATTGTGACTGGCTCGTTTAAGATAGCGTTCTTTGGATAAACAGATATATCCTGTGGTCTAATGGATAGGTCGACAAGCGGTGGTGGCGGTGGAAGGAATCTGAGCGATGCCGAAAACTTGTGCGTTGTAGCGCCTGTCTCTCTGAGCGTCGAAAGCGGATAAACAAAAGCATAATCTATTTGCAAGTCAAGTGCTTTCTTCGTTCTATATGTGAAACCGAACGCGTATTCCTCCGGATTAATTCCTGTTCTAAGAGCCCATAGATTGTTCATAAACCACCATTCTACTCCTGCCCGGGGCTCGAACCTTTTCTTACCGTTTATCTCTTTGTTTTCATATAGAAGTTCGAGGGTTGGTATTAGTGATTGCCTGAACCTGTATGCGCCACCTACCCTTATAGTCAGAGGATGAACCTCACCCGCAATATTGCCAAGCGTCATATTTGGCTGGTTAATGTTTGAAATGCAAGCACCAACGCTCAGGTCCGGATTAACCCTGAATAATAATGAAAAATCACCCGTAAAACCAATCTTATCCCATCCATGCTTAGCAAAATATGGGTCGTTTCTCGGGTCATTTATGCCGTTCTCGGCATCACCAATCTGGGGTGTATAGGTTATATTTCCTTTAACAACCTCATTTCTCAGAATATGTAGTGAGAGACCAAAACTTAATTTGTTTCGGAAAAATGTTGTTGGAATCATATATCCATACGAAAGAGAAAACTTCGATTCCATCCACAGGTTAGAGAAAAACTGGGTAAATGAAAGACCAAGCGAACCGAACTTAAAGTGATGTATATAATTTAAATAACCCTCACCAAGAGCGTCACCGTGTATCCCCATATACAACCTTGAGAACATCCCTGAAAGTATCCTCTCGTTATACAGCGTCATTCCTGCAGGGTTCCATCCTGGTGCGTTGCCATCATCGCTTATAGCAACAAAAGCGCGCCCCAGACCAAGAGGTCTTGCTCCAATATCGGGCTGGGCGTAGCTCAAAAACGGCAATACTAATAATACTTTTAAAAGCCACCAAAACTTATTCATATTTCCTCCTTTACCTCTAATCATAATATAATCCTGTTTCTATTTTTTTTCAACATATTTTTTAAATTATATTTTTCGCATATTAGTTTGTCAAATGATTTTTATTTCTATTTTCAAGTTTGAATTTTTTTGTATTTTATAATATGTCACTCTTTGTAATTCAGGAACATCACTCATCACATCTTCATTGGGATTTTCGGTTTGAGTATGATGGTAAGCTCAAGAGTTGGGCGATACCAAAGGAGCCACCAATTGAGATTGGAGTTAAGAGGCTTGCCATTCAGGTTGAGGATCATGAACTTAGCTGGGCTAATTTTGAAGGAGTAATTCCTGAGGGAAACTACGGCGGAGGGACTGTAAAAATATGGGATAAAGGTGAATGTGAGATTCTGCAGTATCAGCCAGAAAGCAAAATAGAACTTATTCTTCATGGAGAGAAACTGAAAGGAAAATATATCCTTTTGAAGCTCGGCGATGATAAAAAAGGGAACTATCTTTTTTTCAAAACTAAATCATAATAGTTCATCGGAGGTAATATGAGCTACTTCACTGAAGAATGGTTTAACGAGATAATTGGCAGGGCTTTTTCATATTTGCCTGCTGGTGTTGGTGGAGAGATACTTTTGCATGGTGGTCGGTTTTCGCTTACCCGATTCGCAAATAATATCATCCACCAGAACCTCGCTCGAGAGGATTTAAGCGTTAATATACGACTTATAATGGGGAAGAAGGTTGGCAAGTCAAGCGTGAACCAGATTAGCGATGATTCTATAAGATGGGCGGTTAACCTTGCTCTTGAGGCTCTTAGATTTTCACCCGATGACCCCGAACTCCTTGACCTTCCAGAAAAACAACAGTACGAGCCGATCGATAGTTACTCAAAAACCACCGCAGAGCTCACCCCAGAGATTCGAGCGGGGCTCGTTTTTAAAGCTGTCGAAAAATCCGTCCCTAAGAAATTCGAGTGTGCAGGGATTGTTTCCAATGGGGAGCATTTTTTAGGCATTGCCAATACAAATGGTCTTATTGCATCACACAAAAGTAGTTCTTTCGAATTCGCTATAACGGTGACAAACAACGAGGGTGGAAGTGGATGGGCATCGGGCGGATTTTATGATTTCGAGCGAGTTGATTTCGATAGGATAACGGAAAGGGCTATTAGGAAGGCTGAACTCAATTTCAATCCGAGAGAACTTCCACCAGGAGAATATACGCTTATCCTTGAACCTCAGGCTGTATCAGACATATTTAGCTTTGCAGCATATATGGGGTTTGGTGCGCAGGCTTATCTTGATGGTATGAGTTTCCTCGTGGGGAGGCTTGGGGAACTCGTGTTCGACGAAAAGCTCACAATATGGGATGATGCTTATTCACAGCTCAATCCGGGATTACCTTTCGATTTTGAGGGTATGCCGAGGAAGAAAGTGTTGCTTGTTAGAAATGGCGTTGCCAATTCCCTTGTCCACGACAGAAAAACAGCAAAGAAAATGAACACAACATCCACAGGACACTCTCTTCCTCAACCAAATACCTGGGGTCCAATCCCGCTAAATATCGTTTTCAATAAGGGCAACTCGAGCCTCGAAAATATGATTGAAACAACCGAAAAAGGACTTCTTGTAACACATTTCCACTATGTTAATGTCGTTGAACCAAGAAAACTTATACTCACCGGAATGACAAGGGATGGACTTTTCCTTGTTGAAAACGGTAAAATTACCTCAGCTGTGAAAAACCTCAGGTTCACCGAAAGTCTTCCTAAAGCATTATCTAAAATTGACCTCATAGGGTCAGAGCTTGAATCCTGTGGGATTTGTGTGGTGCCAGCATTAAAACTGAACTCATTTAACTTTTCAAGCAAGACGGAGTTCTGAAGGAGGAAATTATGAAAGAGCTTTTTGAGGCAGCGCTTGAAAGCGCTCGATTAGCAAAAGCGAGCTACGCTGACATAAGAATCATAAATTTTCGGCTTGAGTCGCTCGTTATTAAAAATGGTATTGTTGGAACAATTATTAACGAAACCACAAGTGGTGCTGGCATAAGGGTTATAAAGGATGGTGCATGGGGTTTTGCCGCCACAAACAGGCTTGAGCGAGATGAACTTGCAAAAACCGCAAGGCTTGCCGTTAGAATTGCTGAGGGTAGCGCAAGACTTATAAAAGAAAAAATTACCCTCGCCTACGAACCTCCTTATATCGATAGATGGCAGTCAGGCTATATCATTGACCCATTCAAGGTGCCAATCGAAAAGAAGCTGGAACTCCTTATGAAAGTTGACGAGCTCCTTCGCAAAGATCCCCGTATAAAAGTAGCCGAAAGCACGCTGAGGTTTGAAAGGGAGGAGAAAATATTCGCCTCAACTGAAGGAAGCTATATAGAGCAGGTGTTTACGGTTTCAGGAGGCGGTTTTTCTGCAAGCGCTGCGTCAGAAACTGAGTATCAAACCCGTTCTTATCCATCATCATTCGATGGTCAATACGCACAGGCTGGCTACGAGCTAATAGAATCTATGGATTTTATAGGAAATGCGGAGCGTATACGGGAAGAAGCCATAGCACTTTTAAGTGCGCCGCAGTGTCCGACAGGCAAGATGGACCTTATACTTGAAGGAAGCCAGCTTGCACTTCAAATTCATGAATCCTGTGGGCACCCGTCAGAACTCGACAGGGTCTTCGGCTATGAAGCAAATTATGCCGGCACAAGCTTTTTAACAACCGAAAAGTTGAGAAATTTCAAGTATGGGAGTGAGATTGTTAACATAGTTGCTGATGGAACATTGCCGCTCGGACTTGCAACAAGGGGATACGATGATGATGGTGTTCGGTCGGATAGGTGGTTCCTCGTTAAGGATGGTATATGGTGGGGATATCTCACAAATCGTGAGCTTGCTCATAAAATCGGCGAACAAAGGAGCCGCGGATGCAACAGGGCTGACGGCTGGCAGAATATCCCTATAATAAGGATGACCAACATAAGCCTGCTGCCCGGCGATTGGACTCTCAATGACCTCATTGCCGATACCGATAATGGCATCCTTATGGAGGTAAATAAGTCCTGGTCAATAGATCAAAGAAGATTGAATTTCCAGTTCGGATGTGAAATCGGGCGCCTTATAAAAAACGGCAAAATAGTTGGCATTGTTAAAAACCCAACATATCAAGGTATAACGCCGGAATTCTGGGGTTCCTGTGATGCTATATGTAACTGGGAATACTGGGTACCTTACGGTGTTATTAATTGTGGCAAGGGCGAGCCGGGTCAAAGGGCTGAGATGTCTCATGGTGCTTCTCCGGCAAGGTTTAGAAATGTTAATGTTGGTATAATCAAGTAAAAGGAGGCAATATGTTGAGGCTTTTGGTTACAGTTATCTTTATGGCTTTTCTCTCCGGCTCTGCTTGGGGTGCTGGTGGTGGTTTTGGTGGATTTACAGTTGCCGCAATGGAGTTCAATCTTTCATCGACAAACGATGCCCTTGAAAAATCCAATTTCCCTCAACTTAATGAAAGAACCATCGGCACAGGTGGAATGGGCTTTGCGCTTATAAACAGGCTCCTTATCGGTGGTGAGGGTTTTGGGGGGACTGTTTCATCAGAGAACGAGAGCTTAAAAATATCCCATAGTATAGGCGGCGGGTTTTTCAATCTTGGTTATGTTATACCTGTAAAAAGCATAATTAATATCTATCCGATATTTGGTATAGGCGGGGTAGGACATTCGATTTCATTTCGCCCACGGCTTGGGGATATATCATTTGCAAATCTTCTTGCCAACCCAAAACGAACCTCAAAAATGACCACAGGTTCCTTATCTTTCAGCTTCTCATTAGGGGTTCATCTCGTTGAACTTTTCGGCTCAATTTCGCTCGCAAGTATTTTGATAAGAGGCGGTTATGTTCTTGAGGTTTCTAAACCCGACTGGAGCCTGGATGACGGTTCAAAGGTTTTTGCTGGTCCTAAGGATAATCTCTCTTATCCCTTTATCACATTGACAATCCTTTTTGGAGGGCAATCCCGAGATTGAGTTTTTATGGTTGAAATTCATAGAGTTTCATTTAGCTATGGTGATAATGAGGTTCTTTCTGATATTACTTTTACCTGGGACACGAACGAACTAATCTATATCTGGGGACCAAATGGCGGCGGAAAAACTACCCTTGGATATATCATCTCCGGATTGCTTATGCCAAAAGAGGGAACAATAAAAAGAACGGATATAGGCGAAGAAGAACTGCTTTTGATGTTACAGAATCCTGGGGATATGGTTTTTACGGATAATGTTATTACTGAACTTGCGTTTGGGCTTGAGAATCTCGGGCTTAATAAAAATGAGATGATGCGTCGGATTTACTGGGCTATGAGAACATTTGAGTTGGAGAAGTTTGCTTTTGAGTCGCCACAAAGGCTATCAGGCGGTGAACTTTCGCTTGTTGTTCTCGCTTCACTTATAGTTATGCGCCCACGCTTCCTAATACTTGATGAACCATTTGCTCATCTCGACTGGTTCGGACGAACCCGTATATTTTCCGCTCTGAACACCATAAGAGAAGAATCTTCAATTAGTGTTCTTGAGTTCGGGCTAAAAAAAGAGCCATCATTTGAGGCTTCAAAGGTTTATTATCTCAATAAGACACTCTTTGATAGCCACGATGAGGAGAGAAGCGAAATCATTAATATCGATTTCCCCGTCCCAGGCGAACCTATAGCAAAACTCTCTGATCTGTTTTACATTTACAAGGGTAAGAGCAAACCGGCTATATGTGGTGTTGATTTTACGATAAACGAGGGCGAGGGCATTGGAATTATCGGTATGAACGGCGCAGGAAAAACCACTCTTGGTAGGCTTATCGCAGGTATAATCAAACCGTCAAAAGGAAGGGTATGGGTTAAAGGTAAGTGCGCATATCTTTTCCAGTTCCCCGAGCGGCAGTTCTTTAAGGACAACATTTTCGATGACCTTCTTGCTGGTCCGGTTTCTCTTCGGCTTGATAATCCTCGCGAAAGGGTTGGCAAAGCATTAGAACTTGTGGGAATACCGCATACTGAATGGCATAGCTCACCTTTCACGCTCAGTGCTGGTAAGCTTCGTCGTATCGCTTTCGCATCACTAATTGCTATTGACCCCGCCATCTTTGTCCTCGATGAACCCTTTGCAGACCTCGATCATAACGGCATAAAAGAGTTCGCATTAATCCTTCAAGAAATAATAAAAAGAGGAAAAAGTTATATCATCCTCTCATCTAATCTTTCGAATCTCTTTTCGCTTGTCAGAAGGGTAATAATATTAAAAGATGGGAGGCTCATGTGGGATGGTAAGCTCAGTGAAATTCCGTATTCACGGCGAGAGATTAGGGAACTTGGGATTGTTGTTTAGTTTATTTCTGCTCTCACTATCATTTGCAAGCGAAACTAAGATTCCCAAAGAGATAAATCCAAAAGCTTTTGCTCGAGATTTCTTCGGCAATTTCTACATACTCGATAGAACAAACCTGGCTATATTCAAGCTTGATAGTTCGTATAATATACTAAAAGAGGCATCGCTAAGGGATATCTCATCTTTCATCGACCCTGTTGCAATCTCTTTTTTGGGACTTAAGCTTGCTCTTCTCAATATCGCAAAGAACGAACTAATTTTTATGGACAAGGATTTGTCATATCTATCATCATTAAAAATCCCTGATAAAATAAGCATTATCGATTTTGATGCAACCTCACAGAGGATTTTTGTGCTTGATTCCCAGGGAAGATATATCTCGGTTTATCTTGGTAAAGAGATGAAGAGATTCACAATTAGAATTGATTACGACCCAACCCTTGCAAAGATCAGGGCAAAGGAAAAAGAAAAATCCATTTTTCTCGTGAGCGGAAATGAGATGTTTGAATTCGAGCTTGGCGGTCGAATGAAAAAGAAGCTTCATATTGATTGCTTGTCTCCAAAATTCG
>JBAMLU010000018.1:0-988 GCA_039793385.1 bacterium
GGGGTCAGGTTATACTGATGTTGTTTCAAAGGAAGGGTTTGCATTCATATCTGCCGGTGCCACTATGAAATGGGCACATTATGACGGGGGAAGGTTCGACAACTACGGGAGTTACGACCCTCCGTCAGGTGGAAACGCTAAAGATATATTCATCGTTGGCAATACCATATATATGAGCGACCGTGATCTCGGGGTATTGAAATATACCTTTTCACCATCGGGTTCATCGCCGAATCTCTCATATGTTGGTGCCTATGATGGGTTTGTTCAGTATAAGCCCAAAGGGATTTTCGTTTATAATGACTCTATATATGTTGCTTGTGATGATTCATCGAAACTTTGCGTTGTTGATACAGGGTTTACCGGGCATTCGTGTGTTTCTCTTTTGAATAGGGGTCAGGCGGTTTTTGTTAAGGATGATATAGTATATGTTGTTTACGGTACAAGCGGTACGAACGGCGGAATTGCGGCATTTTCTTTCTCCGACCTCACACTTCTTGATACAACCCGAGTAACAGATGCAGGACCAACAAATATCTGGGTAAGCGACACTTTTGCGTATGTAACATTGAACTCAAGCTCAAAATTCCTTAAAGCTTTCAACATAAGCGACCCCAATAATATAATTTATTCTGGCAGAACCGATATGACACTCGACGGGGCAAAGGATGTTGAAACTATAGAAAACGCTGATACTCTGTGGGCTTATGTTATCTGTGGGAACTCCGGGCTTGCGGTTGTTAATCTCTCTGTCTCCCCACCTTTCCCTGTGAGAACAAACATAACTTTCTCCGGTGCGGTAGGTGTTGGTATTGATCACGAATCACGCAGGGTATTTGTCATAAGCGAGGATACGCTGAGAATGTATCACGACTCTCTTGTTAGCGTTGGAATCGAATTTGAAAATAAGGTTTCACCGGAGAATTTCAACCTCGTCGTTTTCCCTAACCCGTTTAATACAGGCTCAAATGTTTCATTCGACATCCCT
>JBAMLU010000018.1:998-10133 GCA_039793385.1 bacterium
ATCCCGCTCCAGTTGAACTATCGCTTTATAATCTCCTCGGCAATAAGATAAAAACATTCGCATCAGGCATCTTGCCAAAAGGAACCTATAGGTTCTCAATTGATTGCACCGGACTTCAATCGGGCGTATATTTCCTCCACCTATCATTCAACAAAAATTATCTTTCAAAATCCCTTATTCTTATGAAATAAACCTTAACCTCTCGAACAATCTTTATTTCAGCAGAACAAACTTTTTCATGATTGTTGGACCATTGGTTGAGTTAATAACAAGAAAATATATTCCAGATGAATAATCGGAAAGATCAATCTTTATCTCGTTCAACATCCTGTCCCTTATTATTTCGTTTTTTCTACCCATAATATCAACAACGGATATCGATGAAACATAAAAAGATGAACTAATTTTTACATTTAATATATCATTTGTGGGATTGGGGAATAAAGAGATATCGATTTTTTCTGGATAATTTACAGTTTCTGTGATATTTGTTGAACTTTGGAAATCAAGGATTGCCACATCATCGATGTACCAACCGTAATATTCGGTATAATAGTCGCTTGCGAATATGAATTCTATTTCTATTGTTTGGTTTATAAAATCAAAGAGGTCGAAATAAGCCGTTTCCCAATCATCTGATAGCCCTCCGAATGCTCTTGTACCTGCGAAAGGATTAAGAGAGTAAAGAGTACCTCTATAATTATCAACAGGTTCTATAACTCTTGTTGTGGTGCCTGTTTTGATTCTCACGAATCCGCCGTCATAAATTGTATCCTCACAGGATTCGCTTTCGTACCAGTGTCTGAACAGAAGCACAGGCTTTCTAACGCCGCTCAGATTTATCCTTGGTGAGCGCAAAATCGAGCGAGAATATGACCTATAAGGACCATCAATTATAGTACCCCAGCACTTTCTTCCGGAATATGCTCTTGATGGTCCTACAGTTGGGCTACCCCTTTCCCAGTCTGGACCGGATATTACTCTAAATGAATCTAAGGTCCCCTCAAAATCATCGAAGAAAATGAGCCTTGGTATCCCGATATAAATGAAATGAGTGTCGCACAAGCTAAAACCATCATCGTATTCGGCGCATATCTCGAAATATGTTCGTGCCCCAGGCTCAGCTCGCTCGGAAACAGATATACCCAAATCCCTGAAAACAGACGAAAAAGATGGTATAGAAGGTATAAGGAAGGTATCATCAGTAAAAAAGATCGTGCTATCAAGAGTTCTTGGATAGATTCTCAAGTTGGTTAAGCTGTCGAGCCCTATATTTCGAATTTCAAGCTCAAATATTCCAGTGTCCCCAACGGATACAGCGGGAATCACCCCCGTGCGCTGGCGAACGAATGTTTTTACATAACCACCCGCAATGAGGGCAAAAAATAAGTTCGCTTTCAAAGCGAGTCGGGCGTTAGGTTCAATCCTTTCTAAAGTAGGCCAAAAACCATCATCAGGCGAGCCCAATTCAGGTGAAAATGCTATGATACTTTGCTTCTCGGTAGTATCACCGAATGCCCAATCAACGAGATTCCCGTTAACAAGGTATAATCTTGATGCCTCCATTGGGATGTAATTCGAAAATCTTGCGAGCACCCGTGCATATTCTTTAAAGATACTTTCCGATGGTGATGGGCTTGTTGTATAACCCCATGGGTAAAGATACCATCCACCGAATGTATGATTGTTTATGATGAGACTAAAATCTTTTCGCACAACGAACGACCGATACGAATCCGTTTCTGGCTCGGAGAAAGGGGCGCTTCCACGATATGTTTCATCAGCCGGGGTTGGTGATGAGCCATAATCATCTATACCCCACATAAATCCAAAATTACGGTTCAAATCAACCCCAAAAGAGCCATCAGGATTTATCCTCCTGTTTTTCCTCCATAAACCACCACCATAAGGATTTGTAATCTCATTATAAACATAACCATCAGGATTGAGAACCGGGATGAAATAAAGCTCCCTTTCATTAACGATATATCTCACTAATTGGTCTCTTTCGTAGTTTTCTGTGAGGTATCGCATAAAATAAAGGATAACCTCCATACCAAGTGGTTCACGAGCATGAATAAGGGCATCAAACATGAGCTTGGGCTCGTCCTCATCGAGTTCAGGATTATCCGATATTTTAACACAATACACCCCACGCCCTTCCACTGAATAGCCAATAGATTCCTTTTCAGAAACAATAAGTGGATATTCATTGTGGAGCGAATCGAGAAAGATAAGGACATCACTATACCTATGATACCCGCCCATAGGAAGAGCAGGATTGAGCCGTGAGGAATAAAATTTTTCAAGATCTTTTATTTCAATCCTGAAGTTCAAGTTATCCTTTTTGAGCCTATCAAGCTCGAATTCATCCCTGACAATAATTTTTATACAACATTTCGGTCTAATATAGGCAATATCAAAATGTCCTTTCATAATCCTTTCAAGTGCAAAAGGACTATAAGGCACATCAACAAGCATGCTTCCTTGAATATGAGTAATTCCAAACAAAATAATCACTACCAGCAAATACTTTCTCATCTTATTATTGCGAGCTTTCCTATTGACCCGTTTTTCGGGGTTTTCACAACATAAATATAAATGTTATTTGAAAAATATTTGTTTTTTCTGTTTTCAAGCGTGAGCTTTAGTGCATTATCTTTGGAATAGTGAGGTCCCTTTTTAAGTGAGCGGGACTCCTCTTTAATAAGGTTTCCTCCTTGTGTATATATCGCCACACAGACATCTCCATCATCAGACATATAAATCGGGAACCAAACAGTGTCACCAGAAACTGGGTTTGGATATGGCGGACGAATTGAATCAGTGATTGTGACCGCTTTTCCTGGGATAATATTAAGGAAGAAATTTCCGCCGTTTTCAGAATTGGCACCAACAAAGATAATATCCGAATAAGAGTATGAATGTTCAATAGTTCCGTTTGTGTCTGTGCAGGATGTGTCTTTCCAATCAGTGTTAGGTGGCGAAAACCCCACAGCCGCAAAGAACCATCCATCATCGCCAGTTGTAAACGAGTATGATAGGCTCGATATATTGCCCGGCATAAATAGAGAAGGAAGCAGGATATATTTTGTGGATATTCCAAAGTTAAGCGTGCCCGTTTTTGTGGTTTCACCAGCAGAAAGATGCATCGTGTCGGTTATTGATACAAGGGGATAAAGGTGTCCGTCGGGATAATATTTTGATGTATCAGCCCTTGAGCCGGTGAATAAATTCCACAGCGAAAAAATCCCAAATTCATCCCTGAAATTACTACCCTTCTCCTCAATTACCCTTCTTATTGCGGACATTGAATAAAAACCCGGACGAGCACAGTATTCCCATATACTTTTTACTATTGCCCAACCGAACCGACGAGAAAGAAAGATAGGGAAAAGGGAAGTCCCATAAATCCTGTTATCAGAAGTGTTCGCATAGTTTAGGGGAATTTCGGGGTGAGCAAGAAAATCGCCTATATAAGCTATATAATCGTTAACATAAGGGTAAAGCTGTTCCTCCATAAATACGGCTGTTGCCTCCATCCACCATATATCCTCAGTGTAATCATAGGCGAATTGCGCGAGGTGAAAGAACTCGTGCGCTGCTGTAACCTTAAGCGCATCAATCGGACGATCATCATATCCGTAACCCATATAGTCGTTGTCGATTATGATATATCCCGGTGCTTTTGTGGGGTCATTGTAAAGATTTTCATCAGGAACAGTCTCGCCATAATAGCTGCCGTAAAGCTCCATTATATATACATCTATTCTATCGTCGCCGCCGACATTCCGACGACCAATCTCGCAACTACTATCAGGTATTGGAGGCAAATACCCAAATGTATTTATTATCATTGAATAGCAATATTCAAATATATCCTTTACCTTATCCACATAATCTGGTATTCCGTTTTGCGGGTTAATATCTGTTGTATCGGGTCTATTGGGTCGTGCAAGTGAATACCATATTCTAAAGTGTCTGGTGTCGCTATATCTGTCCATAATCGGGCGAGCAAGCGAATGTTTGGCACCAGAAAGGATAAAAGGCGTTCCGCATTTCACTGGAAGATTTTGTTTACCGAAGATATTGGAAAATTGAAAGAATACTAATATTGGGAATACCCAGCCAGCCTTACGCATTGCTCCGTTTTCTTGAGAAGGCTTTTTCCTTTAGCTCGTCAAGAATCTTATAAGGATATTTATACTGTCCCAGAAATGGTTTACTTTCAACCCTACCATGTGAATCTGAACCGCCTGTTATAACAAGTCCGTGTTTTTCGCCTAAAGCCCTGTAATGTTCGGTTTGTTTCTCCGTGTGTTCGGGATAGTAAGCCTCGATACCGTCAAGACCACACTCAATAAGATGTGGAATATATCTATCTTCGCCAATAGTTCCGGGATGGGCAAGGACAGCAACTCCTCCTATAGAGTGGATAAGTTCGATGATTTCCTTTGGTGATGGTGTCCACTTTGGCACATAGCAGGGCTTACCGTATCCAAGGAAATTATCGAATGCCTCCTTAACACTCTTAGTATAGCCCTGTTCGACCATAGCCTTTGCAAAGTGAAGCCTTCCTATGTTATAGTTTGTGACCTTTGCGAGGATATCCTCAAGTTCGAGAATTATTCCGAACGAACGGAGTTTTTCCATCATTTTAAAAGCCCTTTTGTTTCGCTCTTCTATGAGGCGTTCGCTGAGGTTTTCGAGGCGTTGGTCCTTGTAATCGATGAAATATCCGAGAATATGAAAACGCACATCCTTGTAAGATGTTGAGAATTCAACGCCAGGAACATATTCTATGCCCATTTTTTGAGCCACAATTACAGATTCAGCCTGAGCATCAACCGTATCATGGTCAGTTATAGAAATTGCAGAAAATCCGAGCTCCTTCATAGTTGTCACGATTGCCGCGGGTTTCTCGGTCCCGTCAGAAAAACTGGAATGTATGTGAAGGTCTATGTATTTCATTGTGATGGAGTAAGCTTTGCTTCAACTAAGCTCATAGTGGTTTTGTATTTTTCCTCGGCTTGCTGAATAATATCCTTACCCGTTTTGAGAAATTCCTCCGCTTTTTCTTTATGATCCAGTCCCATAAGATCCAGACTATTTATCCAAACATTAAGGAATGCACCTTTAATAGCACCAAAGGCAGCAATACAAGCTACCCCAACATCAGAAACACTTGACGGGTGCCCATTTTGAGCAATAAATGGAAGAAGCTCAAGCACATTTAAGGATAACTCCATTGTTTTCAAAGGTACACGGATAGCTTTTTCTGTTGCGTGAGAAATAGCCAATGCACGATTACTTTTTTCCTCATCGGTCTCTTTTGGAAGTTTATATGCGGTAACTACATCGCTAAATGCGTCGGCATCAAGGTCAATGAGGTTTTGAAGTTCGTCCCGGAGGCGATAGAGGATGTTTATATTCTTTTCCATCTCATCTTTTACAGCCTCGAATTTTTTCTTACCAGCCGTTAGCTTACAGACCATCTCAGCAAGTGCAGCCCCCAAAGCACCGAGTATAGCAGAAACACTTCCACCACCAGGGGCTGGTGATGATGACGACACATCTTTTATAACTTCCGCAAGATTCTTTTCGATAAGTTTCATTTTTCTCTCCTCCCTTTACTCTAATCCGAGCACATATTCGATTACTTTCTTATCTGGCTCGAATGGGTATAGATAAGAGAGCCCCAATTTTTCACAGGCAAGATTGACAAGTTCGCGATTTGAGAGATTTTCGGTTCTGGCGTAGAATTTTCCAGCCATAACAAGCGCCTCCTCAGGCACAAGCCCGACTATCTCGCTTCCTAAAACCTCAACCCCTCTTTTTGCCGCCTCCTTTTTAATTTCCTCAAAAACCGTATGTATTGGGGTTATTATGTAATTCGTGAGATTTATCGACACTTGCGTCAGCTTGTACTGGTCAAGGTAAACACCGATAGCCTTAACAGCCTTAAATTTCCCTGGAACTCTTTTTGTTTCTCCTTTTTCGTTTGTTATTTTATATCCACTCTCTCGAATGATTTTCGCTATCTCGCTTGCGACACCTTTATCTTTAGTATTGAGATTAACATTATATGCAATAAGAAAGAACCTTGCACCTGTAACCACTGCCCCTGAACGGGGAACAAAGGCTGCCGGACCATAATCAGGTTGCCAATCGGGGTCCTTAAGCTTCTCTTGAAGCCCTTCATATTCGCCGGCGCGTATATTTGCAAGGGATTTCCTTTTCTCGTCTCGTGCTGATTCCTCGTAAAGATAAACGGGTAAACCGAATTCCTGTGCGATGAGTTTTGCAAATTTATTAGAAAGTTCGACGCAATCTCCCATTGTAACCCCTTTAACTGGCACAAACGGAACAACATCAACAGCCCCAATCCTCGGGTGCTCACCCTTGTGCTTCGTCATATCGATTAACTCTATCGCCTTTTTTGACGAAAGAAACGCCGCCTCCAGAACACCTTCAGGTTCCCCAGCAAATGTCACAACAACACGATTATAATCCTCATTCGGCTCAACATTCAATAACTTTACCCCATTTACCTCGCTTATCGGTGCTACAATCTCATCAATAATCGACTTATCCCTGCCCTCACTGAAATTTGGAACGCATTCAACAACTCTCCTCATTTTGCCTCCCTTTCATCTTTGCTTAATAATAAATTCCAAATCTCGATTTAGTAAAGTAAAAAGTTTGGACTCTCACCAGGCTAATGCATTTGTATTAGAATAAAATATGCAAGTTGCATAAATTTCGCTTGACAAAATATTTTTGTGAAGTAGATTAAATTTGTATGTGGAAAAGGTGTTTTTTGTTGTCGGTGTTATCGTTAGCTTTTGTTGCGAGATTATTTTGTGGTGAGCCTGCGCCAGATTTTACACTTTACACCACCGATGGACAGAAAATAGAGCTTTCTGATTTAAGAGGAAGGATTATTGTGATTGTTTTTCTTGACCACCGAAGCAGTCAATCGATATTGACAGCACGAGCGATGGAAACGAGGTTATGGAGAGCTAATTTTCAGAACAGAATGATATATCTTTTTGGTATTCTTGTTGGGGCATCACAAGCAGATGCCGCTGGGTTTAAGGATGCGATAGGATTGACATACCCTATCCTTTTTGATACAAATGGCGATGTCTGGAACCGATACAAAATCTCGGATAGAACCCCATTATCTGTTATTATCGGACGGAATGGAACCCTCGAGTATATAAAAGATGGATTCAATGCGAACGAAATCATTCAGAAGGTTAATGAACTTCAATCATCGAATATCTATTTCACAACCTGGTGGAAAATAAAAGAACTTTTTAGAAAGAACAACTAAATCGGGGGAAGAGATATAATTTTTAAAAAGTTGAAGGATTTTTCAGGAGGTAGTTTGTTATGGAGATAGTTCATACGGATGATGCACCTAAGGCAATAGGTCCTTATTCTCAGGGGGTAAAGCATGATGGATTGATTTTTATCTCGGGGCAAATTCCCCTGGATCCTGTGACAGGCGATATTATAAAAGGTGATATTCAACTGGCGGCAGAACAGGCAATAAAAAATTTTCTTGCTGTGTTAAGGAGTGGTGGTGGGAAAGATGTGCTGAAAATCACATTGTATTTAACGAATCCCGATGATTTTCAGGCGGTAAACGAGGTTTACGGGAGATATTTTAGTGAGCCTTACCCGGCACGGGCAACGGTCTTTGTCTCGGCACTTCCAAAAGGAGCACCTATTGAAATTGAAGGTATTGGAAGCTATTAACGGTGAGAAAACATTTACAGACCAAAGATTAAACCGTTTAACTGAGTTCATTATTCCACTTCTTCTTTTTTATTTAGCCTGGTCAAAGGGTGGGGGTGAGCTATTTTCTCGTGCAATAGCATCAACCATTATTGGCGCCCTTATTATCCTATATGCTCAGAACAAACCCATAGAAATTCCTAAAAACACAGGATTTTTTTCGCTTTTTGCTCTCTCAATTTTGAGCATATTTTCCTCGCTTTACGCCTGCTCACCCGACCGCGCTTTATCCTTTGGTTTCACTATCCTCCTTTTAGTATTGAATTTCATCCTGATACATAATTTCACAAAAAGAGAAGGCAAAATCAGTTTGCTTCTCCGCAATTTAATCCTTGGTTCAATAATTATTATTGCATACGGATACAAATACCTTGTTATTGGTAGAAATATTCAGCTTGGGCACAATATGATAAAATTCTTTGTCGGACGATTCTTCTGGAAAAACCCTATGGCTGCTTATATCGGGCTTATCATTCCGATAGCTTTTTTTCTCTTCCTTAGTGAATCCTCAAGATGGTTCAAAGGTATTTGTGCGCTTGTTATTGTTTTTGGTGGTGTGGGTTTTGTGCTTACAGGTTCAAGGGCAGCGTGGATATCATTTGCGGGTGCGGCAGTAATATCCGTCATCATTTTTAGACATGTTATTTCAAAAAGGTTGATATTGTTTTTTGTGGGTTTTGTTCTCGCAATAGCGCTTTTTGTTTTGGTAATTACTCCTCCAGAATTTTTGATAACAAGGGTGAAAAATGTCCAAAAATTTGTAATCCGTAGTGAGAAAACAGAAGCATCATTTGCGGATAGGCTCGATCTTATTCAATCGGCGGGGATGATATTCCGCTCAAACCCGATACTTGGTGTTGGCGCAGATTGCTTTGCTGAACGATACCCTCAATATATGAAAAGGGTTAAATTTGCATCGCAATATGTTCATAACCAGTATCTCCAGTTTGCCGCTGAAACCGGAATAATAGGGCTCGTTTTCTTCCTGATTTTCGTTCTCTTTTCGCTTTTCGCCCCCATAAGTTACAACGATAAACTCCTCGGACTTTTCATATTCCAGGCAATGCTCTTTTTTTCTCTTCATATTTTTTTCGACATCGACTGGTATATAACAGTTCTACCGCTAATTTTTACAACTTACATTGCGATATTGGAAAATAAATCGAGTAGTAAAATATCATCTGTAATAATAACTATTGTTGCATTTATAGTTATATTTTATTTTGTGGCAAGAAGCATGGGAGAGAGCCTTTATAATTCGGCGAGAAGCGATTTTATAAAAGGCGATGCAGAAAGATCAATAAAGGAACTCAAAAAAGCGAATTATTT
>JBAMLU010000019.1:0-619 GCA_039793385.1 bacterium
GGTTGCAAAGGTTCCCGATTTTTTAAACAAAAATTTTTTCGCAACCTAAAGGTTGCGGCTACCCAGATCCCCAACCATTCGCCTATCCCTTAACGCCTCCTCCTCACTCAAAATACAACCACAATAGCTTTGGCGATAAAGCCCAAACTGCCTACTCATTCTAATCCCGTCAAGCCAACCTTTCCTGAAATCATCATAATAAAATTTCACACCGAATTTTGATGACAAATCCTCACATATCTCCTTTACCTTATCGTGAGCCTGATATTTACTGTATAGAAGCGTTGTAGTAAAAAACTCATAACCATTTTTCGCAGCATATTCGACCGCCTTAGTCAAGCGCCATAAATAACATCGTTCACACCTTACCCTATAAGCCTCTTTCCCTCTGATCATTTCCATAAAATGCAAAATGTTATACTCATCATAAGCAACAAGTTCAAGCGATACCTTTTTAGCGAAAAGTTTAAGCGTTTCGAGCCTGTTCAAATATTCTTTGTATGGGTGTATATTTGGATTGAACCAGTATCCCGTGACAAAAAAACCATCACCTCTTAGTTTATCCAATGTATAACAGGTACACGGAGCACAACATATATGAAGAAGAAGCTTCAAAGCA
>JBAMLU010000019.1:629-4709 GCA_039793385.1 bacterium
AAGTATATTACACCCTTAGACACCACCCCACCTTCACCCTTAAAAACAACAAAATACGCTCCTGAAGGAATATTTCCAGGCGGGCTCCAGCTCACAATGCTTTTGCCCTTCTCAAAAA
Source organism: bacterium (assembly GCA_039793385.1). GTDB lineage: Bacteria > UBP14 > UBA6098 > JBAMLU01 > JBAMLU01 > JBAMLU01. The sequence goes on from JBAMLU010000019.1 coordinate 748, forward strand.
ACCTTTTCTCGACAATAGCAACCTCATTCCCAAGCAAATCATAAATGGAAACAGAATATAGTCCATTCATAGGTACATATAAAGTAAGGTTAAGCGATGAATTAAATGGATTGGGATATGGTTCAAGCGCAAAGAAGAAAGGATTGTGCGAATGGTTAAAAGCGATTGATGTTCCGCGATAATAGTATTTCATAAGGACATAGGAATTAGGGTCAAGCTCTACCATAACGGGGCGAGAAGTAGAAGGCAAAACAAAGCTGAAATTCTCCCATTCATCATCAATAAACACGGTTAAAGTGCGAATTGAATCGGGTGATGTTACACTTATTTCAAGAGGGAACTTGAAAATTGGGGCACCGCTTTGTATCTGGTGGAATTGTATGTTAAAAATCCATGCTGTATCTATATTTACGGTATTCCACCAATAGTCAAGCTCCGGATAACCGGGCGAATAAATCCATTGGTTAAAAAACCAATCCAATGACCTTCCCGCAATATCATTACAAACATCAATGAAATCCGTTGTAACAGCATATGAATACTCGAACCTTATTCTATACTCGCGCAAAACTGAAAAAAAGAGTGAATCACCTAATTCCTTTCGAAGCATATCGAGCACAATAGCGCCTTTGTTATAAACTGTAACGCCCCACATATATTCCGGGTCATAAATAGGGAACCTTCCTTCACGCTCTTCCAGGCTAAAATATTCGCTTTTAAGGTTTGCAATATAATTTCTAAAAGCCTCAAATCCGTCACGCATCTCTACATAAAGTGCCTCAGAATAAGTTGCAAAACCCTCATTTAGCCAGATATCTTTCCATGTGCCACAAGTTACCATATCACCCCACCACATATGAGAAAGTTCATGCGAGACAACATCCAGAAACCGCCCGGTACCATCAACAAGTCTATCACCGTAACTTGTACAGGTTTGATGTTCCATTGCACCCCATCCGTTCATAATGGGGCACTCAGCCATGCCATATTTCTCAAAAGGATAATCACCATATATAGTCGAGAAACTCTCCACCATCTGGGGCGTTTCTCCCCAATCGACCGAGAATTTCGAGCTATCCTCAGGATACATATAATAGAAAATCGGGATACCTGTTGATGTTGTTTCAGCGAAGAACCAGTAAGGATAGATTGCCACAGAGAAAAGATATATCGCCATCGGAAATGTTTCTTCCCACCGGATATATCTTATATTGTTAACCGTGTCAAGAGAATCCATCGTAATAATACCGTTTCCTGCAACAAGATAAGTTGACGGTACTCGAGCGGTAAGTGTAAAATATGCCTTATCATACGGGACATTATGACACGGAAACCAAAATGGTGCATCATCAGGCTCAGTGAATGTGAAATAAACATTCTGTTCGTATGGGTTTTGTCTCACATAATAGCCCCTCCATGGTGACCCGTGATAATTTATCATCACAGAAATCGTATCTCCAACATCAAAATTATGCTCGAGTGGAATCCGGATGGAATCGTTCGATGTAATTATATCTGAGGGTGTATCATTCAGGTAAAGGGAATCAACTATTAGAAGGTGAGAAAGGTCAATGAAAAGCGTATCAATTGTATCAAGAAGCCTCACACTTAAATTTACTTTACCGTAGATATATCTTGATGGAATATCGAATGTTATAAAAGCGTCATACCGCAGTATATCAAAACCAGTAAAATCAACCTCAAGCGGCGCTATTCGTTCCATTTCATCTGGTGTTCGGGGAAACATCATAGATTCTCGCCCCTCATTCACAAATACATTCCGTGGTATAGCCCACAATACTGATACCATGCATGCAATAAAAAGATACCTAAACATTATTCACCCCTTTTCATATCCCTATAAGTTTACCTGCAAACAATAAGCCTGCGAAAAGAAAGAAATCGAGGAAAAAAAGCTGTGATACCCACCTCGGCAAAAATTCTTCCTCCAATTTTCCCATCACTTTTTTATAAGTCGAGAGCAAAAGTTTTATCTCTAAGTATATAAGAAAAAGGATGATTAGCAACGCGAGCAGTTGTTTTGATGTTAATTGTGAGATTCCTGAAAGTTTTTCAAGATACCCTGTTAGAAGAGCGAGCCCAATAAAAGCAAGGAATTTTCCGCTAATAAGTTGGACTAATGGAAGATATCTATTAAGTTTTCTTATATATTTCAAAAAGAAACTTGAAAAAACACCTATAAGAATGAAAGGCAACCCTACACCAAGAGAAAAAGAGAATAGTAGAATTGCGCCATTTATTGTATTTCTGGTCTGTGATGCCACTAACAATATTGATGCGAGAATTGGTCCGATGCAAGGCGACCATCCAAAAGCAAACCCCAAACCCATAAGAAACGATTGCAAAGGTGAAATTGTCTTTCTTCGTAGAAATGGTCTATTCTCAATATCAAGTAGGGGAAGTTGGAGAAGTTCTGAGAGATGAAGCCCGAAAATGATAATAATTATGCCGAAGATAATTCTTATTATTTTACCTCTGAGCACAACCCCTGCAGTGCCAGCAAAAAGCCCCAAAAAAGTAAAAACAATCCCGAACCCTGCAACGAAAAGAATCGTTGATAAAATAAGCCTTTTAGTTTTTGAACTCTCATCTGGGATTGAGCCTAACCATAGTCCTACAAATCCAGGAATTAGCGGGAAAATACAGGGTGAGAAAAATGATAAAATCCCGCCAAAGAATGCAACAAATATATTAACTGGACCCATACCTAAAAAAGAGGCATCTCCTCAGAGGGTGTTTCACCTGGGGATATGAAATTTGAGCGCAACTCTGCGGTTTTATCGAAAATTCTGCGGAGCATAGTTTCCTCAACGAAAGATAGTTCAAGCCCTCGCCTTGAGTAGACCGTTTTTGCTGTTTCAAGGGCTTTCTCAAGCTCATATTCAACCATTTCCTTATTGCTTCCCCAGATAAATGATGGTATAAATTTTGGGGCAAGCCCGCCACCGAAAAAGCTTGTCGAAATCCCGATAACAGTCCCGGCATTCAAAAGGGTTCCTATGCCGAGCTTCGTGTGGTCGCCGATAAAAGAACCAAGTTTAATGAGTTCGGTCTGGATTTGGTCCTTGCCGTTAAATGTTAATCTAACAGGTGTATATGTATGCTTCAGGTCGCTTGTTGTTGTAAGCGCACCGAGATTAACCCACTCACCTATATAACTGTGCCCGATAAAACCATCATGATATTTGTTTGAATACCCAAGGAATACCGATGATTCGACCTCACCACCTATACGACAATAAGGACCAAATGAGCATCCACCCCTTATTTTCCCGCCGTATATATGGGTATTTCTTCCAATATAAGCCGGACCAACTATAATAGTTCCCGCCTGGATATAAGCCCCACTCTCAATTATCACAGCACCACCACGAGCATCAATAACAACAAGATCATCAATCCTCGCATTCTCACCAATCCATACTTGTTCAGGATTATATATTATCGTATTCCCAAAGACCGAGCCCTTGCTCTCTCCGCGCTCAAACTCACCGAAATCGTTATTTATAAGCTCACCATTAAATTCAACCAACTCCCATATGCCATCAAATATCCTCGTAGAAAACTCCACCACAGGAAAACTTTTAATAAATTCCTCGGTCGCTTGCTCGGCAAGGATTGGGTTAAAGAATTTTTCAAGTTCAACTGTTTCCTGTTCTTTCAAAAGAAGGGCTACTGGAACATTCTCACAAATGAAAAGCGTCGTTGTGTCCGTTGATTCAACAAGTTCTGCAAATCTTTTATTAATAACTGCCCTCCCGTTAATAAAAAGAGATGGTAAATTGGGATCGGTACCTAACTTATTCACCCTCGTTTTATACTTGAACTCCGCAAGCTCAGCTACATCATCCCTGCAAAGGATTGTGAAAAACGATTCCTTAAAAATTTCCTTAACACGCTCGAAAAGGGTTTTTGTTCCTACCCGCAAACCGCAAACAGGA
>JBAMLU010000019.1:4719-10027 GCA_039793385.1 bacterium
ACGAGTTAAAACAAGCGGATAGAAATTCTCATATTTATAATCCTCAAAAACAAAAAGATTAAAGTTCATATACTCCCCCTTTTAAAACCGGAATTCTATTTCTTTTTTCTTGCGTCCGTCTCTTTCTTTTTTCCCTCTTTCTGCAAAGTTTTACCTAATTCGTATCCAAGTTTGGCTGCTTTTTTATTTATTTCAACATGTTTCGGGTTGAACCTGCTTTCTATTGCAAGTTCAAGGCTTGATCCCTTAGCGAGTCCTATATATCCACAAAGGAATCCTAATGCGATGATATTAGCGGTAAGAGGGGTTTTGAATTTTTCGATTGCGAGCTTTGTGAAAGGGGCGCCCACAAAGTTTTCGAATTGTGGTTCTTTAACAAGATCTGTATCTATAATAAGAATCCCATCCTCTTTTAACTTGCTCGAGAATGCGTCACAGGATTCCTGATTTAGGCATAGAAGTATGTCGAGTTTTGATGGTTTAGGATTATATATTTCTCCATTGCTCACAACAACATCGGAACGGATTGCGCCTCCCCTTGCTTCAGGACCGTAGCTCTGTGTCTGAACAACATTTTTCCCCTCACCAATCCCTAAAGCATATGCAAGAATAATTCCTGCTGTCAAAAGCCCCTGCCCACCAGAACCGGATAATCTTATCTCAAGCCTATCTTTCACTTTTGACCTCCTCAGATACTCTTTTCACACGAGACGAGTAAAGTTCTGAGTATTCAGGTTTATTCTCCTCTTTCAAAATACCAGTGATTATTTTATTGTTCAGGCTTTCTGTAGGAAGCTCCCTGGCTTTGGAAACAGGGATAGCATTATTCTTGAATAGCCTTATCATATCAACGGGATTGGGCATATTATTAAGTCTACCGTAGAGGGTTGGGCATTGTGAGATAACCTCAACAACCGAGAACCCTGTATGCAAAAGGGCTTTCTTTATGAAATTTATGAGCTGGATAACATGATAAGTAGTGGTTCTTGCGAAAAAAGTAGCACCAGCACCATCACACAACCTAAACACATCAAACTGTGGTTCAAGATTCCCGTAAGGTGATGTATAAGTATAATCACCACAAGCGGTTGTAGGTGAGACCTGCCCACCTGTCATGCCGTAGATGAAATTGTTAATAATGATGGTTGTGATGCCGATATTTCTTCTGCATGCGTGGATAATATGGTTCCCACCGATTGCAAGAGCATCACCATCACCTGTTATAACTATAACCTTGAGATGAGGCTTAAAAAGCTTTATTCCTGTAGCAAATGCTATTGCCCTTCCATGCGTTGTGTGAAGTGTATTGAAATCGAGATAAACAGGCATCCTGCTTGAACAACCTATCCCAGATACCAAAACTACCTCATCCTTCTTGAACCCGACAGAATCAATTGCGCGAATAAGAGCATTCATCACCGTTCCATTACCACAACCCGCACACCACACCGTAGGAAATTTCTTCTTGTGCCTCAGATAATCATATATATTCGTTTTTTCTGGCATTAGTCTGCCTCCCTTATTGCATCAATTATCTCTTCTTGAGTTATAAGCTCACCATCATATTTGTTTATGCCATAAATCTTTGCCGATGATGGAGCTAATCTTTCAACCTCATATATGAGCTGACCCTGATTCAACTCAGCAACAAATATCTTCTTCACTCGCTTAAACAGTTCTCGAGCCGCCTTCTCAGGAAATGGAAATACTACCTGAGGTCTGAAAAGCCCGATTTTCATTCTATATTTCTTTCTAAGCTCCCGTATAACTGACCTGCAAACCCTCGAAACCGAACCTATAGCGACAATAATCTCACGCGCATCATCAACAAACTCTGCATCGTATGTGGATATATCATCACGCTTATTTAGAATCTTCCTTTTCAACTTGTCAAGTTTTTCCTTTATCTCTTTAGGAACAGAGGTTGGATATCCGGAGATATCATGAGTAAGACCAGTTATATTATACCTATAACCCTCGCCGAACGATGGTCTCGGTGATATTCCGGATGGAGTGATTTCATAAGGGTAGAACCATTCATCAGGTACTTTAGGATGAGGGCGCGAAACAACTTCTACTTGTTGTTCAGGCGGAATAATAATCTTTTCGCGCATATGTCCGATTATTTCATCTAAAAGGAGAATAACGGGCGTGAATAGGGTCTCGGCGAGATTAAAAGCTCGAACTGTAAATAAGAAGGACTCAGGCACTGATGCTGGTGCGAGAACAACAGGATAATAATCGCCATGGATACCCCATCTTGACTGCATTATATCTGCTTGAGATGGTAAAGTTGGAAGTCCGGTTGATGGACCGCCACGCATAACATCGACAATAACAGCTGGGATCTCCGCCATATAAGCATAACTGATGTGTTCCTGCATAAGCGAGAAACCAGGACCACTTGTTGCGGTCATAGCTTTTGCGCCCGCAACTGACGCCCCAAGAACAGCAGCAAGGCTACCGATTTCATCCTCCATTTGAATGAAAACACCACCTCGCTTTGGAAGTTCACGAGATAGGAGTTCAGCGATTTCGGTTGAGGGTGTTATTGGGTAGCCCGCAAAGAAATTACATCCAGCGTATAAAGCGCCGTGAACACAGGCTTCATTGCCTTGCATGAGAAATACATTACTTTTTTCCTTCATTTTCCCCACCAATTTTTAAAACCTCAATTGCAAGGTCAGGGCATATCATAGCGCAAAGCTCGCAGCCAACGCATAGTTCGGGAGATTTAAGAAACGCTGTACCGTTATCGTCGACTTCGAGCGCATTCTTTGGGCATATCTCTATACATATTCCGCATTTCTTACACCATCTTGGATAAACTATAACCTTAAACCTCTGCTTGCTCTCCGTGGTCATCATCGTCCTCTTTCAAGTTCATCTTTGATAAGCACTGCAACTTCTTTAGGTGTTTCTGCAACTTTTATCCCGCATATTCTAAGATATTCTGCTTTTTCCTGTGCAGTGCTTTCGCCACCGCCAATAATTGCACCGGCGTGTCCCATTCTTTTACCCTTAGGGGCAGTTTTCCCAGCGATAAAAGCAACAACAGGCTTCTTGAACTCCCTTTTCACATATTCAGCCGTTTCCTCCTCATCCCTACCGCCTATTTCTCCTATAATCACAACCCCGTTTGTCTCATCATCCTTTGCGAAAAGTTCGAGCATGTCAATGAAACTACTACCAACGATTTGGTCACCGCCAATCCCAATACAAGTTGATTCGCCAAGCCCAGCCATTGTAATATGATATACAACCTCATAAGTAAGCGTTCCACTTCTCGAAATTACCCCTATATTGCCTTTCTTGAATATCTGTGATGGAAGGATTCCTACTTTACTAAGCCCTGGCGAAATAACCCCTGGACAATTCGGTCCGATAAGGCGGATACCGTTTTTCCTGTAATAGTGATAGATTTCGACCATATCCTTATTCGGGATGCCCTCAGTTATGCAAACGACGAGCTTAATACCAGCAAAAGCAGCCTCCCAAAGAGCATCAACGGCAAATTTTGCTGGAACAAATATAATTGATGTATTAGCGCCTTTTTTCCCCACAGCCTCGCTAACCGTATTAAACACTGGAACCCCAAAAACCTCAGCTCCACCTTTGCCAGGACTAACCCCGCCAACCACATTTGTCCCGTATTCAAGCATAGCCTTAGTATGAAATGAACCATCCCTTCCTGTTATACCTTGCACAACAACCCTCGTGCTTTTGTCAACCAATATGCTCATTTTCTCTCCCACCTTTATTTGCAACCCGTATAGCTTCCTTAATGGCTTCCTCCATATCCTCGAGAATGGTCAATCCATAAGGTTCGAGTATCTTTCTGGCTTCTTCTTCCCTTGTTCCTTTGAGCCTTATTACGAAAGGTAATCTCGGTTTAATTTCGTCGAGCACTGATTTGAGCCCATTAGCGATATCATCGCATCTTGTAATTCCACCAAATATGTTAACGAGCACAACCTTAACATCCGGGTCATTTGTGATGATTTCCAGAGCAAGTTTCATCTTTGCCGGGTCTGAGCTTCCGCCAACATCCAGAAAGTTTGCCGGCTTACCACCGAAATACTGGATTATATCAGCTGTAGCCATAGCAAGTCCAGCACCATTAACTACGCACCCTATATACCCATCAAGCTTAACATAGCTCAATCCGCCCTCTTTTGCTTTAATCTCGTAAGGATTCTCCTCTTCAATGTCCCTGTAGGTCTCGAGTGATGGTTCAACTGAGGTTGCATTATCGTCGATTATCATCTTAGCATCAGCTGCCCAGAAATTTCCATCACGATCGATCGCTAACGGATTAATTTCCACAAGATTTGCGTAATATCTCCTGTATATATCATACATCTTCATCATTATTGATGCGAGTTCAATAGCCTTTTGGGGTTCATCCATAACATGAAATGCAATTGACCTTGCCATAAACGGTTTTAACCCATAGAATGGGTCTATATCGTATTTAACTATCTTTTCGGGCGAAATCCTTGCTGTTTCCTCGATATCAACGCCCCCGCTTTTTGAAAAAATAAGGGTTGGAAGTTTTTTCATTCTGTCAAGAGAGATCGAAACATAATATTCGTCAACAATATCCACAGCCTCGGAAACGATGAGCTTTTTAACCTTAATTCCTTTTAGTTCCATTCTGAGGATATCTGATGCTTTTTGCTGTACCTCATCAAGCGTGTTAGCGAGCTTTATCCCGCCTGCTTTTCCACGCCCGCCAACAAGCACCTGAGCCTTCAACACCACAGGAAATCTCAACCCCCTCGCTATTTCAAAAGCGCTTTCAACATCCCTAGCTAATCCAAAATTCTTAACTGGTATGCCATGATTCTTGAATATCTCCCTCGCGGTAAATTCCTGAATGTTCATCTTTTACTACCCTCAACTCTCTCTTTAGAATCTACCTTCTCAATATATTCCTTTGCCTTCTCAATCAATATTTGTTTTTTGTTCATTTCGGGATTATCAAGTACAAATGACAAAAGATATTTTAGTATCCTACCGATAATTGGACCGGGTTTCAACGAGAATTTATCCATAATGTCATATCCATTTATATCGAGGTCGCGCACAGTAAGGGGTGGCTTTCTTGTAAGTTCTGCATAAACTCGTTTTTCGAACTCTTGTTCGTCTCTAAGCGTTTTGCCTTCATGTTGCGCCATCGAATCGGCGAACCTCAATTTTATAAGAATAGGCATCCTTTCAGGTCCAACTCGTCGAATGAACCTTCTCAACCCCTTATCCGAAAAACCATAACTGAACATATGATAACGAATTACAGTTATTACAT
>JBAMLU010000020.1:0-836 GCA_039793385.1 bacterium
ATTGAGTATCCTTGGCACTGCGGCTGAAAAGATAATTGCAGCCGCAACTAAGAATGTCGTCCTCGCTTTCATTTTTCCTCCTTTGTTTACAATATGAATATACAAAATTAAAGTTTATTTTTCAACTTTTTTATTCGGGATAATTATAACCAATCTTGACAAAAAGGAATTGAAGCGTATTATTATATAAAATGGAGGTTAATGATGTTTTTCTATGATCCAACAATAATCATACTTTTACCTGCGTTGTTGCTTGCGTTGTATGCTCAGGGAAAGGTGCAATCCACTTTTTCGAAATATTCAAAGAAACGCTCAGCTCGCGGGGTTACAGGTAAAGAAGCAGCTACTATGATACTTAGAAGTCAGGGGATTGATGATGTTGAGGTGTTCAGGGCTGGCGGAGTTCTTTCCGACCACTATAACCCTTTAAATAAGAAATTGTTTCTTTCTGAGCCGGTTTATAGCTCTGACTCACTTGCTGCGCTCGGGGTCGCAGCTCATGAGGTTGGACATGCTATACAGGATAAATTCAACTATATACCAATAAAAATACGCTCCGTGATTGTTCCCGCTGTTAGTCTCGGTAGTAATCTCGCTATTCCGCTTTTCATCTTCGGACTGATATTGGGGATACCTTATCTGGTCAATTTAGGAATAATACTCTTTTCAGGGGTGGTTTTGTTCCACTTTGTAACCCTGCCTGTAGAATTCGATGCGTCAAGACGAGCATTGAAAGCGCTCTCCGATACAGGGATACTCACCGAATATGAAATTGATGGCGCTAAGAAAGTATTAAGCGCAGCTGCCTTGACATATATCGCTGCAGCATTAATGTC
>JBAMLU010000020.1:846-9690 GCA_039793385.1 bacterium
CATTATTATATCAAGAAGAAGGTAATATTTTGAAGTGAGCACAAAATTGAACTGGCGTTCTATTATCAAAGAAACGGTTGAGAAATTTAAACGGTATTCTATACCTGACCCTATAAGCTCTACTGAGTTTATCCTCGCCAATGTGCTAAATTGCAAAAGAGCCGACCTTTTGCTCAGACTTGACGAACATCCGAAAGAAGATGAAATGGAGCGATTCAATAATCTTGTCTCGAGAAGGTTAAAACGGGAACCATTGCAATATATCCTTGGTGAATGGGAATTTATGGGGCTAAATTTCATCCTTGATAGGACGGTAGCCATACCCCGACCCGAAACAGAAATCCTTGTTGAAAATGCGGCTAAATTTGTTAAAAACTGCGAAAAACCTGTCGTTGGTCTCGAGCTCGGCGTTGGGTGTGGGAATATTATCCTCTCTATGCTTAAAATGACGAATAATCTGTTTATGTTCGGGTGTGATATAAATCTAAAACCGCTCGAATTAACAAGAAAAAACGCCTCTTTGATGGGTATTGAGGCAGGAATTGAGCTTGTTATATCTGACTTATTCTCTAATTTTGAAGGAAAGTTTGACATAATTCTTTCCAATCCACCTTATATTTCGAGCAAGTATCTTGATAACGAGGCACAACCGGAAATAAAATTCGAACCCCGTGAGGCACTTGATGGCGGGGAAGATGGTCTTGAGATTATTCGCAAAATATTTGAAATTGCACCGGATTTCCTCGTTGACGGTGGAATCATTTTCATGGAATTCGGTAGCGATAATCTAGATAAGGTGGAAAAATTAGGCTCAACGATTTTCAGGGAATACGAAATAATCTACGATTATTCAGGTTTGTCGAGGGTTTTCAAGGGTGTGAAATGAAACAAAAATATGTCATTATTTTTTTGCTTTTTATCCCCACAATTTCATTTTCAGCCGTTTCAAACCCGACAAAGGCTTTTCTTTTGAGCCTCCTTTTGCCGGGTGGCGGGCAATATTATAATGGCTCGATAGTTAAAGGGGTTCTTATAAGCTCAACCGAAATCGCCCTGGGCTACGGTGTATATCATTACAATAAGATAATGGATGAGGCAAAGGCTCTCGGTGATAGAGGGAAATTTGTCTCATCAAGGCGAAGCAGAAACGATTTTATCTGGGCGCTTGTCGGTGTGGTTTTTCTATCATCGCTTGATGCTTATGTTGATTCGCAACTCAGGGATTTCGATGTAAAAATTTCTTATATATACAGTCGAGATAAAACACCCTACATATTTTTCAGAAAGGAAATAAAATAGCTGTGCTTGTCCTTACAATTGATACATCAAGTACGACCTCCTCTTTGGGCATTGTCCACTCAAATAAACTTATAGGCGAGATAAAAATAGATGCGCTCAAGAATAAACATTCAGAAAGGCTTATAGAATCAATTGACTGGTTGCTATTGAATCTCAATTTAAAGCTTAAAGATATCGAGCTTCTTGCCGTAGTTATAGGACCGGGTTCTTTTACAGCATTAAGGGTTGGACTTTCTACAGCAAAAGGGTTATCGTTTGCAATGGGTATCCCTATTGCTGGAATTAATACGCTTGATGCTCTCGTTTATCCGTATAGAATTTGGGACTTGCCCGTTGTTCCTCTTGTACCCGCCAAGAAAGACCTGTTTTACTCGTCAATATATAGAGACAATTTGCCTATTTTCCCGCCTGTAGCGTTAACATATGAGGAGCTCTCAAAGGAACTTGTGAGGCTAAACCGTTTTATTCTTGTTGGTCCAGGGGCTAAATCTCTAAGTGAAATATTTATTAGGGATTTTCACAAAAGCGTTCTCATTCCAGATGGTGGGGAATATATTTTGCCTGTCGCTCTTGCCGAGTTAGGAAGAACCAAATTCGAGAGGGAGGGAAAGGATAACATTTATAACCTGGAGCCCGTTTATATAAAGGGCGCGGATATAAAATTGAAGGGTTTCACAAAATAATAAAGGGGGCAGGTAATTCACCTGCCCCCTAATTTCTTAGCTATTCGAGCGTTTATTTGAGAAGGAGCATCCGCTTCACGAGCGTTGTTTTCTGAGTTTCAAGTTTATATAGGTACACTCCAGAAGGTAGTTCGCGAGCCTCATTGTCCTTTGCATCCCAGACAACCCTGTGAACTCCGGCACCAAGTTCACCTGTTATAAGCGTTCTCACAGGCTCACCAAGAATATTGCATATGGTAAGCCTAACCGAGGTATCCTCAGGGATGGCGAATTCTATTGTCGTTGCGCTATTGAATGGATTGGGCTTGTTCTGGAAGAGCGCGTAATCTTTTGGCAAGGTGTAAGTCTGCATATTTGGCGGAGACGGTGGCAGTTGACCATACAGATTATACACATATTCCTCATCAGTTGTCGAAATACCACCCATTCTCCTTTCAAACCCGGCTTCGCTTATTGTAAGTGTACCATTGCTCAATGAGAGTATCCAGTATCCAACACCGGGCTCAATAGTAGTCGTTCTTATATAAGAACTACCAGGCTCATACCTGTAAAGGGAATTGTAAATGAGTATTCCTGCGGGTTCTGTAAAGAGCTCGGTTATATCCACGGGGCGGGAATAAACCGAACCTATCATATTCCATCCAGCCTTGATTGGAATTGTATATGTTTCAATTGGCATAGAGAGTATTGTGTAGCTCGTGTCAACGAGAGAAAGAACAAAGTATGCCTTACCAGGCTCGACTAACGAAACCGTCTCATATCTTCTCGTCTCTGTGTTATAAAAGTAAACACCAGAACTAAGGGGGAATATATTGGAAACCGAGTTATCAGGCAGACGGACAGGAAGCGAGACGAGGTTCCAGCCGGCTCTAAGCGATATGGTAAATGCGGGATAGAAATCATCATTAGGGTCTCGAGGATTAGTTCCATATATAAGCTCATCACCATCGCTAACCCCGCCTCCATCAGTATCCCTATTTAGTGGATTGAGCCCGAGCGTATATTCGGTAAGATTAATCACATTATCACCATCGCTATCTGTTACAGGAAGGATTTTCGGGTCCCAACCATCACCAAAGTAGTATCTTTCCCAATCATCCGGGATTCTATCGCCATCATTATCAAGGGCAAGTAGAGGATTTAAGCCATCTGTGTGTATTTCAACATAATCGGATATGCGGTCGTTATCTGTATCGGTTGATAGTGGGCTCGTACCATTTGCATACTCAGTGCTATTCGGAACGAGGTCACCATCAGGGTCGTCAGTGCCGCTATATCTTTCTATTGTGCTAAAGTAATATTCCTCCCACCAATCCGGAAGACCATCACCATCCCTGTCATTCTCATAATAGAACGGAATACTCATTGTGGCTGGCTCGCTTATGTTGAGATAATTATCATATGCGCGAAGCCTGATATAATAATCAATGCCCCGTCTTAACCTGGTGAATGTATAATTCCTTGTGTCAGGTGGAAGCTCTATTCTCTCGTATATGTTGTTCTCATCGAGACCTATTTCAAGTATGAACCCTCTAATATCTGTATCCCTTGTATTCCAGAATACCATCAAAATACCCTGGTCCAGATCATAGGCGGGCGTCTCGAGAGAAACTGTTGGCGGTGTATTGTCAGGTGTTTCGTCCCGTCCTAAAATCGTTGCATAAACAAGCTCGCTCTCGTTGCCAGAATTATCATATGCTCTTGCTCCAACCGCAAGCTTCCTCATATCCCTGACCATCATATGCGTGTTAAATATTGTGTAATATGTAACCTCACCAACATCAACAACCTCATCCCATACATAAGCCCCTATAGAATCGATGAATTCGCCTCTATAAATCTTATATCCTGTAACATCAACGCTCGGCGAATTTTCCCACTTCACCCAAACCTCATCACCCTTAACCACAGCAACAAGATTTAAAGGTGGCAATGGTGGCGTTCTGTCCTCCGGGAATCTCACAATGTTTATGGAATCAACTGCAGATGCAAACCTGTTTATATTGTCCTCTGCGGTAGCATAAACTATATATTCTCCGCCTCTTGCCCCTATATCTTCCTGTGTAAAACTATAGGTGAATGGTCCATCGCCAGTAGTCTCTATCGTCTTTATGAGTGTTCCATCACCCCTGAAACTGCTCGATGTTCTTCTTGCCATATATATGTTTATCCACGCTTTTTCAGCCCTTCCGCCCATATTAGAGATATTACCCGAAACAGTAACCCTTCCATCCTCATACCTTGTGCTTATAGCGAGTTCAAGCGGATTATAGAAACCCTTAACCTGAATTGGGTGGTCTGCGTCGCTTGATGATAGTCCCTCAATTTGTATCTGCCATGTTCCAGGTCGCCTTCCGTGAACCACATATCCGCAATATCTGTAACCATAAGAGACATTTTCGGCATAAAATACCGGTGCAAGCGAATCTGTAGTTGAGGCTACCGCTTGTGTTATGAGCTCTCCTTCTGGTGTTATGAGCGAGATCCTCGGATGCTCTGAGGCTGATGTTCTTATGACAAATGTATTTATATCAGTATTACCGATAACACAGTTGCTTATCTCGAATGCCGTTGAGCCCTTTACCCTTCTTCGGGTATCTACAAGCCTATACTCATGAGCATCCATGATGAATGTCCCGTCGATCCAGCCAATTGAGGGTGCGATTCCGAATGGTCTCCATGCAAGTTCTCCTTTAACACCCCAGTGTCCACCGGAGTCTCCGCCATGCCTGAATTCACCGAAATAGGCGTATGCACCAACTCGAATATCATCAGTTGGCATAAGCCAGAATATAACCCTGCTACGAACGATTACCTCAACATAACCCAATCCAGTAAAGTGGAACTCGGCGTCATCTCTATCTCGCCACATATGGGCGTTAACGCCACCTTCAAGCGAAGCAAAGCTTGAAAGCCCAGCCGTAACCGACGCATAACCTAACATCCCAAATCCACCGCCAATATCTCTCGCCATAAAGATAAATCCACCACGACCTGATGTAAGACCGCGCAAGAACCTGACAGTGCCCTCAAGTGCGAGTAAGTCGCGTTCAAAATCTATCGTAACAACCGGGGTCATCTCCACAATTCCACCAACAAGCGGCAAACTTGGACCACCTCTCAAATCGCAAGAAAACCTAACAATTATATCCTCCGGATGACATAGATGCCTTACATCACCCTCAACACCGGTTATGAAAAACCCTGATGTTCCAAGGGGTATTCCCGGTGAGAACCCATGGAAACCTAAAACAGCATCATCAAGACCCTCTCGACGAATCATTATCCGTATATTTATATATGTATCGCTACCAAGGCTTGGAAGTAGGTTTCTATATGCAAATATTCCTCCACCACCAATGCCATATAGGTCAGCCACACCATCGCCATCTATATCCCTGAACTCAAACCTAAGCCTCGGACGCCTTATGTTTATTACCTGTCCGGCGCCAGCGGGGATGTTGAAATCGGGGAACTGAAGGTCTAAGTCGAGCCTTACAAGCGCACCATGATATATCCTCAAAGAACGAGCATCTATTTCGAAGAAGCTTGTTCCGGTTAAGCCTGGCACAAGGCTTTCCCTCGCCCTTAAGTACAGTCTTCCAGCCTCAATAGTATCGCCACTCACATGAACATCCGCGAACCTCACAGTAAATGCGCCGCCCAGAATCTCAAGGTCAAAGTCGGAAAGTGCATAGTGGTCACGCCTGAACCAATCCCTTACCCGCGCAATCCTTATTTCGCCTGTAACTCCGCCCCGTGAAATCTCTAATCCACCAGCAAGACTCCACCAGTGCGATGCTATATCAACTGTCACAGGACTAACTCCTACACCAGCCCTAAACGGCGCCCCAAGAAGACTATCATCATATACAGTCGTGTCTACGGAGAAATGCGTAATTATCCTCCCATCAAGATAATCTATATCGAACCCACCGACAAAACACATCTCCGAACTACCGTCAGCGTAGTGGAAATACCCTATACCTGTTCCTGCCATACGAGCAAGATCAATAAATGCAATAGGACCTCCAACAGTGAGAATAACATTATCATCAAGGTCTTTAAATGTTATATTTCTTTCTGCCCGACCATCGCCGATAATCTCAGCGCAAAGTTTTAATAGCCCTAAAGTATAGCAGATCATCCTTGAATAACCCGTTCCTGAAAGAAGGACATTGAAATTACCGGCTGTTGTATAGACAAAAAGCGTCTCATAATATGCAATTTCCGTTGTGGGCAGAAATTCCACCGTTATGAACCTATATCCACCTGGCGCAACAGAAATAGTATCGTCAGTTAAAACTGTGAATCCACTGCCTCGCATCTCATATCGTGTCACCCTTACAACGCTTGAACTATTATTCCTTAATGTTATTCTCTGCCTTGCCGCAGAGCCAACAGCCACCGAGTCGAAATTGAGAATGCTTGGTGTAAGATAGACACCCGTTGAGTATCGCATCGTGCCGTATCCTCTTAAAGGAACATTAATTGTGGGTCTAAATGGGTCATTTGTCATTATCGTGAATACACCATTATATATTCGCTCCGCTGTCGGTGCAAAGAAGAGTTGAACTGTTATGAAACTATCCGGTCTTATGATGTAACTTGTTAAACCATAAACATAAAAACCATCACCTATTGAACTTGACCAGCCGACAGTTAAATCGCCTGTGCCCCTATTGGATATTATTAAATCAAGTGAGGCTCTGTCGCCAACTGAAACGGTGTCGAACTCGAGCGAGGATGGATTTATCACTATTATTGGTGTAGGAGCCGGTGTAACCTCAATCCCTATATGTGCAACTGATGTTGCGCCGCAGTCATCTATTACGCGAAGGGTAACATTATATGAACCTATTGTTTCATAAGTATGGGTAGGGTTCCTTTCGGTTGATGTTGTTCCGTCACCAAAATCCCACGCCCAGCTGGTCGGTGTCCCAGTTGAGGCATCGTTGAAATTCACTGTTAGCGGTGCGGTTCCTGATGTTACACTCGCATTTATTGCGGCATTAAGCGGTGCACATCCAACATCAATACTATATGTTGCAGAGCTGGTCCCGCAAAAACTCGAAACCGTGAGCCTTACCGTATATCTCCCCTGTCGTGAATATGTATGAGTAAATGTTGTCCCGCTTTCTCTTGTGCCATCGCCAAGGTCCCATTCTCTCGTAGTTACGGTGCCCCTCGAATTATCCTCAAACCTCACCGTCAAAGGCGCTGGACCTGATGTAGGACTTATATTTGCTGATGCTACAGGGGGACTACAGGGGTTCATATCGAAGAATATATCCCAGTTGGTGCTTGTTATAGCTTTGCTCCAAATAGCTATTGGCGTTGGAATGTCCCTTTGGTATGCTATACTCAAACATATGAAATTATCCGCTGCCATATCGTCATCGCTAACATTCATTGTCTCCGTGAATCCTGAGCCGCCAAGCGCCATTTTCTTCATCTTTATCCCGCCAGCATCCCAGTAAAGGATATAAAATGCGATGTTATCAACCCCTGCGACCGGATATTTCTCTTCTCTTGTTGTTATCGCTGCATAACGGCTTGTTGTCCAGCTTGCACCCGAATTATTCGAATATGAATAGTATATGTCCCTGTCTGATGATGAATACTGGTAAACATAGGATACAAGAACCTCATCCGTTGTATGTGATGCTGCAATAATTGGGTATGTGTCCTTGTGCGTTGTTGAAATTAGCACAGGAGTTCCCCAGGTGGCTCCGTAATTTGAGGATTTATTGAACCATATTTGCCCGGATTCCTCTGCAGTTTGGCTAACAAGATAGAGATTAGCATTTTTACCGTAGGCAATTGAAGTAAATCCTTTACCCTGATTATCTGGCGATGCATCGATGATTGTCCAGGTTGAACCGAAATCTGTGGAACGAGCAAAGCATACCTCACTGCTGAAAGTGCCATACTTAACATAGCTCACATAAACATAATAGTATGTATCGGTATCAACTGTTATAAATGGCTTTACCTTACTTGAAAACCAGCTTCCATCAACCTCGTGAAATTCGTAGCTACTGCCGTCAAATGAAATCTTTGCAACCTCAACGGTGGTGTTTGAAAGAGGGGCTGTTGGAACCTTTTCGTAAGCAATAAATACCCAGTTTTGAGTCCCTTCACCAACCACCAATTTTGGTACCTGATATTTCACTGATGAATTGTATATTGCCGCAAATGTGCTCCAACTTCTGCCAAAATCATCGGAGCGCACAATCACAAGGTATGGCTGAGGCGAATAAACACCATCATATTCCTCATATACGGCAAATAATGTTCCGCTCCTTGTGGAACCAATCCATGGAGAAGCTTCCTTTGATGGTCCTGATGTCTGAGGAATCCGCCAATCAATATCAAACCCACTTGGACGAAACATCACTTCCCTTCGAGGAAGGCAAACGAAATTGCTTTTTAGCTCCGGGTTAGGTGCTTCTGGAACACTCCGAATACCTAATATAGTTGACAACTCCCTCTCGAGCCTGAGAACCTCACCAGCGTTTCCGCTTTGTTTTGCAACTTTTAGCTCATCTACAATCGATTGAACGGCAGGATTAACAATCCCTTCATTGAAAAATGTTGTGCCAGGGCTTTGTGGTACCTTCGTTGCAAATCCCACTGACACAAGAAAAATAAAAACGGAAATTATTACTCCCTTTTTCATCTTACCTCCTTTTTATATTTTCTCTTATTCATCCTGAATTACATATAAATTTACGGCATGTATTTATTTTTGTCAAGACGATTTTTTACATATTTTCCGAAATATGGTAGCCGCAGGCTTTAGCCTGCGCTTTGCCATGATAAATCCGCGCAACCTTTAGATTGCGCGGATTTATCATGG
>JBAMLU010000020.1:9700-9916 GCA_039793385.1 bacterium
CACAATAGATTATTTGTAATACCTAAAATATTGGTATTAGTTCAAATGATTTATAGTGTATCGGGATCGATTTTCCGGAAAACAAATGGATATCTAAGTGGGGAGCGGATGTTTCACGGTTAAGCAGTGCGGCAGGCCGGGCTTAATAGGACACCTTAAACTTATGGTGCCCCAGAAACATTGTAGCCGCAGGCTTTAGCCTGCGCTTTACTGTGA
>JBAMLU010000021.1:0-5078 GCA_039793385.1 bacterium
AAGATTGCTTGATGGCAAGGTTCTTTTTATCACTGTTGATCCGGCTAAAACTAATCTTACATATGAGATGGAAAGCATAGTTGAGCTTTCTATGCTTGAGCAGGGTATAATGGTTTCGGCGCTCTTTTACCCGCTAAATGGAAGGACCAAGGTTTCAATAAGGTCAAAGGATAGGATCAATGTTGACGAGCTCGCAAGTTCATTTGGCGGTGGTGGACACAGAAACGCCGCAGGATTTGTCGTTAATCTCCCTATTCAAAAGGCTCAAAAGCTAATTTTAGCCGAAATAGAGAAAAGGGGATTTTAAACCTTATTTTTCCTCACCTATAAAGATTGTTCCACTGCCCGTGGAATATATCCAGTATCCGTAGCCCGGTAGTATTGATGATGAACCAAGATATCGCCGAGCATCAACTCGAGCATCCCAGAAATAAAGGGTACCGCTCACAATTATACCCTCAGGATATGTTTCAAGCTCCGTAGCATTAATGCTTCGCATAAGTCCACCTATTCCATTCCATCCAGGATAAACAGGGATTGATATACTGTTTATCGGTGTACCCTCAATCTCAACCCTTCTTGCCTGAGGATAAAGCACCCAATATGCCTTTCCCGGCTCAACTCTTCTTTGTGTTATGTAAATACCTAAATTCGTATCGTAAAAGTAAGCATCAGCAAGAGCCTCGGGGAAAAGCGCGCGGAAATTCGATTCTATTGGAATGAATGGAATTGATATAAAATTCCACCCCGGATAAAGTTGATAAACGAATCGCTGGGTCAAGGGTCGGATATATATTACCCTTATGCTCTCGCCAGAGGAAAACGAATACACGGAATCTATAGCCATATTTATGCTGTCATTTAGATAAACGCTTGGCAGAATCTCATCTGGATTCCAGCGCATAATACCTCTTCCATTTACCGTGTGTATGACCCATATAATCTGCTCTTCATCACTCGAGCGTATATCCTGAGTGAGGCGAATATTATCAGAGGAGTTCGTATACGCAAAGAAATCTCGAGGCAATGCGGGCATGGCAGGAATATCATATGCAAGGTCGTAGGCTGATGTAGCGTATGGTGCGCCACCGAGCGTTATGTGGTATGTGCTTCCTGCTGTGTCGGATATATGTATTGTGAATGACCATGATGGTGATGCTCTTCTTCCAACTACAACCAGTCCATATCTTGTCCTTGGGCGTGGACCCTCACCATCGTTCACATAAACTGAGCTTATACTAATCCGCGCAAACTCACCATCCCTCGCACTCAAAGGTATGAAATATCTCAAAATCAGAATATTGCCTGGATGTGGCAATGGTTCTCGCCCGCTTATAGAGAATGTGAGATTGCTACCAGAGATAGTTATAACCGAATCAAGCCAATCCCTTGGAAGGTCGCCTCCAGGAGAAATCCCCATAGGAATAATCCCCAGACCATCAACTTCTACCGTTGCTCTAATCGAATATATTGTATTTGAATATAGCTCACCAACCCTAACAGGAATTAAAACGAGCTCTCCCGGCTCACCGTTTGTCACCTGTGGCAATGAAATCTCAATGTAGCGGCTTGGCTCAAACCTTCTAACATCGAGCGTGCATGGAACGAAAATCGGTCCCGTGTTCGATGAGATAATTATTTGTGATGGGTGTATTCCGACGGAGTGTGTATCCGTGGATATAGTTGCAAATATATCTCTTTGTGTGAAAGCGGGAACATTGCCTGAGCTTGGTTCTATTGTCATCCAGACGGGCATGCTATAAATCTGGAAAAGCGCTAACCCATGCTCGGTATTGGATAGCGTTAATCGATATGATGTTATTGAACCCTCCTCAAGTTCGATAGTGAAATTTGGCGGTTGAACGCTTAATCGTCCTATGCCACCAGAACTACCGATAATGAGCGTTCCGAATGTTTCTGGATTTCGAGGGTCGGCAGTTGTCGGGAGGTAATATGTGGTTTCATCATTTATTTCAAGTTCGATAGCAAAACCAATCGAATCCCCCGGCATAACCCATAGAGCCTCATCATCACGAATGGGCAACGCAATCTCTCCTATTATAGTATCCCCCATTTCCCTCCAAGAAATGCCAACATCTGTGTAAAGGCGCGGGAATCCGAATGGGTAAGGGTCAAAGAATATTCGATTGTCCATCGGGACAAATAAAAATGCACCCTCATCAACAGGCGATGTTTCGTCCCAGCTTCGTGAATAGTCATCATCAAAGTAAAATTTCAATCTTGTTATATCGTTCCTCAAGGTTCGAATGCCAATAAAAAGGTGGGTCTCATCGTTCTGTATAATGATTGACGCCTTACCGCTTATCGTTGTTCTTGTTCCTCTCGTCCACTCCCCTACGGTAAGATTTCCATCAATTATCATATTGTGCCATATATAAGTTGAATAGAATCTTCTTCCTGATGTTGCGACACCGCTTGCGTTGTTTGAGTAGTTCGAAATAAAATATGGTCTCCGATATACTGCTCGCACTTTGTAATAGTAAACTCGCCCATTCTCTACAGTAGCATCATTATAAGTAGTGGTGAGAATGGAGTCGGCAATCACCGAGAAACCGGATGAGAAACTTTCTGAACGGTAAAGCACATAATGTGAGAGGATCAGGTTCATTGAGCGGAAGGATTCGTCTTGAAGTGCTTGAGGCGGTTGCCATCGAATGGGTATGGAGCCATTCACTCCGATTTCGCAGGTGAGCCCGTATGGTGCAAAGTTCGGATGTGATTCTTTCATAACAAACACATTAAATCTCTGTTCAACATCAACAATTCCGTCGCTAACCACTAACACAACCCTGTAACTTCCCTCAAGATATGGTGGTGGAATAAATCTAATAATGCCTGTTGATGGTTCAACAGTCATACCTGATGGTGCATCAATAAGCGTATATGTAAGCGTGTCGCCATCAATATCTTGAGCGTTAGCGTCATATACCCATTCAACCCCAACGATTGCGAGTGTGCAACTCGGCTCAGTCGTGAAATATGGCGGGTCATTCACAGCCATTATATTAACATAAAGTGTTGAACCATAATTTCGCCCCATGTAAGACCACGAAATTTCAATTAATGTGTTCCCATTTATATCATCACGGGGGAAAATACATAGCCTATTTAAACTCTCAACCGTTGCAGTAATCATATCAGAATTAAATCTTATATAAGGTGTTATCCCTGGTGGAGAAAAAAGCGTATCAAACCAAACTGCGGGACAATACTGGCTATCTTCATACATTAGTATAGGTTCCGGTGCCCTTATTATACCTGCTGTCCAGCATGAGGCAACATTGGAAATACCGCTTCTATTCCCCGTATCATCGTAGCTTCTAACGGCAAAGTAGTAAAGGGTTCCAGGCGAAAGACCGTTTACGGTATAGTATTGTGTTAATCCCGCGTTTAATGGTTCTGGTGGGTCAGAAAGTTCATGTGTTGTTGCCCAATTTAGCTCAGTTATCGGGAATGTCGAATATCTTAATTCATACCTTGTGCATCTTCCCATATGTCCATCATCGCCAGGCGCAGTCCAGCTAAGTTCGGCTGTTCTCTCTGTAAAAGATGTAATTCTGAGGTCCACTATGGGAGCTGGTGGAATGTTATCTGTAGAGTAAGTCGTAAACCTCAATGTGTTCGATATCCTTGAGACATTGCCAGCATCATCGTACACCTTGCACGCAATATAATAAGTTTCTCCCGGGATTAACCCGTATAATATGAATCTCTGATATGTTCCGGCTGGCTCAGGTACTGGACCGGGGAAATGCTCAAGCGAATCCCAGTTAAATGCGTTTATATTTCTGTTGCTCAATCCGAATAGATAGTACTCTGCGGTACCTTCCCACCCATCATCACCTGACGCAAACCATCCAACCATCGCCATATCGTATCCAACCTCAATAAGCTCAAGATAAACCCAATTGGGCGGAACTGTATCGATTGGCGGCGCTTCCTCTGATGTTTGCATTGAGGCGATATTTGAAAGCAGCGACTGATTGCCCTCAAAATCGTAAACCCTTATCCCAAAGTAATACATTGTTCCACTCTGAAGCCCGTCAACACAGAAAGATTCCGGTGTTCCGGCAGTTGAGGGCGTAAAAGGAACCGGTACTAAATTCGAACTCGACCAATTCGTTTCTGTTATGGGTTCGGTGTTATATCTTAGTTCGTAGGATGAGGCTATTCCATATGTTGAGTCATCACCTGTTGCTGTCCATTCGAGGCATATAGAGTTTGTGGTTGATGATACCGCGCGAAGGTCGGTTATCGGTGATGGCGGAATTGTGTCAACATAGGTATACCGAATAACGAACAGGCCCGAAATAGCCGAATACGACGGTAGCATTACCGAGCTCAGTCTTATATAACAGGAGTCAGAATTGATAGCGGGTGGCACAAAGTTTTCTCTTCCGTCGTTGTCTGTGGAATTGAATATCAGGGTGAAATTCCTGCCATTGTCAACCGAAAGTTCGAGTTTCACAAAAAGGAAATAGTTTGACGCACTCCAATGGATTTCAAAAGGCGTATTTGCATAGAGAGTGTCGCTGAGGCTGGGAGTTATGATATATGGAGATGTCACTATCACGAATGGTTCATCGCTTGTATCTTCAACCCCGGGTCCCTCACCAATAATGCGGATAAGGGTATTTGCTGATGTTGTTTCTGGTATATCCCATATGAATGATCCGGTATTAGGGGCATGTAATATTATATCGTTCCAGTTAAACCCATTATCCAGGCTGTAAAAAATAGAAACATAGCTTATGCTTCCCGTTGTTGTCCAACTTATAGTGCAAATGTCCCACAATATCTCACCGCCATTGGGTGATATGAGTGTTATTGAGGGTGGCGGGACCTGGCGAAGAATTGCTGTGCCCACATTCTGATAGGCTACGCTCATATCAATTACAAATATTATTGTATCCCGTGCGTTCTCGCAGAAATCACGCAAGGAAACGAATAGGGTTTCCCCGGTTGATGGTTCTGTTGGGAAGCGGGATAAGTCCGTTGACCATACGGAATCTAAGTATGCAGTTCCAAGTTCCCCAAGTGAAATTCGTTCATCTGGT
>JBAMLU010000021.1:5088-8254 GCA_039793385.1 bacterium
GTCGTGAGCTTATCCAGCAATCAAAAGTAAAACATGAAGAATCAGGATATTCACCATTCCATAGCCTCACAACACCATAAACAATATGTGGCGTTCCCTGAGAAGATAATTTCTCAAAGAATAAGCTCACCAAAAATACACAAACCACAACTACTTTCCTTAACATTTAACCCCCTTCTTTATCGCTTTTTAAAATAGGTTTTCATTTGATTAAGTCAAGAAATTTATATAAAAATTTTGCTTGCTAAATTTTGTATAATTTTTATCTTTATTTAAAAGAGAGGAGCAACAATGGCATTGGAAAGCTTGAAAAAACTTCTTGATGAAATAGATAGGTTGATAAATTTAGTTGCAAAATTGAAGGAGGAAAAAAAGGAAATTCAAGAAAAACTTTCATATAACGAAGCAAGGTTGTTAGAAGCAGAAAAGAAGATTGACGAGTTAACAAAAGAAAACGAGCAATTAAAGCGTAGTTTAGAAGAGGAGTTAATTTCATATAAAGAGGAAAGAGAGCTTTTGTCTAGCAAGCTTGCTGAGGTTTTCGAAAAACTTAAGACGCTTGAGGAATAATGTTCCGCGTGGAATAAGATGGGTGAAGAAGAGAGGATAAAGATAAAGGTTAATATAGTTGGAAAAGAATATACTCTTCAGACAAGCCAGAGCAAGGAACATATAATGGAAGTTGTTAATTATGTTGATAATAAGATAAGAGAGCAAAAAGATAAAACAGGGACGAGCCTTGATGCTGCTGTGCTTGCAGCTTTACATATCGCTGATGAGTATATAAAGCTTCTAAAAGAGCATAACGAGATTCTCAATACCCTTGAGAAATACGCTAAGCTCGTTACAGAGCAGGTGGAGGAGACTCAAGGTAATAATTGAACTTCTTCCCCATTTTTAACTGATTATTTCAAAGCGGAACATCCGAAAGGAGGTTGATATATATGAGTAGTTTTGCAGTTATTATAATAGTTGGTGTTGTGCTTGTCGGATTATTTGGCGTTGTTGATTATATCATTCGCACGAGCATAGGGAAGGCTAAGATTCGCGAGGCTGAGGAAAAGGCTAAGGAGATAATCAAGAGTGCCGAACGCGAACTTGAAATAAGGCAAAAGGAACTTGAGATAAAAGTCCAAAAGGAACTTTACGAAAGCAAGGCGGCATTTGAGCGTTCTACAAGGAATATAAGGCGGGAGATTGAGAAAAAGACAAAGGAACTGAAACTTCTTGAGAGCTCGCTTGAGAAGAAAGCAGATATGATCGAGCGAAAGGAATTGGCTCTTGCGAACAGGGAGAAATCTATTCAGACGAAAGAACGAGCCCTTATGATGAAGGAGGAGGAACTTAACAATCTCATCGAAATCCAGAACAAGAAGCTCGAGCAGATAGCCGGAATGACATCAGAGGAAGCAAAGAAACTTTTAATGGATAACCTTGTGAATCAGGCTCGTGCTGAGGCTTCGCAGATGATAAAAGAGATAAGAGAGGAAGCAGAGCGACGCGCGGAAAAAGAAGCGAAGGAGATAATTATCTCGGCAATCCAGAGGTGCAGTGTTGATGTCACGCAGGAGTCGACCGTAACCGTTATAACATTACCCTCAGATGAACTTAAGGGCAGGGTTATAGGTAGAGAGGGTCGAAACATAAGGGCGTTTGAGATAGCTACAGGGGTTGATGTTATTGTTGATGATACTCCTGAGGCGATAATACTTTCGAGCTTCGACCCAATTAAAAGGGAGATTGCAAGGCTTGCTATGGAGAAACTTATAACGGACGGAAGAATTCATCCGGCAAGGATTGAGGAAGCAGTGGAGAAATCCAAAAAAGAGGTAGAGATTATGATTCAGGAGGCAGGCGAACAAACAGTATTCGAGCTATCGATTTTCAATCTACCCCAGGAACTTGTTTACACGCTTGGGAAGCTCAAATTCAGGACAAGTTATGGGCAGAATGTTTTGGCACATAGTAAGGATGTTGCTTATCTTTCTGGTTTTATGGCCGCGGAACTCGGGCTTGACGCTAACCTCGCAAGGCGCGCCGGTCTCCTCCACGATATAGGAAAAGCCATCGATAGAGCAATGGAGGGCACACATACGCAGCTCGGCGCTGAACTCGCTAAGAAATACAATGAGGATCCGGTTGTTATCAACGCTATCCTTGGACATCATGGCGATATTCCACCGATTTCGCCCATAACGGTCCTTGTTCAGGCTGCTGATGCTATCTCGGGCTCACGACCCGGCGCAAGACGAGAAACCCTCGAAAGCTACATCAAAAGGCTCGAACGACTCGAGGAAATCGCTGATTCATTCCAGGGGGTCGCAAAATCCTACGCTATCCAGGCAGGAAGGGAAATTAGGGTTATTGTCGACCCTGAAGCGCTTTCGGATAAGGATGCTGAATTCCTCGCCGCTGAAATCGCTCAGAAAATCCAATCCGAACTCGAATATCCCGGACAGATTAGGGTCACGGTTATAAGGGAAAAAAGGGCAATCGAATATGCGAAATGAAAAAAGGAACCAGAATTGAAAATTCTTTACATAGCCGATATATACGCCAAGCCGGGTAGAAAGGCTTTATGGAAAAGGTTACCGTATTATCTTGAGATCGAGAAAGTTTCTTTTGTTATTGCCAATGGGGAGAACGTTGCAGGTGGTTTTGGTCTTACTTTGAACCTCGCCGAAAAATTGTTCAGATATGGCGTAAACTGTATAACATCAGGAAACCATATCTGGGACAGGCGAGAGATTATCTCATATCTTGGCATTCGTAATGATATCCTTCGCCCAGCAAATTACCCCCCAGAACTTCCAGGCAAAGGTTCAGCACTATACAAAACAAAGGATGGTGATATAATTGGGGTTTTGAATTTAGAAGGAAGAACATATATGAAAACTATAGATTGTCCATTCCGGGTTGCACTTGAGGAGCTCGAGCGGCTTAAAAGAGAAACGAACATTATAATTGTCGATTTTCATGCTGAGGCTACGAGCGAGAAAAAAGCTATGGGGTTTTATCTTGATGGTAAGGTTTCGGCTGTTATTGGAAGCCATACGCATGTCCAGACGGCTGATGAACAGATTCTTCCTAATGGCACAGCATATATAACAGATGCTGGAATGACCGGTGCACAAAGTTCGGTTATCGGGGTTAAGCCCCATCTCGC
>JBAMLU010000021.1:8264-9914 GCA_039793385.1 bacterium
TCTCGCTATAGAACATTTCTTAAAACAGATAAATGTTAGATTTGAACCGGCAGATGATGATGTTCGTTTCTGTGGCGTTATCGTTGAAATTGACCCTGAAACGGGTAAAGCGCTATCGATTAAAAGGATAAACGAACCCGTTCAGATTGAGGAGGAGGTTGATGAAAGCGAGTAAAGGATTAATGCTCCTGATGTTGGCTTTTTATGCGGTAGGTTTCCTTTTCGGTGAAACCAATAGCAATTTGCGCGAACTTATTATTCGGCAAAAATTTGATGATGCTATAGGGATAATTAAAAACACCGGAGGCAACGAAAAAACATTATGGCAACTCGCCTACTGCTATTTTAAAAAGGGCGAACATTCTAAGCTAATTGACCTTCTCGAGAAAGATAATTCTCGTGTCCCCGATGAGCTTCTGCCTTATAAATACTGGCTTCTTGGCTATGCATACGGGAAGAAAGGGAATAAGATTAAGTCTATTGACGCATATTCTTTCTGGATGAGCGATACAACATTCCCATTTTTCGAGGATTGTGGGCTCGCATATTTCGATTACCTTGTCGAAGAAAAGCGATATAATCAGGCTGACTCGGTTCTCAAAATATTCCAGAAATTCGGGTTAGCATCGAGGCTGAAACGCTCGGCGCCAATAAAGGAGTTGGAACTTTTTGTTAAAACGAAGCCGGATACAGCAAAAAAGATCTTGCTCTCCCTTTTCGATAAGAAACCGGCTAAATGGGTCTACCAGCTTCTCGAGGCTAATTTCTCCCCGCTTAAACCAGAATATTATCTTTCCGCAGCCTATCTTTACTATCGGTCAAAGCAGTTTGCCATTGCAGAGAATATTCTTCATAAATGTGAAAAACGTGTGAAAGGCTCATCACCTTTATGGGCTGAACTTTCGTATGCTAAAGCCCTTGTCTGGGGCGCTCAAATATCAAAGAGGCATAAGGCTATAAAAGAGCTCGAAAAACTTCTTAAATCAGGCTTATATGATTCCTTAAAGTGTCGTGTTGCTTTAGGGCAGATTTATCGTTCGCTTGGCGAAAGGGATAAGGCTATTCTTGAATTATCGGAGGCTATGCAATCTAATGATTTAGCGACAAAGAAGACAGCTATCTGGAACCTTGCGGAGCTTTACAGGCAGAGCTCAATGTGGGATAAGTGTGCGCCGCTTTTCGCTCAGTACTGGAATGTAGCGGGTCGCGATGATGAGCTCGCTGATAATGCGGTTCTATGGGCGGGGCTTTCTTATTATCTCGCCGGCGTTTATGATAGCGCTTTAACCTATTTCAGCACTATTATAGACCAATATGGTCGAGGGTATGAAGCTTTCGAACAAACCGCATTATGGTGGAAAGCCAAAACCCTTATGAGGCTCGAAAGATACAACGAGGCTTACTGTGCACTCGATTCTATTCTATCCATTGGCGCAAGAAATTATTATTTCTACAGAACTAAGATGTTTTACGGCTTATTCGATTCCAGTTATACTAAAGTTGAAGGGCTTGAACGATTGTGGAAAAGAACCATCCAGAAAATTGATTCGCTTATATTTTCTCAGAGATTCTCAGAAGAGGAGCTTATCGAGAATAATAATCTTAAAAGGGCTCGTTTTTTCAGTGAAATGGGTATCCTGGATTGGGGTG
>JBAMLU010000022.1:0-657 GCA_039793385.1 bacterium
TCCCCATTTATATGAGAGAGAGGGGGTTGACGAGATTATTAAGAAGAAACTGAAGCTTGAGTTCACCCCTGAACTTGATAACTGGAGGGGACTTGTGGAGCGAATAAAGAACCCTAAGATGGAGCTCGTTATAGGTATTGCCGGGAAATATACGAGCCTCCGTGATGCTTATGCAAGCATAGTTGAGGCTCTTGTGCACGCAGGGGCACATCTGGGTTGCAGGGTCAATCTCCGATGGATCGATACGATTGAACTTGAAAAAAATAAAAACTTACTTGAATCCGAGTTTAAAGGGCTTTCGGGTTTAATTGTGCCTGGTGGGTTCGGTATTCGTGGGACCGAGGGAAAGATTATGGCAATAAACTATGCAAGAAAGAATAAGCTTCCCTTTCTCGGAATTTGCTATGGTTTTCAGCTTGCTGTTGTTGAGTTTGCTCGCTATGAATGCGCTCTTGAATCGGCTCACACGACTGAAATACTTGAGGATGGTGGAAGTGTCGGTTATCCCGTTATAACTATACTCGAGAGTCAAAAAGGGATAAAAGAGAAGGGCGGAACTATGCGTCTCGGGGCTCATCCTGTTGATATATCAAAAGGAACAAAACTTTTCGAGATTTATGGCACCGAAAGAATATATGAAAGGTTCAGGCATAGGTA
>JBAMLU010000022.1:667-9826 GCA_039793385.1 bacterium
CAACGCAGTTCCATCCAGAATTCCTGTCAAGGCTTGAAAAACCATCGCCCCTTTTCTATAATTTCATCTTAGCCGCAATAGAACACAGAAAAACAAGAACATATGAACTCGCATAGGATAATCAGGGTAGGGGATATAATTATTGGTGGGGAAAAATCCCGATTCGTTCTTTTTGCGGGTCCCTGTGTTATAGAAAACGAAAATCTTCTTCACAATATAGCAAAAGAGATAAAAAATATAACTGATAGAGTTAGTATCCCATTTGTATTCAAATGCTCGTATGATAAGGCTAATAGGCTCTCGATTGATTCATATCGGGGTCCGGGGCTTAAAGATGGTTTAAGAATTATATCGGGGCTTAAGGAAGAAATTGGGGTGCCTGTTGTTGTTGATGTTCATTTGCCTGATGAGGTTGAATATGTGGCTGAACTTGCCGATATAATTCAAATACCAGCCTTCTTATGCAGGCAGACTGACCTTGTTGTTGAGGCTGCGAAAACAAAAAAACCACTCCACATAAAGAAGGGGCAATTTATGGCGCCTGAGGATATGTTTTACATTGCAGAAAAAGCACTAAAACAGGGTAACGAAAATATAATCCTCTGTGAAAGGGGAACGACTTTCGGATACCATAATCTCGTTATAGATTTTCGTTCTATCCCCATAATGAAGGGGTTTGGATTCCCTGTTTCAATTGATGCTACTCATAGCCTCCAACACCCAGGATCGGCAAGAGGTTATTCAGGTGGAAATAACGAGTTCATTGAATATGTTGCTATGGCAGGGCTTGTTTTTGGGGCTGATGTGGTTTTTTTAGAAACGCATCCTCAACCACAAACTGCCCCATCTGATGCTGCGGTTATGTTGCCGCTCTCAAGGCTCGAACCACTTCTCGTTAAACTAAAAAAGATTCAAAAACAAGTAAAAAACAATTATAAAGGAGGATGTTAGTATGAATCCCTACGAATTAGCACAAAAAGTTAAAAGGGTCAAGTACATACTCATTGATGTTGATGGTGTTTTAACTGACGGTGGGATTTACATTTTGGATGATGGAACTGAATTTATGAGATTTGACGCTAAAGATGGTATGGGGATAATGATTTTGAAAAGCCTCTCTTACGGTATTGGATTTATCTCTGGTAGAAGCAACAAGGCGGTCGAACACAGGGCGCAAAGTCTTGGAATTACTGACCTATTTCAGGGTGTACAGGATAAAATCATAATCTATGAGGAGGTCAAGGAAAAGTACGGGCTTAAAGATGAGGAAATCGCTTATGTCGGTGATGATATAAATGATGTTCCGGTGATGGAAAAAGCCGGGTTCGCGGTCACTGTTGCCGATAGTGCTAAGGAAGCAAGAAAGTGTGCTCACTATGTAACAAGACTGCCGGGCGGAAGAGGCGCTATCCGCGAACTCGCTGACCTTTTTCTCACTATACTCAAAAAGTCCCCTTTAACAGAAATTATGTTCAGACAAGCTTAAAAAATCCGTTGACTTTGTGAAATTCATATCTTATCTTCTTACGCCGAAAGGAGAATAATGGGAGCAAGGAAAGTGAAGCGGTCGGTTTTAAAAAGGCAGAGGCAAAATCTGAAAAGGCGGGCAAGAAATAGATTATACATCGGCACCCTTCGAATGGCTATAAAAAGGGTCAAAGAAGAATCTGATCCCAAGAAGGCTCTGGCTCTTATACCCTGGGCTTATTCAATTATCGATAAGGTTGCAAAGAAGGGAATCATTCATAAGAATGCTGCCGCAAGATATAAATCTCGCCTTATGGCTTATTGCAATAAGAGGGTCGCAACTCAAGAGATTGGCAAATCCGGCTAAATGGTAAAAACTATTATAGAT
Source organism: bacterium (assembly GCA_039793385.1). Taxonomy (GTDB): domain Bacteria; phylum UBP14; class UBA6098; order JBAMLU01; family JBAMLU01; genus JBAMLU01. The sequence goes on from JBAMLU010000022.1 coordinate 2,523, forward strand.
TTTTAATTCCCGTTTTGGTCGCCCTTTTTAAATGTAAGAGGGTTTTAAAAGATTCGTCAAGCCCCATAACAGCCCAGGCACCAAATATTCCGTACCCGAGGGTATTGACAAATACTATTCCCAAGAATATCTCGAAAAAAAGCATAAAGACGCCGTTAGTTACAACAAGCCATATTAAATCGCCTTTAGCCCTTAAAAGGCTTGAGACTGAAATTACTGAGGCTTTGCTTATCTGAAGGATGGCGATGAAACGAAGAACCCTGCTTCCAAGCGCAATAGCCTTTTTATCAGTAAAGAATAGTTGCAATATTTGATGTGGCAAAAAGGCGAATAATAGACCAAAAATTAGCGCACTTAATATAGCCAATTTAAATGTTGTCCTCGAAAAGCGTATGATTGCCCTCGGGCTTTTTGCTCCTACTGCTCTTGCGAAAAACGAGAGCGATACTATCCCTATTGCTTGATATACAATTCCAACGAGCATTTGAATCCTGAAAAGCGCCTGCATCACCGCAAGTTCATCTATTGAGGTTCTTGATATTAGCGCAACTAAAAAAAGTTGTCCTATGCCCCACAAAATTTGTTCCAGTGTTGCTGGAATCCCAACTTTAAAAAGCTTTTTCAATATTCCAAAGTCCACGCCTTTTATTAGCAATAATTTAAAATTTAGCTTATCCCTGATAAAAAATGAAATTGATAAGATTAATCCTACGGTGTGTGAAAGTCCTATAGCAATTGCTGCTCCGCGGGCACCAAGTAATGGAATTCCAAACTTCCCGTATATAAGCGTATATGAAAGAAAAGCATTTGTTAAATTCACCACGAGGCTCAATGTCATAGATTTTATAGTTTCCCCGGTTCCTCGAAGGAGCGAGATAATGAAGAAATCTATTGATATTATGGGAAGAAAAAGGGATAGTGTACGGAAATAGGTTTTCGCTATTACATTCGTTTCGTAGTTAGTTTTGAATATCTGTTCGAATATAAATTTTGCAGAACTATAACATATAATCGCAAGTAAGATGGATAGAAGAAAAACATAAATCACCGCACGCCCGAATATCTCACGAGCTTTTTCTTTCTCGCCTTTGCCAAGCTCGAGCGAGATGAGAAGCGAGCTTCCCATTGCAAATGTTAAAAGAAAAACGAAGAGAAATAAAAGGACCTGCCCACCAATACCCGCTCCGGCAAGAACTATTGGCGATAGTCTTCCTAAAAGTATTGCCTCAAAATTTATAAACGCTAACTGGACGAAAAGGTCAATTATTGCTGGAACATAAGCAAAAATTACCTTATTTTTCCCGAAAGCCATTAAATAATCATATTATGTTAAGGGGTTGAGACTTATTTTTCGGCTTTTTCCTCTTTTTTCTCTGGTTTCTTTACGCCATATTTCTTGATGAATTCCTCAAGCTTTTCCCTTGCAACATCATCGGTCCACTGTATAGGGGGCGATTTCATAAAGTAAGCTGATGGTTCAAGGATTGCCCCTTTTAGGTGGTTATCAAGAGCAAGCTTAGCGCATCGAATAGCATCAATAACAACACCAGCCGAATTAGGCGAATCCTCAACCGAAAGCCTGCACTCAAGGCTCATCGGAACATCACCAAAATGTTTCGATTCTATCCTCAAAAAGCATATCTTATTATCCTTGAGCCAAGGGACATAATCGCTTGGTCCAACATATATATTATCATCATCAATTGTAAATCCCCTTTGTTCTATTTGTGATTTTACAGCATTCGTTTTCGATTTCTTCTTCGACTGCAATCGTGAACGCTCAAGCATATTAAGGAAATCGGTATTCCCACCAACATTAAGCTGGTAAGTTCTAACTATAGGCATTCCTCTGTCGAGGAATAAGTTTGTAAGCACACGATGTAAAATTGTTGCGCCTACCTGAGATTTTATATCATCGCCTATTACCGGAAGTCCCCGGTCCTCAAACCTTTTCTGCCAGTATTTCTCGCTCGCTATGAAAACAGGGATACAATTTACAAAAGCACACCCAGCATCAAGAACCTGCTCAACATACCATTTCGTAGCCTCTTCACTGCCCACAGGAAGGTAATTTACCACAACATCGGTTTTGGTTTCTTTAAGGATACTCACAATGTCGTCTGTTGGACCAGGGGCTTTTTCTATTATCTGTGAAAGGTAGTACCCGAGCCCATCGTGAGTCATTCCCCTGTAAACATTAACATTCAGTTTTGGCACATCACAGAACTTTTTTGTGCAGTTTGGTGGTGTAAATATAGCCTCAGCAAGGTCCTTGCCAACCTTGTTCTTGTCGATGTCAAAAGCGGCGGTGAATTCGATGTCGCTTATGTGGTATCCGCCGAGATTCACATGCATAACCCCGGGGATTTTCTCGTCCTCTTTGGCGTTTTTGTAATAGTGCACACCTTGCACGAGCGATGATGCACAATTTCCGACGCCTATTATTGCAACCCTTAATTTAGGCATATCTCCTCCTCTTTAGCTCATCTTTTCCTTCGCAAATCTCATTCTTTCAATTATTGTCTTTATTCCACCGATAAAAATGACCAAGATAGCGATTTTCATCGGTAAATCTGTTATGTAAACTGAACCCGCTTTTGGATTCAGGGTCGGCGTTAAAAAGATACCCACAAGCAGGACGAAAAACCTGTCGGCACGCTGAAATGAGCCAATCTTGCATTCAATTCCAAGTCCCTCAGCACGGGCTTTTATATAGCTTATTACGATTGAAATTGCGAGCGAAAAAAATGTTAGCCATTCAAAGATGTTTGATGCATATGAATGGGAGTTCCTGAAGTAGTAGAAGATGCCGAAAAATATGAATGTTTCGCCTATTCTGTCGAGTGTTGAGTCGAGTAGGGCGCCGAACTTTGTAACGCTTGAGTTCGCACGAGCAACTGAACCATCAAGGCTATCGCTTAAACCTGAAAGAAACACAAACAATGTCGCAAGATATAATGAACGAAAACATAAAAAAACCATTCCTGCAAAAGCGAAAAGCCCCCCAAGCAGTGTGAAATGGTTCGGTTTGAACCCGAACCTTATGAAAATCCGTCCTAATCGTTCTATGAATTTTCTATAGGTTGTCTCCGTTTTTTTATCGAACATATCAAAAACTTAGCCCACCGTCAACGAAAAGGAAGTTCCCTGTTATATAAGATGCATCATCAGACGCAAGGAAAAGCACAGCCTTAGCAACATCCTCGGGCTTACCAAACCTTCCTATAGGAATGCTCTTTAAGTATTCTTCCTTAGCTTCATCTTTAAGGCTTTCTGTCATTGGTGTTTCGATAAATCCGGGTAGAACTGCGTTTACCCTTATGTTTCGGCTTGCAAGCTCCTTTGCAAGTGCACGGGTAAGACCGAGAAGACCAGCTTTTGATGATGCATAATTTGCTTGACCTGTCCCGCCTATTAGAGCAATGACCGAACTTATATTTATTATAGACCCGTTTCTATTTTTTACCATAATCTTAACCGCCGCCCGGGATAAAAGGAACGCAGCCCTGAGATTAACATCAATTACCTTATCCCAATCATCATCACTCATCCTGATTATGAGCTTATCCCTCGTGATTCCTGCATTGTTAACAAGGATGTCAACTCGGTCGTAACTAGATGCTATAAGTTTGAAAAGTTTTTCAACTTCCTCACCACTTGTGATATCCATCCTTATTGGGTGAAATCTTTCCGGGTGGTTTAAGTTCTCCATTAGCTCGAGCATTCCTTTATCGTTTACATCAACTCCATAAACTATAGCACCTTCATCCAAAAAAAGCGCGACTATAGATTTCCCAATCCCTCCTGATGCCCCTGTAATAAGAGCCACTTTATTCTCGAGTTTCATCAGAGTTCCTCCAGAAGTTTTTCAATATCCTGTGGTTTTTCTATGTTAAACGATTTCTTGTCTGGTGCGATTTGCTTTAATAAACCTGTAAGCACCCTTCCAGGACCTATTTCAATAAAAGTGTCAATACCATCAGAAACCATTGCTTCTATTGTTCTTTTCCACTGTACCGGGCTTATCATCTGGAGAGTGAGGAAATATTTTATTTTTTCTGGGTCCTGTTCGCAGCTGCCTATAACATTAGGATAAAAATTTACCTTAGGATTCTTGAACTTGGCTTTGTCGATAATCTTTTTCAGTTCGTTTGAGGCGTTTCTCATAAGTGGCGAATGGAATGCCCCGCTCACCTTAAGCCGAATGACCCTTTTTGCGCCAAGCGATTTTAGAATATTTTCAGCCTCATCAATAAGATTTTTCTCGCCTGATACGACCAGTTGTTGAGGTGAATTATAGTTTGCAATCACGATCGCCCCTTTTTCTTTGAGATTATCAATAGCCACCTCGACACTTCTTTCGTCGAGCCCGATAACTGCAAGCATTGCGCCATTCTCGCTTTTCTGCATGAGTTCGCCCCTTCGTTTCACAATACTGATGGTCTCCTCAAGTGAAAGTACCTCGCTTGCGTACAAAGCGGCATACTCCCCGAGGCTATGCCCTGCAACACCATCAATCTTAACATGCTCCTTTATTAGCTCAAAGTGAACAACTGAATGAGTAAATATCGCAGGCTGGGTGTGAGCTGTTTTTGTAAGCTCCATATCAGGACCATCAAACGAAATCCTCTTTATATCCAGACCAAACAAAAACGAAAGCCTATCGTATAATTCTTTTGCCTTTTCGTATGTATCGTATGTCTCTTTCCCCATTCCAACATATTGTGAACCCTGCCCAGGGAAAATCAACCCAATCCTCATTCTACCTCACTTTATCCAAAGATAAACATTTTAAGATATGTTAAATTAAAAATAAAATCATATTTTTCTTTTAGCGCAAGTTATTTTGATGATAACTTATTGTTGCTTTATAGCTGGGTCTTTTTTAAGTTTGAGAATAATGACGAGGAGAAGTAAAGCGGCGGTGATAATGTATCCCCAGAAAATGGGCGATGGGTTAAAGGTTATCCTTGCTGAATGGATGAGACCGAAAAGGGTCAAGATAGCCCCACCTATGGCAAAATAGAGAGCTTTTGGAAGTTTGAAATCTATAAGATAGGCTATTATTGCGCCCCATAATAGCCCTGTTATAATAGCACCCTGAGAGAGCGCGGTTTGTCCTTTATAGTGAATCCCTTGCCCAGAAAGCCACGCACGAACAATCTCATCGGGGAAATTAAGGGAAGAAAGCTTTTGAATGTATTCCGAAAGGGTGGGGGAGGCATTTTCACAAAATGATGATAAAAACCTTGCGGTTTCCTGAACTGCCCCTGAGATTTGCTTTGAAATTATATCAGATATATGAGGTATAATGGCGAACCCAACAGCGAAAGCGTGTCGTTTTTCAACGGCAGTGAATGCCTGACTGATTATAACAATCCCAACAAATACAAGCATAGGAGCAACCGCAGATTCTGGTATGAGGTGATGAAGGAATGCTGAAAGCCCAAACATATTACCGAAAAAGAACACAAGACCAACTCCAAGGGCATATCCAAGCCTTGAACCCAGCCTTTTATATGCTGGATGCCCAATATATACGGTTGTTGGAAATGGGCTTCCAAATATTGAACCCACTATTGTTCCAACCCCATCCATTATCTGACATGCTCGAACATTGTATTTATCCCCGGCAGCCTCAGCCGATTCAACATTGTTCATTGTCTCTATGAAATTGTATATCTCTATTGGAATGATGATTGTGAAAAGCTCGGGGTTCTTGAATAGGTAATGGATTCCGATAATTAGGCCGTTAATTACAGGCGCGGGCGGATAAAATCCCACGCCCTCAAGCGATATGCCAGATTTTCCCTGTAGAAATGCTATGATGCTGCCGGTGACTATGGCAAGGAGCCCTGCAGGTAGACGAAGTGGAAATCTTATTCCGGCAATAAGACCTGCAAAAAGGATAACAAGCGAGGCAAAGCCGATTATCGGGGATTCGAATATTATAGCGAGCGGGACTGTTGAAATCCAAACTATTGCGATCCCTGCAAGGGTTCCGAGCATTCCAGCACGAGGTGTTACCCTTTTCAAAAATGGTCCTATAAGGCTTCCCGAGACCTCGATTATCCCACCAAAGAAACAGGCAGCAAGCCCTATTTGCCAACTTAAAACAGGGTCATTCGTCCGCCAATACATTGGTCCTATTATCCCGAACAGGTATACAAACATAACGGGTGTACTTATCCCATATGGAAGTGCAGTCACATCCTCACGATTCTCTTTTAACCCAAGTTTATAAGCGATATAAGCATAATAAGCCAGTCCTGCCAAAAGAGATATTCCAATTCCAGGAAGGATTTTCCCGAAAACTATTTGGTTGGGTATTTTAAAGACAAATTTACATATGCCACTTATAATCACAATATTAGCCAGGTTATCGGCAAAAAGTGCCCAAAATCCATTCAAATCACCCTTTGCAATAACTTTCACAAAGCCTCCTCTCAAAATAAAAATTTTTAATCTGTCAAATCCAGCGAAGGAGAACCGAACCCCAGGTAAAACCGGCTCCAAACGCAACCATTAGTATATAATCGCCCCGTTTAATAAGACCTTTCTGGTAAGCCTCGTTTAGCGCAAGAGGGATTGATGATGCTGATGTATTCCCGAAATGGTCTATGGTAACAATAACCTTTTCTTTTGGAAGTTTTAATCTTTCAGCGAGAAAATCAATTATCCTTATATTTGCCTGATGAGGAATAAGCCAATTGAGTTCCTCCTGTGTAAGACCTGCCCGTTTTAATCCCTCAACGGCTGCCTCACCCATAGCAACCACAGCATACTTAAATACCTCGTTGCCTTTCATTTTTATGGTGTGAAGCTTTTCGGCAACCGTTTTGTGCGATGCCGGAACCCGACTTCCACCCGCAGGCATCTCAAGAAGATATCCGAGCGAACCATCAGAAGCAATATATGTCGACATAATACCGTAATTATCATCAACCGCTCCCATAACAACAGCCCCAGCACCATCACCAAAAAGCACACAAGTAGACCTATCCGACCAATCCGTTATTTTCGAAAGCAAATCCACCCCTATTACAAGAGCATATCGGTATTCCCCAGCTTTAATAAGCGAATTCGCAAGTGCAAGCCCATATATGAATCCAGTGCATCCAGCCGAAAAATCAAACGCAGGAATCTTCCTGCACCCGAGCGCACTTTGAACTATACATGCCGTAGATGGGAATATCTTATCAGGCGTTACAGTTCCACATATAATTATGTCAATATCCTCAGGCTTGAGATTAGCCCTTTCGAGCGCCAGGCGTGATGCTACAATAGATAGGTCTGATGCAGCA
>JBAMLU010000023.1:0-688 GCA_039793385.1 bacterium
TAATTGCAGCCGCAACTAAGAATGTCGTCCTCGTTTTCATTTTTCATCCTTTGTTTTTCCTAAAATTTAATATACGAAAAAAAAAGTCAAATTCAATATAAAAATTACCATATGAAAAAATTTTTTATGCGGAATAAAAACAAGGATTCATCTTTCTCTTGCTGGCGAGATTAGCGGATTAGATTTTCTGCCACAAGAAAAAATAATTAACACCCTCAAAATCGTGATAAAACTCGCCATTCGGCGTAGAGGATTTGTTTTCATTGAAAAAGATTCTAAAATCCTCGTCGTCTTTCCAGTTGTTCGGTTTTTGAGGTATCTTGTGGTTCTTTTTTCAGTGAATCTGGTTTTTCGGATTTTGTATTCTTTTCAAGCCCACGGCGTCGTTCTATTTGTTCCTTTTCTTTGGGTGGTGGTGATGGTTCTCTTGTTCTATCGTACCAGAACCAGTCCCGTTCATACCACCAGGGATAACAATAATATCGTTGCCATCTCAGGCACCAATCAAGCTCTTGGCACCGACTCCAGTATCGTCTGCATGGTTCCGGCTGAGGTTCACCTACAGATTTGCCTGAAAGCCTCAGAATCGTGTAGCATCCGCCACAAACTAATATTACAATAACAAGTATTGCCATATTTCTAAAAGCATTCATCGTTCCCCCTAAAATATGCGGCTCGTGAACGAAAC
>JBAMLU010000023.1:698-2113 GCA_039793385.1 bacterium
TTGCCCACAAATGAAAAGGCTAACGATAGATTTAGGTATCCTATTTCTTTTTTGAATCCTTCACATTCGCTTTCGTCAAAACCTGTTCTATATTCAGACGAGAGCGAGATGGGTCCGAGCTCCTTGATTATTCCTGCGAATATGTCGGGGGAGTTGCCGCCGTATTTTTCTAAGATTGAGTAGTTTGAACCTATGTGGAAAGAAAGGTCTCCGCCGAGTGCGTAATAGTTCTTTGAGCCGACGAGAAAAATCCCTGGGGATTTTAGCATATATCGATGCCCATCATAATAAGCTTGACCCTGAGAATTAAATCCCACAAGAAGCGCCGGGAAATTGAAGCTCTCGTTTATCAATCTTAGCCTGCACAGAATGTCCACTTTTTTGTTCCAGCTCGGTTTTTTCTCACCGATGAGGTTATTTCCACCGTATCCAAGCCCCAGGTTTAAGAAGTTGAAAGGTGCGAACTCAAGCGCAAAGTTTATTCCACCATCTTCAAAAAAGGTGAATTTGAAAGAAGCGTTATTCTTTTGTATTAGCCCGGCGGTTGGCATAGAGACAATTTCCGTTGGCTGAGTTTCATTGAATGGTTTTGCGCCAAATATGACTGATGGTAGAATGAGAAATATAATTATTGCCGTTTTGGTTATAATTTTCCTTTTTCGCCCCATTTTTCAAAGAAAACGAGTTCATCGAGTGATTTTCTTGGGCTTGGTGGGGGCACAAACGCAGGATAACCCAGGGTGAAAAGGATTGGCACGCGGAAAGAGTCTGGTATATTGAGAATCTCTTTCACTTTCTTCTCGTCGAAAGCCCCAATCCAGCAACTCCCGAGCCCTTCAGCTGTAGCCTGAAGAATCATATGGTCAGCAGCAATAGAGGCATCAATCACATATGCAGGCTGACCACACATCATCACATACTCAGGCTCAGTCCCACAAATGACAACTACGCAATCTGCCTCAGCAATGAACATCTGCTTTCTTGAAGCCTCAGCAATGCGCTTTTTCGTTTCAGGGTCTCGCACAACAATAAACTTCAGATTCTGCTTATTCTTTGCCGTTGGTGCAAGTTGCCCGGCTTTGAGTATACGCTCGAGTTTTTCGTTCTCCACCGGTTTTGGTAGATATTCTCTTATGCTTCTTCTGTTTTTGATCTCGTTTATCATATTTCCAGTAATTTCATCCTTTCCCGCACCAATTTCACCGTCACCCCGGCGCGTGCCCGAGCCCTTTGAGCACCATCAAAAAGAATCCTCTCAAGCATACCCTTATCATTAAGAATCTCTTTCCGCTTTTTCCTGAATGGTTCGAAATGTGATACAACGATGTCAGCGAGAAGTTTTTTGCATTTAACACAACCCCATTCTGTTGAACCTGTTAAGCAGGGCTCATAGATAATTTTATATTCGGGATTGT
>JBAMLU010000023.1:2123-6974 GCA_039793385.1 bacterium
GATGCAACATATACACAGGGCATCTTTCTGGATGTCCCGGATCCCCCATATATATTTTTTCAGGGTCTGTAAACATACCGAGGATTTTCTTCCGCATAAGCTCAGGTTCATCACCCATGCATATGTGATTATTGTATGATTTGCTCATCTTTCTTCCATCTGTACCCGGAACAACAGGGAAATTAGTGAGAATTTCCTGTGGGAGAGGGAAAGTCTCGCCGTAAAGGAAATTGAAACGCCTTGCTATTTCTCGGGTTAGCTCTATATGCGGGATCTGGTCCTTTCCGACTGGCACAGCATCAGCCCGATAAACCAGAATGTCAGCCGCCTGAAGAAGCGGGTAGCCAAGAAAGCCATAGGTATCAAGCCCGAGTTCTGTAGATTTTTCCTTGTATGACGGTACCCGCTCAAGCCAGGAGATTGGGGTTATCATTGAGAAAAGAAGGTGAAGCTCTGCATGCTCCTTAACTGATGATTGAAGAAATATCACGCTTTTTTTCGGGTCAAGCCCAGCAGATATATAATCTGCAAGGAGCTCATAAATATTTCCCCTCAATTCATCAACATTTCCATACATTGATGTTAATGCGTGCCAATCAACAATGCAAAAATAACACTCATATTCGCCAGAATCCTGAAGAGCAACAAAATTTTTAAGCGCACCCTCATAGTTCCCGAGGTGAAGCATTCCTGTCGGTTGCATCCCGCTTAAAAGTATTTTCATATGAAATATAAAATACCGAAAATATACAAACATGTCAAGGAAAATTTACCCCTTTTTCCTTATTGACAAAAACTGATTATCGGATAAAATATGTTTGTGAAAGATTTGCACCGAGAAAGAGATACCGATTTTAAAAGAAAGCTTGATGTTCTTTTCCGCAAGGGTGAGTTCGAGCTTGATGATAAGGAGAAGATATTGAAATGGTTTGAGTATTTTGAGAGAAGATTTAAAGGTGAAGATGCGGGCTGAGGATTACGCAAGGAGATTGTTCAAGCTCATAGATATTAACAAGGTACCGATTGATCTCTCTCCAATTTTGATGGAGTATAAGATTGAGGTTCGAGAGGAGAGCTTTGCAAATATTCTTGGTGTTACTTTCAAGTCGCCGAAATTCAACCTAATCGTCCTGAATAAGAATATTCCATCGCGCCAGAAACTATTTACGCTCGCACACGAGATAGGTCATATTGTTATGCCACACAAAGGAAGCTCTAATATCTGCGTGATCGGTAAGAATAAACTTATGGAGCAATCAGCAAACCGGTTTGCAGCAGAACTTATTATGCCGGCTCCAACTGTGAAAAAGCTTTGGGAGGAATACAGAACTAATCCCGAGTATCGAATAAGTATTCTTGCCGATATGTTCGGTGTATCATATGAGGCAATGAAAACAAGGGTTAAACTTCTCGGACTTTGATAAATTTTTTAATCACGCTTGACTTAAATTAGAATTGCTATATCTTTTTGTAAAGGAGGTTTTATGGATAAGCTACATCCGTATAGGGGAGTTCACTACAACAAGGATAAAATTGGCGACTTATCCCTTGTTATCACCCAGCCTTATGATAAGATAACCCCGCAGATGCAAGAGGTTTATTATAATAAGTCGCCCTATAATGTTGTTCGATTGATACTCGGTAAGAGGGAACCAGGGGATGATGAAAATAATAATCAATATAGCCGTGCAAGGGAATATCTTAAAAAATGGATAGGTAAGGGTATTCTTATTAGGGATAGTTTGCCATCGCTCTATGCATCTTATCAGAGATTTGAGTTAAACGGGAAGAAGTATACAAGAAAGGGGTTTGTGGCGCTGCTTAATATAGAGCTTTTTGCGGGTGATGTTAAAGCGCATGAGAAAACCCTTGCCGGTCCAAAAGCCGATAGACTTAATCTTATGCGAGCGACAAGTTCCCAGTTTGAACATATATTTATGCTTTACCCCGACCCCAATAAGGATTCGCTTAATTCTCTTGACAAGGCAACCGATGGCAGAGTGCCTGATTACTCTGCTTTTGATGAGTATGGTGTCGAGCATATTCTATGGCAGATAAAAGATGAAAAGCTAATAAAGGAACTGAAGGAGATAGTTGAGCCGCAGAAATTGTTCATTGCTGATGGGCATCACAGGTTTGAAACATCAATGAACTATATGCGTGAAATGCAACCATATCTTCATGAGTTCGAGCCTCCGGAGTCGCCTCAGTTCAGGCAGATAACCCTCGTGCCGATGGAACAGGACGGGCTCGTCATTCTTCCAACACATCGAGTGATCCATTCCGTTCAGGGCTTTGATAAAGAGAGGTTAATTGAGGGGCTTAAGGTATATTGTGAGATTGAGGAGTTCCCGCATACAATCGGCAAAAATATACTAAACGAACTCGAGAAAAGGAAGGATAAACACGCATTTGGGCTTGTGATTAAGGGCGAGCCTGAGAGTTATATATTGACCCTTAAATCCGAAAATATGGTTGATGAACTTGTTAGTGGAGAGTACTCGAAGACATGGAAGAGACTTGATGTTACAATTCTTCATGCATTGCTTGAAAAATTTCTCGGTATTGACTCTAAAGCGCTTGAAGCCTATACGAATGTGAAATATATCCGCGAGGCTGATGAAGGGTTCGAGATGATGGAAACGGATCCTTCTGTTCAGGCAATATTCTTCCTTAACCCGACAAAGATCCATGAGGTTAAGGAAATTGCGCTTGCCGGTGAGCGTATGCCTCAGAAATCTACCGATTTCTACCCAAAACTTGTTACCGGGCTTGTAATGAATGTTATGAGGAGGAAGAGTTGGTGGAATTTTTAGCGCCACAAGAACAACTCAGAAGGATTAAACGAGGCACTGTAGAGATAATAAGTGAGGATGAGCTTCTGGCAAAGCTAGAGCGCTCTTACAAGGAGAAGAAGCCTCTTAAAATAAAGCAGGGGTTTGACCCTACCGCACCTGACCTTCATATCGGGCATGCTGTTTCTTTGAAAAAGCTAAGGCAGTTCCAAGACCTCGGGCATATCGTGGTTTTCTTAATAGGTGATTTCACAGGTCTTATAGGAGACCCATCAGGGAAGGATAAAGCTCGCCGTAAGATGACCCCTGAGGAGGTTTTGAGTAACGCTGAGACTTATAAAGCTCAGGTTTTTAAAATCCTCGATCCTGAAAAAACAATAATTGATTTTAATAGCCGATGGAATAGCAAGCTGAGTTTCGCCGATTTCCTCGAGCAAATAGCATCAAGATATACTGTCGCAAGGATATTGGAGCGGGATGATTTTGAGAAACGGTTAGAGGAAGGCAAACCGCTTTCTATTTTAGAGCTTATTTACCCTCTCGTACAGGGATACGACTCCGTTGCCCTTCAGAATGATGTTGAGCTTGGCGGCACAGACCAGAAATTCAATCTCCTTGTCGGTCGAGAACTTCAACGCGAGTTCGGGCTTGAACCTCAGGTTATTATTACTATGCCCCTTCTTGAGGGAACGGATGGCAAGGAGAAGATGTCGAAATCGCTCGGAAATTACATCGGGATTGCCGAACCACCTAAGGAGATGTTCGGGAAGGTGATGTCGATACCGGATGAACTTATATACAAATATTTCGAGCTCGCTACTGATGTTGACGAGAGCGAACTCGAAAAAATTAAGGATGCGCTTGAAAATGGTTCGGTTAACCCAATGGAACTAAAGAAGCGACTCGCTTTCGAAATTACATCATTTTACTGGGGGAAGGAAAAAGCAAGCGAAGCAAAAGATGAATTCGAACGAGTATTCCAGAAACGGGAGCTCCCGAAAGAGATTGAAACTGTGGAATATCCTTACGGAACTAAACAATGGCTTATAGGAATACTCAAAGAAAATGGTTTTGTGAGGTCATCGAGCGAGGGCATAAGACTTATGAATTCTGGGGCTATTTCGGTTGATGGTGTACGGATATATGACTCGAAATACGAGCTAATGGTTGATAAGGAGATAGTCATTCGGGTTGGCAGAACGAGATTCTTGAAGGTTGTGCCGAAAGGGGAATAATTATTATGAGAGAGATAAAAGTTGAGGAAATAAAGGCTCGTTTCGCAAAGCTTAAGGAGCATCTTTAGCCCTGAGTTATTAAAAAGCAAGCTCGAGGAACTTGATAGAAGGATTTCATCTCCTGAGTTCTGGAGAAATTCTGGTGGTGATAAGGAGGTTCTTTTTCGTCGCAAAGAACTTCAGGAAAAGCTTGAGACCTGGCGCAAACTCGAATCTGATATATCTGATTTAGAGGAACTTGAGAAGATTGTCAATCCTCTTGATGAGAACGAATATAGCCAGTTTATTGCTGAGCTTGAACGAACGGCGAAAACTCTTGAGGAATTCGAGCTCAAGGAACTTCTTTCTGACCCTGATGACCATGATAATGCTATACTTGAGATACATTCCGGTGCTGGTGGAACAGAAGCTTGCGACTGGGCATCAATGCTCCTAAGGATGTATCTTCGTTTCGCAGAAAAATCGGGTTTCTCAGCGGAAATACTCGATATGCTTGAGGGCGAGGAGGCTGGAATAAAAAGTGCAACGGTAGGAATTAAGGGCGAATACGCTTATGGCTATCTTAAGGGCGAATCCGGAGTTCACAGGCTTGTGCGAATTTCGCCTTTTGACGCAAATAAAAGAAGACATACATCATTTGCTTCGGTTTTTGTCTACCCGGAACCCGAAGAGGAAAAAGAGATAGAGATTAACGATAACGATTTAAAAATCGAAACATTCAGGGCAGGCGGGCATGGTGGGCAGAATGTTAATAAGGTTGAAACCGCAGTGAGAATAACTCACATACCCACAGGAATTGTTGTATCATGCCAGGTTGAGCG
>JBAMLU010000023.1:6984-9756 GCA_039793385.1 bacterium
GCGAAGCCAATTCAAAAACAGGGAAATCGCTATGCGCATTCTTAAGTCCCGCCTTTATCAACTTAAAAAAGAAGAAGAATTGAGAAAAAAGGAGGAAATAGAAAAAACAAAAAAGAGAATAGAATGGGGAAGTCAGATTCGTTCTTATGTTCTTCACCCTTACAACCTCGTTAAAGACCACAGAACCGGAACCGAAACATCCGACACTCAAGCGGTGCTTGATGGTGAACTTTATCAGTTTGTTTACGATTTCCTCATTTTCAATTCAGGACATTAATTAGAAAAACTTTTGGAAAAAGTGATTGAATGAAGAGAAAGAAAGGAGAGGTTGAGGTTCTTTTTGTTGATGATGAGCCCAATATTGTTGATGTTGTTCGAGAATTTTTCAAATTGTTCAATGTAAATGCAAGCTTCGCTGAAAACGGTTTCGAGGCAATTTCGCTTTGCAAAAAGAACAAATATAAGGTGATATTCATTGATTACCTTATGCCAGGGAAAAACGGACTGGAAACAGCAAGGGAAATAAGAAAACTCCTTCCAAGCGCATATCTTGTTCTTATCACGGGATTCTGGACACAATTCGATTCTGACGAGCTCGAGTGTGTTAATGAGATAATGGCTAAGCCATTTCAACTCTCCTCACTTCTGGATATTATTCATCGGATTAAAATGGAAAAATAAAAATCTTATGCCTCAACTCTATCTTGCCAGATTGAACTTTAAAAGTTGGGAGTTCAATATTTTAGGGTTTGAAAGGAGGATTGTTTTTATCGGTATAACTCAACATGTTCCAAAAATTCTACGAATGGGGTATAAGATTAGCGAGTGCTCAGGGACAATCGAGCAATTTGTCGTGGAACTTGAGGAATATATGAGAGGCAAGAGAAAAGAATTTTCATATGAGCCGGAATTCCTTTGGGGCACGGATTTTCAAAAAAATGTTTGGAAGAATTTGAGAAAGATTCCATATGGTGAAACGGTTTCTTATGCACAATTTGCTCGAATTATTGGGTTAGGGGATAATTATGCAAGGGCGGTTGGAAATGCCTGCCAAGCTAACCCTATCCCCATTCTTGTTCCTTGCCATAGGATTGTAAAAGCTACAGGGGCTCTTGGAGGTTATTCTGGTGGGATGGAACTCAAAAATTATCTTATATCGCTCGAGAAAAGATTTAAATAGAAAATTCCGTCATGTTGACATAGAGGGTAAAAGGATTTAACTTTTAAATTATGATACTTGTCACAAACGATGATGGGATATATTCTGAAGGTTTGCTGGCGCTTGTGAGGGAGTTGATGGTGGTTGATGATGTTCTTGTTGTGGCGCCAGCAGAGGAGCAATCAGCTGTGGGACATGCAATTACATTATCTGAACCATTGCGATTGCATAAGGTGAGAATTGATGATAATATTTTCGGATGGGCTACTAATGGTCGACCGGCTGATGCTGTTAAGCTTGGGGTAAAAATACTACTCAAAAAGTCGCCTGATATTGTCGTCTCAGGCATTAATTTGGGTGAAAATGTCGGCTCTTCAATTATGTACTCCGGAACCGTTTCAGCGGCAACTGAGGGTACACTTCTTGGGATTCCATCTATCGCAGTTTCCGTTTCTTACTCCAGAAGTCCTGACTATTCTTTTGCGGCAAGGTTCGCAAAAGAGGTTGTAAAACTCGTTCTTGAGCATGGACTACCTCACGGGATACTTCTTAATGTTAATTTCCCATCAATACCCGCAGAGCAAATTAAAGGCGTTAAAATTACTAAACAGGGAAAGAGCTTTTTCGCCGATTTCTTTGAGGAACGAATGGATTTACAGGGAAAATCCTATTACTGGATGGGCGGGCGGATGGTCAATCTCGATGATGACAAAGATTGTGATTACGCTGCTATTTCTGATGGTTATATTTCGATCACACCTATTCACCTTGACCTGACAGATTATAATTTCATTGAAATTCTTAAATCCTGGCAGTTCAAGTTATAGGTATGGTATGAATGATAAAAAGATCCCGCTTGTCACGAGGAACCTGTCGATGCTTTTTACTGAATTTGAAACTCACCAAAGCGGACTCACTGATGATGAAGCTAAAAAGCGTATCCCTAAAACAAATTTCCCAACCAAAATCTTAATCTCAGATATTTTTCTCTTCATTTATTTTTGTTTAACGGGTGTTTTTGGTGTGTTTTACAGGTTCTGGTGGACTTCAGCTTCGATTTTCCTTTTATTTCTTTGTACCGCTTTGTTTAGGTTTTTCGCTCTGAAAAGGATTAAACGGTATCCTGAAATTTTGAAAGATATCATTGTTAGGAAGGTGAAAATTATTAGAAATGGGGTTTGGAATGTTGTTGGGTGGGGTGAGGTTGTTCGGGGCGATATTGTTGAGCTTAGAGGAGGGGATTTGGTTTTTGCTAAGGTTCATCTTTATGATGGTGAAAGGCTTGTGGTTGAGGAACCTCGCGGGAATACCGAACTCATCTTGAAATTTCCGTTTTTTCTTTCCAAAGACGAAAATTCTTCAGTCGTATTGCCAGGTTCTCTTGTTGTTGGTGGAGTTTGCAGGGGAATTGCGGAAGATTCTCCCCTTGTATATCTAAATGAAATTTTCAAAAGAAGAAAATTTGAGAATGTTGGGGTTTTGAAATTTTTATTTTATACCTTTGTTTTTATTTCTCTTTTTCTATTTATTTTCTTTTTGGCTCAAAGAAAAATAGAAAACTCATTCTTTTTTTCGATACTTTCTTCACCTATACCCATTTACCTTCTTTGGAA
>JBAMLU010000024.1:0-2806 GCA_039793385.1 bacterium
TCAAGCCCGGGGATAGTATCAACACCATCAACGATAATCTTATCCGGTCTCACATAAAGCGATTCAACCGCAACAAGCATAGCAAGCAGGGTTGCCTTGCGTATATTGAGCCCATCTATAACTTTCGGCGAAACAATTCCAACGCCGATATCGAAAGCGTTAGCGAGAATGAGTTCATAAAGTTTCTCTCTTTTTTTAGGCAATAGCAACTTTGAATCCTTCAGTCCGGGCGGCAGATAATCATTAAGCACGACCGCAGCAGCAACAACAGGACCCGCAAGTGGACCTCTCCCCGCCTCATCAACCCCGGCAATTATATAAGCTTTTCTCGTGAGCTCAAGCGCTTGTTTTTTGTGCATCACTACGAACGACGCTCTTCTTTTACCTTCGCCTCTTTACCCTTCTTCTCCCTGAGATAATAAAGTTTAGCTCGTCGCACTCGTCCTCGCTTTAGAACCTCGATTTTCTCGATCAAAGGCGAATGATAAGGGAATGTCCTTTCAACACCAACACCACTAAAAACATTCCTGACAGTGAAAGATTCGCCTAATCCCTCACCCTTTCTCGATATAACAACACCAGTAAACGGCTGAAGCCTCTCTTTATCGCCTTCTTTGAGTCTCATCCAAATCTTTATCGTATCACCCACCTTGAATTCCGGTAAAGGTTCCTTGCGAAAGTATACGGATTCAACCTCACGGATTATTTCGTCTTTCCCCGGACTTATGGTTGTCAATTTAGCCTCCCTTCTTCACTTATAACCTCATCAAGAAGCTTCCTCTGTTGAGGATTTAGTTCTATTTTTTCAAAAATGTCCCGTCTGTAACGATATGTTTCTCGAATAGATTCCTTTAATCGCCAAAGTTTAATTCTTTCGTGATTTCCAGAAAGCAAAACCTCAGGAACATGAAGCCCCATATATCTTGCCGGGCGTGTATATGATGGGTAGCCCAAAAAGGGGTTTGATGGTCCGAAGCTATCGGTTTCAGCTGATGATATATCACCAAGTACACCGGGAACAAGTCTCACAACAGCATCGATAACCACCATAGCAGGAATCTCTCCTGATGACAAAACATAATCACCTATTGAAATCCTCTTTGCTTTTGTCAACAAAAATATTCTTTCGTCGTAATCCTTATAGTGACCGGAAAGGAGAATGAGCACCTCATTTTTAGCGAGTTCTCTTGCGGTTTGCTGATTAAAAATGGGTGCACGCGGGGTAAGAATAATTGTCTCAGCCTTCATCCTTTCTTGCTCCGGGATTGACATGAAAGCCTCGTATAGCGGTTCAACCTTGATTATCATGCCACTTCCACCACCATAAGGAATATCATCAACGGACTTATGCTTATCCTTTGCGAAATCACGGAAATTAACGAGAACAAATTGCACTATCCCCTTCTTTTGTGCCTCTTTTAAGATGCTTGATGAGATAAACGGTTCAAAAATTTCAGGGAATATTGTAAGGATATAGATTTTCATACAGGGGAGCAGAGGTAAGATAAAAGAAGATAAAAAGGATATTATTCGATAATTTCGAGGACAGCCCTTTTACCTTGTTTAGCGGCGGCTGCATTCAAAAGGACGCGCATAGCGCGGGCTGTTTGACCACCCTTGCCAATGACCTTACCAAGGTCACCCTGCCCAACTCTTAGTTCAAAAACGGTCGTCTTTTCACCCGCAACCTCCCTAACCTCAACACGATTAGGATTATCAACAAGAGCTCGTGCGATGTTTTCAATAAACTCCTTAAGCATTTCAACCTCCTATAGTTCAGCCAGTCAGTTTAGTTTTCTCATCTTGTAGGATTGAACCCCAAATTCCAAACTTCTTAAGTAGGGTCTTAACAGTCTCTGATACCTCTGCCCCCTCTTTGAGCCAATACCGAATTCTCTCTTTGTTCGCCGAAAAAACCTCGTTTCTGAGTATAGGATTATAATATCCGAGCAATTCAATAAACTTGCCGGTATTTTTGTCCCTCTTATCAGCAACGATTATCCTGTAAAAGGGGCTATTTCTTTTCCCTTCTCGCTTAAGTCTTATGCTTATTGCCATCACATCCTCCTACCATTTCAAAAGGAAATTTTTCCCTTTCATCTGTTTAGCCAGATTTCGCATAAGTTCAAGTTGCTTAACCAACCTGTTAATATCCTCAACTGTTGTCCCGCTCCCTTTAGCTATGCGCATTTTCCGGCTCCTATCGAGGATATGTGGGTTGGTTCTCTCGTATGGTGTCATAGAATATACTATAGATTTCACTTTTTTCAAGGCTTTTTCGTCAATCCTTATATCTTTAAGTTTTATTCCAGGAATGAGCCCAGCTATAGATTCAATAGAGCCCATCTTCTCAAAAGCCTCGAACTGCTCAAGTAAATCGTTAAAATCGAATCTTGCCTTTTTGAATTTCTTCTCGAGCCGCTCCATACTCTCCTTTGAGTAGGCTTGTTCAGCTCTTTCAACAAGCGTAACGACATCACCCATACCGAGTATCCTATTAGCCATCCTATCGGGATAAAACAGTTCGAGGTCATCGAGTTTCTCGCCGACACCTGCAAAGAAAATGGGTTTCCCCGTAACAGCCCTAAGCGACAATGCTGCGCCACCTCTTGCGTCACCATCGAGCTTTGTTAGTATAAACCCATCTATAGATACCCATTTTGAAAACTCAAGCGCAAGCTCAACCGCCTGCTGCCCCATCATAGCGTCAAGCACAAGGATTGTTCTTTTAGGCGAAAAAGTATCAAAAATCTCTTTCGCTTCCTTCATCATATCCTCGTCAAGTTGATGTCTACCGGCTGTGTCG
>JBAMLU010000024.1:2816-9367 GCA_039793385.1 bacterium
ACCCCTTAAGCCCTGCTTCCATTAAAGCCCTTTTCCCAACATTCACTGGTGTTTCACCGGGTTCGAATACAATTGATGGTACCCCGGCTTTTTCTGCGACGACCCGAAGCTGTTCACCCGCTGCCGGACGATGAATATCTACAGCAACAAGAACTGGTCTATACCCCTCTTTAGAATAGAATCTTGCAAGTTTCCCACACATAGTTGTTTTCCCACTACCCTGCAATCCAACAAGCATCATAACCGCCTGCGATACCTTTGGAAGTTCAAGTTTCACTGGCTTACCACCCAAAAGTTCCACAAGATTATCATGAACTATCTTTACAACCTTCTGCGTCGGTGTTATTGACCTCAAAACCTCCTCGCCACAAGCCTCTTTCTCTACCTTCTTGAGAAACTCCTTAACCACCTTATAATTAACATCAGCCTCAAGAAGCGCTTTCTTTATGGTGTTGGTAGCCTCTTTTATTAAAGTTGGGTTGAGTTTGCCATGCCCTTGAAGGCGCTGGAAAGCAAAACTTATCCTGTCAACCAGTTGCTCAAACATATGTTTAATTTACAAATAAAATTCAGGATGTCAATAGTATCCTAATTTATTTAGCAAAGAGTGGTCTTGCGGCGCCTGTTGGGCAAACAAGTGCACATGCTCCACAACGAATGCAAATCATCGGGTCAATAATCGCCTTATAATTAACCCAATCAATCGATATGGCTTTTACAGGGCAAACAGAAATACATTGACCACAAGAAATACAAAGGCTCTTCTCAATGTAAAAAGTAATCAGTTGCCCGAACGATGAAATTGTAAGTATTGACAGAAAAAAAAGCAAGATAATAGTGAGAAACCTTTTCATAAATAAAAAATAATCAACATAAAACTCTTGTGTCAATATTATTTTTTTCTTGCGTTAAAAACAAAAGATATTTTTTTTATAAGGAAAGAAAGGGGTGGAAAATGCCACTTTTTGCAAAGAAAGAGAGCGAGGTTGAGGAGCTAATAAAAGCCCATTTCGCTAAGGTTGGTGAAACATTAGACAAATTCAATAAATTTATTTACGCTTATCTCGAAAAGAATCCCGATTATCCATCGTTATCTTATGCAGTGCATTGTGCTGAACATGAAGCAGACATTATAAGGCACAAGATAGAATTGAAATTGTATGAAGGCGCATTTTTGCCTATATATAGAGAAGACTATATCAATCTGATTGAGCTTATCGATAAGATTGCCAACAGGTGCGAGGACACCTCGGACATTATGACACTTACACATCCGGAAATCCCCGATTTTATTAGGCAAAATATTATTGAAATGGTTAATGCTACACTCATAACATTTGAGGTCACTAAGGAAGGTTTCGAAATTTTTATGAAGGATATAAAAAATGTTTTCGGATATTCAGAGAAGATAAGTTCAAAGGAACAGCTCGTCGACAAAATAGAATGGCACACCCTTTCAAATCTTTTCGAATCGGAACTTGAGCTTTCGAAAAAACTTCTCCTAAAAGAGGTTATTCAGTCTTTGGGGAAGATATCAAATAGAATGGAAGATGTTGGGAATCAGTTTGAGCTTATTGCGATAAAGAGGAAATTTTAAGTAATAAAGGGAGAAGAAGTTGTTAAAGTTTTTTGGTGGTATATTTTTTGGTTGGAGCCTTGGGGCAAATGATGCTGCTAATGTATTTGGGACAGCGGTAGCGACAAGGGTTGTGAGGTTCTGGACAGCGGCAATACTTGCGTCTATATTCGTTCTTTTAGGAGCGCTACTTGAGGGTTCTAAATGTATGAAGATAATGGGAGAGATAGCCCAAATAAACCTAAATCAGACAATAATTGTGACATTCAGTGCGGCAGTAACGATGACAATCCTTACTATCCTGGGAATCCCAGCATCAAGCTCACAGGCTATAATGGGGGCTATACTCGGCGGGACAATAAGAACTCAAACCCCCAATTGGGCGAAATTCGGCAATGTTATCCTTTGCTGGGTCGGAACTCCAATAGGTGCTGCAATTATAGCCTTTATCCTTTACCACCTTCTCGATTTCATTTTCAAAAAAACAACCGGAATAACTGGAGCAAAATTTAATACTATCATCAGGTTAGGAATACTTATTACAGGATGTATGGGGGCATATTCGCTTGGAGCGAACAATGTTGCAAATGTAACCGGGATTTATGTAGGAGCAAAATTGCTCTCTCCCTTTATGGCTTCTTTTATAGGTGGATTGAGCATTGTGGTAGGAATAGTTACATATAGCTACAAGGTTATGGAGACCGTCGGCTTAAAGATAACATTACTCGGACCGCTTGCTGCGCTCGTGGCAGTCGGAAGCGAGGCTATTACCGTATATATTTACACCCACATAGGAATACCCGTTTCAACATCACAAGCAATTGTTGGTGCCGTAACCGGAATCGGGCTTGTTCGTGGAATAAGGGCTGTCAATATAAAGTTGCTCAATCAAATATTTATAGGATGGCTATCTACACCAGTTTCAGCGGGGATAATAGCCTTTTTACTTTCTTTATTTATTCACTAAAAACGACCACCATGTTCTTTCCACTAAGCTTAGCCCTATAAAGGGCTCTATCAGCCCTGCGAATAAGTTCATCGATATTCTCGATCGAAGGATTAAATTCAGCAATACCGATGCTTACAGTTAGAGAAATAGCGCCCGTTTTTTGAGCACCGAAATTCTCTTCAACCGCTTTTCGAATATCCTCAGCTATTTTCAATGTTTCTTCGTGGCACACATCCTGAAGGATCACGACAAATTCATCCCCGCCGTATCTCGCAACACTTCCAGGTGGTGGAACAATTTTCTTTATCGTTTCGCCAACTAAAGCAAGTATTGAATCGCCTTCTATATGCCCCAGCGTATCGTTTAATTCCTTAAATCTGTCAAGGTCCATAACAAGTATAAAAAACGATTTACCTTTATCCTTCGCCCAGTTAAATAAAGAATAAATAGTATCTTTGAAAAATCTGTAATTATAAAGTCCAGTAAGCTCATCGGTTATAGCGAGTTCCTGAAGGATTTTGTTGGTTCTCTCGAGGTTCCTCGTTTTCTCGAGCAGTTCGCGTTCCAATTTTTTCTCTTCGCTTATGTTTTTTACAAGTGTCATTATATATTTCACCTTACCAGGCTCAGAAAAAATCGGGATTAGCTTTGTTTCGAGGAATTTCACGTTACCATTATAAACGAATTCTTGACTTCCTTTATAGGATATACCCCTTTTGAAACTCTCCCTGTAAAGGCGCTCGTATCCATAATCCTTCAGAAACGGAAGAACTTCAAATACATTCCTGTTTTCCGGGTCATATTGTATATCAAAAATCATGCTAAAACTTATGTTTGCTGATAATATAGTAAATGTTCTATCGACAATGAAAATCCCGTAATCAACATTTTCAAGCATATCAGAATAAAGTTGGTTTACTTCCTTAAGCTTATTAAGCTGGGCGCTCATAAAAGTATGTTTCAGCATCATTCGCCTATTTATCACCAAAAGGGCAAAAAGAAACAATAAAAGGAAGGTAGAAAAAGTATAAATCTTCCACTTAATGGTATTGAGGGGTTTGATAATTTCGCTATAAGGTGCGGCAACTGAAATCCCCCAGACCCTTCCAGGCAACCTCACAGATGCAAAACCAGCCACCTTTTTAACGCCCCTAAACCAATACACTCCGGTACCATCCTCGCCTTTCCTCTGCTTATCTAATATTTCGTTTACCCCTATATCCTCGCTTGTTAAAACATCACTTACCTTCTTCCCCTCCTCAATAAACGGATGATACAGAATCGTCCCGTCATCTGCTACCATCCAAATATAGCTCCCCTTCGTAATCGTAATCCTTTCCACAGCCATTTTTGGGAATATATCGAATGGGATAAGAGCGGCAATCGAGCCTTTGTAGATTGAATCGGTTGTGAAAACAGGTATATGAAGAATTACCGCCTTAAAACCCTGCACAGCCAAGATTGGGTTGCTTACTATTTCTTTATGCGTTTTAAGGGTCTCTTTTACATGAGGTTGGTCCCTAACTGAAACATTTTTTATTTGCTTCTGCGGATAAGCAAATCTTATTATCCCGTTTTCATCCATTCTCGAAAAAGAAAGCCCAGGCATATTTATTCTTTGTGTCAGTTCCTCAAGTCTGAGAGGGCACAAAACAGGATCAATCTCCTGAACCTCCTTAAATCCTGCGGTAAACTTGAGTTCGCTTTCGAGAAATGTTATAAGCTGCCTGATGTTTAAGGCTATCTGTCTGGCAATAAGAAATTCGGTCTCAGCTGTCCTTTCTATTTCTCTTTTTTCTACTTGCTTGGATACTAATTGGGTGAAAATAACAGAAAAAAATAAAATAACAATAGCCCCGACTATGATTATTATATATTTTTTCCCCACTTTTAAATTAGCCCCATTAACTTTGCAATTTCAATAATTCGCTTTGCTCGTGCTAAAACAGGGGCGTCGATCATCTTTCTACCGAGAGCAATAACGCCAAGCCCTTTCTTACGAGCCTCCTCCATGGCTTCGATTATCTGCAAAGCCTGCTCGATTTCCTCTTTCGTTGGCGCAAACACATTGTGAACCGGTTCTACCTGCGATGGGTGAATAATACCCCGTCCATCGAACCCGAGCATCTTGCTTTCCTTTGTGCTCTCGATAAGCCCGTCAACATCCTCAACATCGCTCCACACCGTATCAAGTGCAGCAACGGATGCAGCCTTTGCAGCCATCACTATAAGTGAACGGGCAACAAAACTCTCTTTACCTTCCTTCGTCCTTTTTGTGCCGATATCAGCTGTAAAGTCCTCAGCGCCAAAGGCAATTCCCGCAACAAGATGTGATGATGAAGCAATCTCATATGCATTCATAACGCCACGGGCAGTCTCAATTATCGGGAAAATCCAGATAGTTTTTTCTATACCGCTTTCTTTTCTTATCCTTTCAACAATCCTTTCAACCGCAATGATATCATCAGCCTTCTCGGCTTTAGGTATGTATATACCGTCTGGTGCACCAGGAACTACAATCTCAAGGTCCTTCTCACCGAATGGTGTTGAAAGGGGATTTATTCTCACCGTGAGCTCAAATTTGTTCCATTTTATATTCTTTAGTGCATATTTTAGAAGAATCCTCGTAGCATCCTTCTCCTCAACCGGAACTGCGTCCTCAAGGTCGATAATTATCTGGTCAGCACCAAATAGGTCGAGTCCCTCAAAAAAATGGGGGTTATTCCCAGGGATATAAAGCCTTGTTCTTCTCAATCTTTCTTTCATAATCAATCCTCCGTTGCTCTCATAAGCGCTGCTTCAATCCTTGCCTGTATCACATAATCAAGTGCGCCATCATCAATAATCTTGCACCTAACACCCTCATACCCCAACCTTTTTATAGTCCCTTCAGCTACCTCTTTTATCCTTTCACCGAAAAGCCTCTTAACCGAGCTCTCAAGAACGATTTCTATCCCGTTGCCCTCAATCGGTTCAACCTCAACTAAAAGGTCAGATGTATCCCTTCTTCCAGCCTGTGCGGGCTTCTTTATCCTCATATTACCCTCCAATTTTGGCTTTTTAATTTAACCGCTCAAATTTTTCTGTCAATAATTTTATTCTGAGGTTGTTATTTTCGGGAAAAGGGGCATTCGCCTTTTAAATTCGCTCTCCTTATACCTCCTAACAACAATTTCAAGTTCCTCCTCCTTAAATCCCTCAGCAATAATCCAATCCCTGCTCCACTTTAGATCATAAAACATATGGAACATAAGGTCAATTCTTCCGTATTTCACTCCGAGCTCGTCCTCATCTGTTTGTCCCTTCGAAAGGTCTGCGCTGGGCACTTTCCCGATTATCCTATCGGGGAGACCGAGAAATTTTGCCAATACTTTCACCTGAGTTTTGTAAAGGTCACCGAGAGGGGTAATTCCACATGCCATATCACCCCAAAGTGTAAAATAACCTAAAAGCCTCTCGCTTTTATTTGATGTTCCTACTACCATATAATTCAATTCTCTCGAGTAATCATAGAGGATCGCCATCCTTATTCTTGCTAAATAATTTCCTTTTCGAACATTGTCTATCTCCTTTCGAGCCTCAAAATAAGGTTCAACAAATGGTGTTATATCAAGTTTAATTGCCCTTATTCTTTTCAGTTTTGCGAGTTCTTCAGCATCCTTAATATTCTCAGGTGAACTTTCTTTATAAGGTAAAATAAGTGCGAGAACATTATCTTCGCCAAGAGCCTCGACCATCAAATACATCGTTACAGCAGAATCAAGCCCACCCGAAAGTCCGACAACACCGCCCCGCAAATTAGCCTTTTCAATCTCCTCGCGTATAAAATCAACGATTATATTCTTTGCCTGCCTAACATTAAAATCGAGTGTCGCCATCTTAAAACCTCCTCTGCCTAAATAACAAAAGCCCTCGAATAAATCGAGGGCTTTCCAATCTCACATTTTCAGGTAAGAGGACTACTTAACCAGTATCATCCTCTTTTTCTCTTTAAACTTCTCCGTTTTTAATGAGTAGAAATAAACC
>JBAMLU010000025.1:0-9341 GCA_039793385.1 bacterium
TACTCACAAGGCGGAAAGAAAAGTGAAGCAACCGTACCGGAGGATGTAAAGGATTCTTTCAACGCTGCAAGGCAAGAACTTATTGAAAAAATCGCCGAAACAGACGATACCCTTTTAGAAAAATACCTTGAAGGCGGAGAACTAAAAGAACCCGAGATACAAAATGGATTGAAAAGCGGGATAATAAATGGGAAAATCGTGCCCGTTGTATTCTCCATTCCGACACTAAATATCGGAACAGACCTCTTGCTCGATAGTATTGTCGATTATCTTCCACATCCGATATTCAATGGTTACACAATGGTTAAGAGGGATAAAGATGGTGAGCCTGAAGAGAAACTTGCGATTGATGGTCCTACGACACTCTTTTTTTTCAGGACACTTACGGAGGCAAAACTCGGGGAGATATCGTTTTTCAAACTTTATTCGGGCAAACTTACACCCGGTATAGAGCTTTACAACCCTGTAAAACAGGGGTTCGAGCGAATTGGGCAAATATATCTTTTAAACGGGCGAGACCGTCAGGAAACCCCATGCCTTTATGCTGGAGATATAGGTGGAACAGTTAGGCTTAAGATCACCCAGACAAATGACACACTTACTGTGGATAAGAATAATCCCGTCATAATTCCTCCCATAGAATTTCCTCATCCTGTGATAAATATGGGTCTTGAGCCGAAAAACAAGGGAGAAGAGGATAAAATTGGTGCTGGTCTTTCGAGGCTTCACGAGGAGGAACCGACATTTTCTTTCGTTGTTGACCCTGAGCTGAAACAAACTATTATCTATGGTCAAGGCGAACTTCAGCTTGAGCTTATCGTGAGGAAACTCAAGGAGCGATATGGAGTTGAGGTTGAACTCACACGCCCGAAAATACCTTATAGAGAAACAATAAGAAAAAAGGCGGAGGCGCAAGGAAAATACAAGAGACAAACCGGTGGACGAGGTCAATATGGCGATTGCTGGCTAAGGCTTGAACCCCTGCCAAGAGGAAGTGGGTTCGAGTTCGTTGATGCTATTGTTGGGGGAGTTATACCGAGCAAATATATACCATCAATTGAAAAAGGCGTCCGCGAGGTTATGGAAAGCGGAATACTCACCAACCAAAGCAAGGTAACGGATGTCAAGGTCACGGTTTTTGATGGCAGCTATCACGAGGTTGATTCATCTGACATCGCATTTAAAATTGCCGGTAGCATGGGGTTTAAGAACGCTTTTATGCAAGCTGAGCCGGTATTGCTCGAACCTATATACAATGTTTATGTCGTTGTGCCTGAGGAATTTATGGGCGACATAATAGGCGATATATCAGCAAGACGCGGACGAATACTCGGAATGGAAACAGTCGGAAATTACAAGAAGATCATTGCACAGGTGCCGCTCGCTGAACTTTATAAATACTCCACAACCCTCCGTTCACTTACGCAGGGACGAGGCTATCATACAAGAGAATTCTCACATTATGAAGAAGTTCCACGGGAGATAGCCGAAAAAATCTTCGCCGAATATGGCAAAAAACAAGCTGCTGAAGAACAATAATATATTATTTAAGATAAACAACCTTTTTCGTTACTACCCTATCTTTGCTTCTCATAGCGAGGAAATAAAGTCCTGATTTAAGTTCTTTATTATTTTCGGCTTCCCAGATTAATCTCCCTTTGCCACCGGGCATGAAACCAGAAAATATTTCATCAACCTTTCGCCCAATAACATCATAAAGTTCTAATGTAACATAACTGGGCATTCCGATGTAGTATTCGAATATGAACCTCTTATTGAAAGGATTAGGATAAACATTACCCAGCTCTAAAAGCGGGATTTGTTCGGGTTGGTTTTCGTTTCTTATTGATGTTATAAAAAGCCCTCGCCTCTCCTCAGCTATGTAAAAATTGTTCGCCTGAATATCGTTATATTTATCCACATTACCGCTACCGGGCCAGATTATTATAAGCGAATCGAGCAAGGTTTTATTTTTCAAGCCGAAATGAACAACGAGCGAATTCTGGTTAGATGTTCCTTTACCACCCTCAACATAACGCATCTGCCATAATTCTTGTGAATAAGCCTTAACAATAGCGCCAATAGCAGCCCTATTGCAATTTACACCCTTTAATCTTATCTCAATGTAATTGTTGAGATTCCCCTTATTTTTGAAAATCTTGATTCTTCCGCCAGATGATACAGCAAGGTCAATGAAGCCATCCTTGTCGTAGTCAGAGAAAGCAGCTCCCCAACCATTTTCAACAAGAAGACCGGTTTCATATGTTATATCTGTAAAAATGCCGTCACCATCGTTTCTGTACATAAACGAGCGCCTACCCTCATAAACACAGGTAATAAAAAGGTCGAGATCACCGTCATTGTCGATATCCCCCCATGAAGGTTCAGAGTGAGTTTCCTGATAGATTATGCCGGAGCTACCGAAAATATCGTGAAATGTATAATCCGGAGCACCATCATTGACATATAGTTTAGAGAGGTCAGAGAAAGCAAGGAATCGTGGGTGAGCAAGATTAGCGGTGAACAGGTCGAAATCGAGGTCGTTATCGAAATCTGCCCATTCACTTCCAATAGTGTGCCCCCAATACGCCGACCCACCATAATACCTCCGGGTTCCTTCAACCCCATACTCCCGTGCATAATTGAAAAAATGTCCGCTACCATCATTCACCCACAGGAAATTAGGGTTCAATCTGTAGTTTGAAACATATATATCAGCGAAACCATCCATATTGAAATCGCAGGGATTAACACCCCTCCCACATCTATTCGGTGTTGCCCTTATTCCGGACGAAAGCGAAACATCACTAAATGTGCCATCACCGTTATTTTTCCAGAGAAAATCTGGTGTGCCAACGGACATACTATCAGGGCGCTCGTAGTTTGCAACATAAAGGTCAACAGATCCGTCATTGTCGATATCAACCCAAGCAACACCTTCAGTAGGGTAGCTATCAGCCGGGAAATTTGCCTCCCCAGTAGCATCAACAAATCTCTCCCCTGAAACATTTCTCCAGAGGATATCCATATGTGGTGGACCAGCCTGAGCGTAAAAATCTAAATATCCATCGTTATTATAATCAGCCCATATACCACCTGATGTAAAATTGGAATCAAGTCCAACCTCACGAGAAACATCAGTAAATGTGCCGTCCCTATTGTTCCTGTATAAGATACAACCATTGATAAGAAGGTCGTCATACCCATCGTTATTATAATCTCCCCAGGAAACTCGCCCCCCACCAGCATCAATACCAACCATCTCTGTAACATTCTCAAACGACCTCTCGAGCGCGGGAATTGAATCATAATAAGTTATGTAAGCTCGAATAATAAAATCTCCAGCGCCTGAATAGTACCAATCAGTGCCCATCCGCAATGTGCTTCTTTGGACAACTGGAGCGGAATTATCAACAAATATTTGGACTCCATTAGGAAGAACCTTGTGCCCGATGTGAAAATCGGCAAGGGGCGGAAATATAAGAGGTGTTTCAAGGTTAAATCTAACCCATTCCTGTAAGGTTTCACCTGATGTTCTTCCGGTGAATGGGGTTATGAAATCCCTTGATGTATCAGGCATTTGACCACCGTTGTCCGCCCAGATATGAAACTCATATGGCGTCGGTGCAACGGAATTGTTTCTCACGAGCGCTGAAAAACCCCATAATGTGCATGGATGTAAGGGCGTAAATCTCACAGCCTCTATATCACCAGCGCGTATTGATGTAAAATATCCACCAACAATACCGTTGTCGTAAACGAGAGAATCAGGCGAAGACCATAAACAAGATAGTGCAAAAAAAAGAACCAAAAAGACCACTTTATCCTCCTTTTTTCTATAATAAACAAAAAATATGCAAGTCTCGCAATAATTAAAAAATAATCGTTGCGATTAATAAATTTACCCAGTAAATTAAGATACTAAAAAAGGGGGTATATGTCTGAGCTACGCCACGATCCTGTGCAGAAACGATGGGTAATAATTGCAAAGGAGAGGGGGCAAAGACCGATAGAATTCAAGGAAGAAAAAGAGAAGCCTATTGATCCAAAGCAATGTCCATTTTGTGAGGGCAATGAGTCGAAAACACCGCCAGAGATAATGGCTATTCGAGACCCTAACTCAACACCAAACGGTCCTGGTTGGAAGCTAAGGGTTATACCAAATAAATTTCCTGCGCTTACTATTGAGGGTGAACTTGGACGGCGAGGGTTTGGGGTATTCGATATGATGAACGGGATTGGTGCTCATGAGGTCATAATAGAAACTCAAAAGCACAACCTCCATATGGGGGAGATGCCTTTAGACCATCTTCTCCTTGTCACAACAGTTTACCGCGAAAGGATAAAAGACCTTTATAAAGATAAACGGTTTCGTTATGTTCTTATATTCAAGAATTATGGGGCGCAATCTGGAGCCTCAATAGCACATCCTCATACGCAGCTTATAGCTACCCCAATAACACCACGGACGATAGCCGAGGAGCTCGACAGCTGCAAGGAACATTACTTAGCAAAGGAGAGATGCCTCTTCTGCGACATAATCAATCAGGAGCTTGCGCTTGAGGAAAGAATAGCATACCAGAACAGGCACTTTATTGTGATTTGCCCGTTTGCATCAAGATTTCCATTTGAGTGCTGGGTATTGCCGAAGGTTCATTCGCACGATTATACAGAGACCCCTGATGATATACTGCGATATTTTGTTGATGCTCTTCAGAAAACGCTATGGGCTTTGAAAGAAAGCCTCGATGACCCACCTTATAATTTTCTTCTTCACACAGCACCGAGCACAACCCCACGCCCCGGAAAACCAACATACTGGTCAACCCTGCCATACGATTACCACTGGCATATAGAGATAATACCGAGGCTTGTTCGTGTTGCAGGTTTTGAATGGGGTACCGGATTTTACATAAACCCCGTTTCACCTGAACTCGCAGCAGAATCAATTAGAAAAATACTCGAGAAAAGGGCTGAAAATGAGGAAAAACAGTAAAGGATATCTCGGATTTATCCTTCACACACATCTTCCCTATGTGCTTTCACATGGTGTTTGGCCACATGGAAGCGATTGGCTAAACGAGGCAGCATGCGAATGTTATATCCCTCTGCTCGATATTTTTTACTCCTTGATGCGTGAGGGGATAAGACCAAAACTCACAATAGGTATTACCCCCGTCTTACAGGAGCAATTGAGGCACAGCGATTTCATCTCTGGAGTTCAAACATACATTAACGATAGGAAAAAAATATCGCTCGAAAACGAAAAATTCTTCTTGAAAACGGGCGATAAACGCGCATCACTCGCAAGAAATTGGTATGAATATTATTCACGGATCGAAACGCTTTTTAACGAGGATTATAATTGTGATCTTTTAAGGGCTTTCGCGAACCTTCAGGATGAGGGCATTATAGAGATTATAACCTCAGCCGCTACCCATGGGTATCTTCCGATTCTCGGTACAGATAATAGTATCTATGCACAGGTTGCTATAGGTGCTAAAACATATGAGAGAAATTTTGGCAGGAAACCAAGGGGCATATGGCTTCCGGAATGTGCTTACAGACCAAGATATACCTGGGTTAACCCCATAAACAATTTATCTTTCGAGAGAAAAGGTATTGAGGAGGTGTTGAAACATGTTGGGATTGAATATTTTATAGTTGACTCGGCATTACTTACGGGCGGTAAGGCGATAGGTGTATATATTGAGCGATATGAAGCGTTGAAGAGATTATGGCAGCAGTTTGAGAAATCATATAAGCCTCTTGAGAAAGAGCCAAGGTCGGTTTACAGGGCTTATCTTTGCGGTGATGTTTCGTTTTTTGCACGAGACCCGAAAACGGCTCTTCAGGTATGGAGCGGAGAATGGGGCTATCCAGGAAATGGCGTATATCTTGATTTTCATAAGAAACATTGGCCTGGTGGATTAAGATACTGGCGAGTAACAAACCCAAAAGCTGACTTAGGCGAGAAACTTTTATACGAACCTCAATGGGTTGACGGTGTCCTTTTTGAGCAGGCAGAGCATTTTACTAAACTTTGCAAAAGCATACTTGAAGATTATCATTCATCGAGTGGTCTTGCGGGAATAATCGTTGCACCTTATGATAGCGAATTGTTCGGACACTGGTGGTTTGAGGGTCCGCGGTGGCTTAAGAAAGTGCTCACGAATTTATACTATGAAACCGAATTCTCAACTATAACACTCAGCGAATATTTACAGAAATATCCACCATATGAGATAGTTGCACTTCCTGAGGGTTCCTGGGGGGAAGGTGGATTTCATTATATATGGTTTAACGATTGGACCAGATGGAGCTGGAAACTCATATACGATGCTGAGGAAAAATTCGTGGAGTGGGTAAACAGACTTTATGACACTCACGATTTAAATCTGAAACGAATCCTTGCTCAAGCCGCCCGAGAACTACTTCTTCTCGAGTCCTCCGACTGGCAATTCCTAATAAGCACCTGGTCAGCGCGGGATTACGCTGAACAAAGAATATCAATACATTATGAATCGTTTAACGAATTAATTTCGGTGGCTGAAACCTATCTCAAAGAAAGAACCATTTCAGATCATATGTGGGAACGGGTTATATTTTATGAAAAGCGAGACCCAATATTTCCTGATTTAGACCCATTATTATGGTCAAACAGGGCGTTAAACGGCTAAGGCATTATTAGCCTTTTCTTCTTTGTGGGCGAAGGCTTGTTTTCATTCGCATTGTACGCTTAAGCTCAGCCAACCGACCACGAGAAAAGACCTCGCTTGTATGCCCTTTGACTTTTTGTTTCTGTTTCTCCTCTAACTCTTCTCGCTCCTTGTGAATGAGCTTCTTCTCATCCGGGGTTAAATGATGTTTAACTTCTTTTTTCTCCATCCATCACCTCCTTTTTCAACATATAAACCCTCCATATTTTATCGGCAATAAGATTATTTTCAAGCCTGCAAACAATATCAAAAAGTCTTTCATCCCCGTTTGAGATTAAAACCATATCGTGCCCCGCGGTCAAGCTCAATCTTATCCTATCTTCAAGCGAATAACCTTTTAAAGCGCCCATCAAAATATCATCTGTAAGAACAATTCCATCATGCTTAAGCGAGCTTCTCAAAAAATTTATAGCAATATTTGAAAAAGTTACAGGCATATTCTCAAGCTGTTTCAAAACAACATGGGTTGTCATAATGAACCTTGCGCCCGCACTAATAGCCTCCTTAAAAGGAATGAGTTCCCATTTCAAAAGTTGTTCAATTGAGAGTTCCAATTCTGGTAGGTCCATATGGGGGTCGGTTTTGCTTCTGCCGAGTCCCGGGAAATGTTTTGCAACAGGGATAATTCCACCAGCTTTTATTCCATAAACAGATGCACGAACCGCATTAGCAACCTCAAAAGCGTCACACCCGAACGCCCTTTTGCCAATGTAGCTCCCGTTTTCAGCTATATCACAAACTGGAGCAAAATTAACATTGAAACCCAACCGAGCAAGTCTCCGTGCGGATACTTTATAAACATCATAAATACCGCCTAAACCAAACTTTTTAGCCATATCAAACGGTGCATCATAAGGCTCAAAATCCAGTCTCCTCTTTTTGCCGCCCTCCTGATCAACACAAATTAATAGAGGAGAAAGCTCGTTTTTTATCCGCAAAATCAACCCGCTCAGGTTATCAATGTTGTTAAAGTTTCTATTATAGATAATCACTCCACCAAGCCCGAACTCTTGCGAAAATCCTTTCAACCAATCAGGTATATCTTTACCATCAAACCCAACAATAAATAAAAAACCAACTTTTTGTTTCATATTTTAATTATATCCGAGTTTGCAAACTTTTCAATAGGAAAAGGGAGCCTTATATGTTTTCTTGACATTCGTCATGCTTACGATTAATTTAAATTGTATGAAAGCAAAAAATGTTGGGGGGCAATCGGTATATGAGGGTGTTATGATAAGGGCTGGTGATAGATATGCTGTTGCAGTTAGAAATTCCAATGGTGAGATTATCACGAAAAGTGAACGGATAAACGAGCTCGTCAAGAAATATCCTTTGCTGCGATTACCAATACTTAGAGGCATAGCCGGTTTTTATGAAACCCTATCACTTGGCATAATAAGTTTGAACTGGTCAATCGAGCTTTTTGAGAACCACAGGAAGAGTTCAAAAGCAGGGAAATTTTTCACCTATCTTATAGCTATCGTAATTGCACTTGCCCTTTTTCTTGTTCTGCCACTTGGCATTTCAAATATCATTGGACTTAGAAATCAACCATTTCTTTTTAACATAACCTCAGGGGTTATAAGAGTTGCGATATTCTTTTTGTATATTTATATTATAGGCAAGTCTGAGGAGATAAGAAGGTATTTTCAATATCACGGTGCCGAACACAAAAGCATATATGCATACGAAAGAGGGAAAGAACTAACGATAGAAAATATAAAAGCCGAATCCCCACTGCATCCGCGATGCGGGACGAGTTTCATATTCATAACGATAATCTTTGCTATACTTTTCTTTTCGATTGTTGACGGACTTTATGGTATTATATTTCATCTATCTCCGCCGATAAAGATAAGGATTGTGGTACATCTTATACTCTTGCCCATTATGGTCGGGCTTAGCTGGGAGATACTCAAAAAAGCAGGCGAGCTATATAATAGAAACAGGATAGTGAGGGTTATAATTTACCCCGGGCTTCTTTTTCAGAAAATAACCGCACTCGAACCAAACAACGAGCAGATAGAGGTCGCTATCAAAGCACTTACACTTGCGGTAGGTGGCGAGAATGATTGACGAAAGAATAATAAAACAACTCAATGGGCTGGAAGAGAGGCTGAAGGAACTTGATGAGGCTATTTCATCAACGACCGATACAACTAAAATTGCTGCCTTTGGAAAAGAATATAAAAGGACAAGAGAACTTTTCGAATTATTCAAAAGGTACAAGGAACTTATCGAAAGGGTTAAGGAAGATAAACATATACTTGAAGCCGAGAGCGATAAAGAACTTCGAGAACTTGCAGAATGCGAGATAGAGGAACTTGAAAAATCTATTGCGGAACTCGAGAACGAATTGATCGTGAAATTCTTTGGAAATAATCCTGATAACGATAGGGCGGTTATAGTAGAGATAAGAGCTGGAACGGGCGGTGAGGAGGCGGCGCTTTTTGCAGCAGATTTGTTCAGGATGTATGTTGGATATGCTGAGAAAAACCGGTGGAAGCTCGAAATTATAAGCCATACACGAACTGACCTTGGTGGGTATAAGGAGATAATATTCGGGCTTGAGGGTGAGGGTGTTTACGGGAAGATGAGGTTTGAGTCAGGGGTACACCG
>JBAMLU010000026.1:0-8898 GCA_039793385.1 bacterium
TAATCAAGGACTATGGGATATTTAAGAATAATTGGCGGTGAATATAAGGGACGGAAAATCAGGGTTCCGCACGGTTCTCGCCCGCTAGTTGCCATTTTCAGGAAAAAGATTTTTGATATTCTTAGCGGATATGTAGAGAATGCCGATGTTCTCGATCTTTTTGCCGGAAGCGGCTCGTTCGGGATTGAGGCTCTTAGTAGAGGAGCTAAAAGCGCAGCCTTTGTCGAAAAGAGAAGAAACGCTTTAAGAACTATTAGAAAAAACACGGAATTCATAAAGAATAAGGGAATAAGGATTTATCCAGTTGATGCGCTTGATTTTATACGGAAAGGCGAGGGTAGGTATGATATCGTTTTTGCTGACCCCCCATTTTTGAAAGGGTTTGGCGAGAAACTTATGAAAGAAATGGATACTATATTGAATATGATAAACCCATCAGGTCTTTTTCTTATAAGGCTCCATAAATCTGAACCAATATGCATAAACTCTTACAAGAGAATGGTTGACCTCGGTACGGGTAACCTTTATTTATTTGAGAAACTAAGATAATGTTCAAAATGCTTTTTACCCTTTTCATTGTTCTACCGCTATTCGCTGGCGAAATCGGTCTGAACCTATCAATTGAAACCCGATATGATTCTAATGTATCAATCCTCGGACCCGGGGAAATAAATGAGTTCAATGAACTAAAAAAACCGGAGAATAAGTATGGGATAAAAAGCGTAAACGATTTCATATATCTACCAGCAGTTGAGTTAAGGTATTTGTGGGGGATAAGTGGCTATAGGGTTTTAAACGGATTTAACTTTAGATTTAACCTTTTTTCAGCAAATGGTATGAAGAATTATGGCAAGCTCGGCGCTTTTATAAGAATATCAAGGTTCAATGATAATGTCGAGATCGCTTATTCATATATACCGTTCGCCAACTATAGAAAATTTTTCGACCCAGACTCAGGCAGATACGAATGGGCATCTTACACAAGCAATAAGCTAATATTGAAATTCACGCACGGGTATTCAAAAAAATTTAATTTTAACATTTTGTTTTCCAATGAATTACGGAATTATTCTAACACATTTTATGAATACAATTACACAATGCCTGAACTAACAACATATTTTGAAATTGGCTTTATACCAACCATATCAAGATTGGGCTTTTCGTACGGGGCGCTCAAAGCTCAAGGATATGATAACTCAAATGAAACAAGGGAAAACTCAAATGAAGAGGATATATCAAGAAACGAATGGAACTTTTTTATAAACATTCTCCCTTTAGATATGAATGGTTGGAAAATATTAGGAGAAGTTGCATATTCGATTCAAGATTACACGAGCCAAAAGGACCCGAGCTTAGACCCTCTTCATCGAGATAGAAGCGATAAAATTTTATCCCTATCCTTAATGGGATTGATTCAAGTAGCAAGGAATACAAATGTGACCATAGGCTCGGAATATTTCACGCGAAAATCTCATAGTTTGCATTATGTTAGCATAGGCAATTTAAAAAATTACAGCAGGTTTATCTTTTATTTTAAAGTTAATCATAAGGTTTATAGGTGATGGAGGTTTTATGAAGAGGTTTTTGTGTATTTTCACGCTTGTTTTTATTTTCTGCTCGAAGAACCCTGTATCTACCAGTGGAGACGAGATTGAGCTAAGGGTGCCGCAGAATGGCTCCATTGTTCGAACGACACAACCGGAGTTCGACTGGTATGGATTGAGCGGGGTAAATATATACAGGATAATCATTTTCACGGGGTCTGATACGGTAGTTGATGAGCGGATAAGCGATGATAGTTATACGCTTTTTAAGTTTATTCCTTCGGGGCAATACAGATGGATGGTGCTTGGTTCCTCAGACGGCTCAAACTTTAAATATTCATCACCAATATGGAATTTTACGCTCGAACCAGCCCCATTCAGAATAAGCTCGACACTCCCAATGCCTGGACCGGTTTTAGATATTTTGCCGTTCAGAGAACACTTCTTTGCTGCATGCAATGAGGCTGGAGTTGTGGTTTTGAATCGAGGTATGGATATTGTCTCGAGAATAAACACATTCGATAGGGCAATCTCGTTAGCCGTTGATTCGCTTTCTAATCTTCTATTCGTGGCGGATTATCGGGGAAATCTTATCGTCTATGACATATCAGAAATCGAGCATCCGGAGCTCGTAAATTATTACTTTGTGAGGCGAGTGGTTGATGTATCCACGAAATGGATGAGGGATACGCTTTTTGTTATCGCCGCTGATGAGGATGACGGAATCGTTATATTTTCAATGGATCCCGATGGAATATTTGTTCAACGAGGAACACCTTTTCCTGTTGGCGGATATTGCAATGGGATTGATATTTCAGACACACTTATATTTGCTGCCTGTAATGAGAGAGGTTTGAAAATTGTTTCTTTTTCCAATCCCGATTTCCCTTATCTTATTAGCGAGTTAGATTTACCTGGGAACGCGATGGATGTTGTGGTAAATGGGATGTTTTGCTATGTTGCTCTTGGAACATCAGGCTTGGCTGTAATCGATATATCGAACTTGCAACAGCCACGGTCAATTTTCTCATATAATCCCGGGATTGGCACATCTTATAAGGTTGAGCTTACGGAGAATTATATCCTTCTTCCAGCCGGAACATCAGGGCTCTTCATATTCGAGAATCCGCTATCTCCTTTTTTAATTCAGCAAATGGACATGCCTTATACTTATTCAGCCAAACGAACGGCTGATGGAAAATTTCTCGCAGGCGACCGTGATTGGGGCATTGTTGTGATAGAAAGATGAGTTTATTCTGTTTTCATAGGGAATTTGAAATATTCTGGATTTGTTCTTAGAAGCCACAATCTTTTAGCGAGCATATCAACTGCAGCGTCAGCGACATCATGAGGCGAAATATTCCTCATACACATATGGTGACCAAGCGGGCAGATTCTTGGTCCGTGAGGGCTACAAGGGCGGCATTCAAGCTTGGTTTCTACAACTCGAACAAGCTTTCCGTAGGGTCCGAAACCGAATTTTGGTGTTGTCGGTCCATATATTCCAACTACAGGAACCCCCATTGCTGAAGCCATATGAAGAGGTGCAGAATCATTTGAAATCACTAAGCTACACATTGTCATTAGCGCACAGGATTGAAGAGGCGTAAACATTCCAGCAACATTAATTGCCCTTTCACCTATCCTATCTTTAATATCCTTACATATTCTCCAGTCCTCTTTGCCACCGATTATTATTATAAATTTTATTCCATATTCAAGAAGAAGTTTGCCGAGTTCAGTAAAATATACTCGGGGATACCTTTTTGTTGCCCAAGCTGAACCCGGAGCAAATATCACACGCCACCCAAATGAACCATCAAAAACATCTTTCAATTTCTCTTTAACAAAAACAAAATCATCCTTTGTCGGAAAGATCTCTGGCGGAACGGGTTCGACCTTACCGAAAAATGGCTCAAGGAGCGAAAGGTTTCGAATTATCTCGTGCTTCGTTAAATCTCGCTTTGTTTTTCTGGTTAAAAGCAAAGAGCCCATTGTCCCGCCAAAACCAACCCTCTCTTTTGCTCCACAAAGAAAAGCAAGAAGAGCAGACCTAATCGACCTGTGAGGCAAAAAAGCTATATCATATCCTACCCTTCTAAGATACATCCCTTTCTTTACAAGCGCATACAATGATGATTCTTTGCCGTGCTTGTCGTAGATTATTATTTCATTTATATGTGGATTATTTTTCAGAATTTCACTTCCTTCAATAGTTGTAACAACATCAACACGAGCATCAGGAAAAAACTCACTAATTCTTCTAACTAACGGCGTGGTTAGTATAACATCTCCCAAAAATGCCGTCTGAATAACGAGTATCCTCATCTATAGAAACCTTTTATTGTTGTTTTAAATCTTCTATGTGCCCAAAACCAACCCTCAGGCTTTTCCATGATGATTTGTTCTAATATGCTTGTGTATTCCTGTGTGAGGGCTTTTACAGGGTCATCAAAACCAATAAACCTATCAGGCTCTATTCTTATGGTTTTCACCGTGTGTGTTATTCCGTTTTCATCCCTTATTATTGCCCCTGTGAGAATGGGGACAGAAGCTTTTAAGGCAAACGCTGCCGCCCCCTTTGGTGTTGAGGCTGGCTTACCAAAAAACTGAACTATAACTCCTGAATCCCCCGCATCCTGGTCCGAAAGCATTGCAACATATTTTTTCTCCTTTAACGCCTTTATAACCCCCTTAGCGCTTATTCCCATTCTTATTAATCCTATACCCATCTCGCTTCTTATTTTGTTCATCAGATTATCAACAAGATTGTTTGTTTGCTGTCCGACAAGAAATTCTATCGGATAACCGTATGCTTTTAGCGCAGCGCCGAAAAGTTCCCAGCTGCCGTAGTGAGCGGTGACAAGAACCGCACCCGTGCTCAAAGCCTCATCAAAAATTTGTTTATCATCAATTCTAACGAGTTCTTTCAGATGTGGTTTCAGTCGTGGTAGAAGCGCAAATTCCACAAGCGAACGACCAAAATTCCTGTATGATTCAAGAATAATCCTCCTGCAAAACTTGCCATCACCTTCTCCGTTAAGCATGAGCGATAAATTTCTCATCGAAACATCATATCTTATTCGCAAGAGAAATGCAAGCTCACCAATAAACGAACCAACCCTTAAAGCCCATTTATAAGGAATTAAATGCAATATTAATAATATAGCCTTTACCATAATATACTCAAATATATGCTTTATCCTTTTCAATCTTAACACAATTAATAAAAAAGGGCATTTTTTATTTTCTGTCAACTATTGACTAAGGCTTTTAAATTGTTAGATTAAAAATATGAGGGTAGGAAAATTAGTTTTAGTTTTTTTGCTATTCTCAATCCTTTATGCAGATAATCCGATTTACATAACATTTTTGTGGCATATGCACCAGCCCATTTACATTCCATATGATGAGCCTTATACGACGATAAACTGCAATGGTATTTGTGGTGGACCGACATTCGGGTTTAGTTTGTTTGATATGTGGGTTATGAAAGCTAATGCTTATAAAACCTGGCCAGTTGATGCTATAGAATTGGGATTGAGCCTGCCGCATCTTGGAACGCAGTTGAATCTCTCAGGCTCACTTATAGAAAGCATGAATAACCTTGATTTTCGGGATTGGAATGGTGACATGTATGGCAACTGGAAAAGCAGGCTACTCTACGGAAGAACACTTCTTACAGCTTATGGGAACAAAAGGCTCGATATCGTTGCTTTTCCGTATCACCATCCCATAATAGGGCTTATCTGGAATAAAGATATAGAGCTTCAAATCGCGTGCCACA
This sequence comes from bacterium, assembly GCA_039793385.1. Classification (GTDB taxonomy): domain Bacteria; phylum UBP14; class UBA6098; order JBAMLU01; family JBAMLU01; genus JBAMLU01. The sequence goes on from JBAMLU010000026.1 coordinate 5,335, forward strand.
GGAAGATTTATCTTGATACATTTGGTTCGCCCTATTCACGCGGGTTATTCCCACCGGAAACAGGATTTTCTATGAGAACTATTCCAGCGCTTGTTAATCAAGGTATTAACTGGGTCATTGTGGATAATATTCATCTTTTCAGGGCACTTGTGGATTATCCCTGGACTGGTGCAAGCGGGGTTGTTGAACCGAACAAAGCTGACCAAATGAACGGAGTGATTTCCGAACACCCTAACTCTATGTGGATTCAACTGCATGGGTTGTGGGCGCCTGAAAAGGTTGCCGCTGGATGGGGCTATAGACCACATTATTCAAGATATGTTGACCCACAAACGGGTACAGTTTACAAAATCATTGTTATACCTGCAGCTTGCTATGAGGGAAACGAGGATGCTCGAGGAGGATTTGGTGCGCTAAATTATGGCGGGGTTCTTTCACAACTCCTTCCCGCAAACACCGACCCCAATCATCCGATGCTTGTGCTTTTACATCATGACGGTGAGAACTACGGTGCAGGAGTGAGTTCCTATTATCATGAGAATTTCTCAAATTTCATAAGCTGGCTTCAAGCAAACTCATCAACATATGTGGCAACAACAATTGAGGATTATATTCACGATTTCCCGCCGGATACAAACGACTATGTCTGGATTGAAAGCGGCGGCTGGATTGGTGCTGGATGTTTGAGCCCTGAGTTTTCTACTTGGCTCGGTGGAACCCCAGGTAGTTATAGCCCCGACTACAACTCCTGGGCTGTTATAACAGCCGGGCACAATTGGGTCTGGACTGCAAACTCAATTCAACCGTACTCAAGCATCGGTGATATCGTATACAATACGGGAAATTCAACTTCAAAAGCATTCCACTATTACCTGGTTTCTCAAACATCATGCTACGAATATTGGGAGGGAAGCGCATCAGAGGAGCTCTGGAACGCTAATGCGACAAGGGCTGTAAATCAGGCAATCGACTTAATAAGAACCCTTGTTTTGAACGGTACAGACACAATAGGTCCATCAATATTTATTCCTCAAAGGGAACCTTATAATCCGGGCGAGACAGAATTTCGAGCAACACAGCCCACGGATTGCACAATATGGACTTTCGTGTACGACATACATGGGGTTCGGCAGGTTGAGCTTATGTATAGGGTTGATGATGATTCAACCGTTGAGTATGAGAATATGCTCTATTCCGGCGGGGTCTGGAATTCAATCCCTATGATAAAGGAGAACTGGATTTCGAGGACAAATCCGCTCCCTTATTATGTTGCTTCAAGATATTATGCTACTATAACTGGGCTCACAGGGAAACTGGTTGATTATTATCTCTATGCTGAGGATTCGGTTGGCAATGTTTCTCGTTCGCCAATACAGTGGGTTTGGATAGGAAGGGGTGGTGCTGGAAGTGGGTCGAGGGTCTCGTGGAGCCCGTTAAATCCCACGATGAACGACACAATAACGATAATGGTTAACTCATCTATTGGCGGATGGGTTCACTGGGGTGTTGATGGTTGGCAGCTTCCGGATTCAGTTTACTGCCCTGCTGGAAGCATTATCTGGCACGATAGTATGGCAATTGAATCAAGACTTCAAGGCACACAACCCAACTTCTATTTGAAGCTTGGTCCGTTTAATATTCCGGGGCATCCTGTAGCAAGAATCGATTTTGTTATTCATTTTGAAGATAATAGCTGGGACAACAACTCCGGGCGCGACTACCATATAAATTTATCAGGCACAGGTTCGTATATTATGGATGGGAGCTTGGACCCTGAAGCTTATGAGCTTGCGAGGCATGGGATTTACCATCTCTATGCCCATTTTAATGGGCGACGGCTTTATGTTGCGACGAATTCACAGGGAAATGGTGGCGAAAGGGCTGATGACCACTTCATATTCCTCGCTATAACCCCCGGCGAACTTCTTTCTCATCCCTGGGTAAAAGCTGGACGAGTAGCATCTTATGATGCCTATATTGGCGGAGAAAACGACAATGGCTGGTGTGGATGGTTCGAAATTAACAATCCATCAAATGGAGAGTGTTTCGCCTCACCAAGCGAGTCAGGCGTTCTTGAGGGAACCTTAGATATTCTCGCGGAGTTCGGCTATATACCCGAATACATTTACATCGCCGCCTGCGGTTACCAAACACAAAACAATGGAATCTTAACCTGGCAGGTCCCACAGTCTTCAGGCTCTTCCCCTCAGGATATTGAACCTGTCGAATTCTTCCCCTTCTTACTCGGGACAACACCATATATACCAGAAACTTATAAAAAACCTGAACTACATATAGAAATATCCCCAAATCCGTTCAACTCCTCTTTAAAAATAAGCGCTAATAGAAATATAATATATATCGAGTTTATTAACCCGGAAGGGCAAATCATAGATAAACTTTATCCCGCTTCTAAATTTACCTTATGGAAACCGAAAAATTTATCCTCTGGAGTTTATATTGTCAGAATTTTGTTCGAGGATGGTTTTGAATCGGTGAAAAGGGTCATTTATTTAAAATGATGAAATTTAACTTGACACATTATTTTAAAAGATTAGATTTTTAAAAGATAAAAAAAGGAGGCAAGATGAGAGCAAGAGGTTTTCTTTTGGTTGCCCAACTGATAGTGATTGTTACGATGTGTTGGGCAATACCAACAAACATTGATACCCTTTATTTTACCGATTTTGAGGGTGACACTTCTGGGTGGTCTCACATAGATGAGACATACGAAAATACAATCCCTGTTTACTGGCACACATCGTCGTTTATGGCTTATGGTGGTACGGGGCAATCCTGGTGGTGTGGCGATTCAATAGAATACGGAGGTGTCACATATGTTGGCTATGACAACGAATGGCTGCAATTTCTCACAACCCCACCTATAAGCCTTCCTGAAAGTCCGAATGGGAATCTCATTTTAGCATTTAAGTCGAGATATAAGGTTGAACCTGCAACTGGAGGATATCCCGAGAGGTATGATGCCTGGGATGGGTTAAATGTCAGAATTTCAGTTGATGGTGGGGCTACATTTAGAGAGATTATTCCGCAAGGAGGTTATCCATATTCATCGATGTATGGGTTTGGTTATAATGGTGAGGGTCCTGGGCATCCTGGCTGGGGAGGCGAATCTTCCGGATGGACAAGCCCTCAATTCAACCTGAACGCATATGCAGGCGAGGAGGTATTGATAAGATTCGCTTTCGGTTCAGACCCGGGATTCTGCACAATCTTCCGCTCCGATGAGGAAGGGAACGACCCAACTATGTTCGGCTGGATAATCGATAACATTATAGTAAGAGATAATGTAGACACATTTTTCTTTGATGATGGTGGAGATACACGTCCAACATCACTTGTTGGCACAAATGGATTAAGACCAAGAGGAGACAACTGGGTTCGCACAACAACATCATATCATTCACCATCCCATAGCTGGAACTGCGTTGCAGACACAATGTTATTAGCAAGCTTGATATCTCCACTTATACGGATTCCAGGCGGTGATACACTTACTTTCTATAGCTTCTGGTACCGTCCTGACCTTGCTGATGCTGATGGCAA